>JAJZPE010000067.1 GCA_021811325.1 Bacillota bacterium
TTGCCCCCGCCGGCCGGCTCGCCTCCGGCCGGCCGTGACCAGCCGGGGCCGCTTCGGGCTGGAGACCATTGTCGAAGGAGTGGCTTCCATGGGGAACGGACGCCTGGCCTGGCTGCGCTTGGCCGCCGGGCTGATGCTCATGGTGACGCTCGTGGGCCTCGCGGCCGGCTGTCGCCGCGGGCCGGCCACCGGCGCGTCCATCACCCTGGCCGGGTCGACCTCGGTCCAGCCATTCGCCGAACTCCTGGCCGAGGAGTACATGGCCAAAGGGAAGCCGTCCATCAACGTTCAGGGCGGGGGGTCGAGCGCGGGGATCCAGGCCGCGGAGACCGGGGCCGCCCAGATCGGCATGTCCTCGCGCGAGCTGAAGCCGGACGAGAAGGCCGCCCTGCGTGAATTCCCAATCGCCCACGACGCCATCGCCATCATCGTCAACCCGTCGAACCACCTGGACGGGCTGACCAGCGCTCAGGTCCGGGGGGTCTTTTCCGGGGTCATCCGCAACTGGAAGGACCTCGGGGGACCGGACAAAGCCATCACCGTCATCAGCCGCGAGGAGGGCTCGGGCACCCGCGGCTCCTTCGACGAGATGATCATGAAAAACGCCGAGGTCACGCCGGCGGCCCTGGTCCAGGACTCCAACGGGTCGGTCCGGGAGACGGTGGCCGGCGACCCGTTCGCCATCGGCTACCTGTCGCTCGGCCTCGTCGACCAGCGGGTGCGGGCGGTCAAGCTCGACGGGGTGGCGGCCACGCTGGCCACCGCCAGGTCCAATCAGTACCCGGTGGTCCGGCCGTTCCTCTTCCTGACCCAGGGGGAGCCGTCCGGTACGGTCAAGGACTTCATCGACTACGTCCTGGGTGTCGAGGGGCAGAAGGTCCTCTACCGAGAGGGCCTCGTGCCGGTCAACCCGAACGTCGGCCAGTAGGCCCGGGAGGCTAACCATGAAGCAGGAAGGGCACGTGGCCGGAGGAGGACGGCGGGTGCGGCTCAGCGAACGGGGCGTGGAGCGGGTCCTCACCGCGGTCGCCCTGTCGGCCATCGGCGTGCTGGCCCTGATTACCGTGTTCATCTTCATCGGCGGGATCCCGGCCATCGCCAGGACCGGGTTCTGGCCGTTCGTCTCCGGACACAAGTGGGCCCCGGGGCGGGACGTCTTCGGCATCTTCCCGATGATCATGGGGTCCCTCTGGGTCACCGTGGGCGCCTTGGCCATCGGCGTACCGCTCTCGCTGGCCTGCGCCATCTTCCTGTCGGAGGTGGCCCCGCCGCGCACGGCCCGGGTGATCAAGCCGGCCATCGAACTCCTGGCCGGCATCCCGTCGGTCATTTACGGCTTCATGGGTCTGGTCATCCTGGTGCCGCTCATCCGCAACCGCTTCGGCGGGCCGGGTTTCTCCGTCCTGGCCTCGTCGGTCGTCCTTGGGATAATGATTTTGCCGACGGTCATCAGCATTTCCTACGACGCCCTGAAGGCCGTCCCCGACGCCTACCGCGACGGTTCGCTGGCCCTCGGGGCCACCCGCTGGCAGACCATCTCCATGGTCCTCCTGCCGGCGGCCCGCTCGGGCATCCTGGCCGCGGTCATCCTCGGGATGGGCCGGGCCATCGGGGAGACCATGGCCGTCATCATGGTCGCCGGCAACGCCACCAAGGTCCCCGGCTCGCTGCTCGACCCGGTCCGGACGCTGACCAGCAACATCGCCCTGGAGATGGGCTACGCCGCCGGGATGCACCGGGCGGCCCTCTTCGGGACCGGCGTCATCCTCTTCGTCATCATCATGCTCCTGTCCGTCCTCGCCAGCTACACCACCAGCGCCAGAGGCAAGGCCAGGTGAACCTGACGTCATGAACAACCGCGCCGTCGTCGCCCACAAGGTCGCTATCGGGGTGCTCTGGGCCAGCGCCGCGCTGACCCTCGGGATCCTCATCTTCATCATCGCCTACATCCTGGTCCATGGGTTGCCCGTGCTCTCGTGGTCCTTCGTCACCCGGTCGCCCACGGAGATGGGCCGGAGCGGCGGCATCCTGCCGACCATCATCGGCACCTTCGCCCTGACCGTCCTGGCCCTGGGCATCGCCACCCCGCTCGGCGTGGGTACGGCCATCTACCTCACCGAGTACACGCGGCCCGGCCCGCTGACGCGGGTCGTCCGCTTCGGCGCGGAGAGCCTGGCCGGCGTGCCGTCGATCATCTTCGGTCTCTTCGGGTTCATGTTCTTCGTCATCTACCTGGGGCTCGGTTGGTCGGTGCTGTCCGGGGCTCTGACCCTGGCGGCGATGATCCTCCCGACCATCATCCGGACTTCCGAGGAAGCTATCCGGGCGGTGCCTGACTCGTACCGGGAGATCAGCTTTGCCCTCGGCGGCACGCGGTGGCAGACGGTCACCCGGGCCATCCTGCCGTCGGCCCTACCGGGCATCCTGACCGGGGTCATGCTGGGCATGGGGCGGTGCATCGGGGAGACGGCGGCGGTCATCTTCACCGCTGGGGCCACCCTGCGCCTGCCGACGTCCATCTTCGACCCGGTGCGGACGATGGCCGTCCACTTTTACATCCTGGCCCGGGAAGGCATCTCAATGCCCAACGCCTATGGAACGGCGGCCATCCTGGTCATCTCGATCCTGGCGGTGAACTTCGTGGCCTATTGGCTGATGCAGCGGTTCATCGCCCGACATTCATAGGGGGGGCGGCCATGGCCACCGACGGGCCGCCCAAGCTGGCGGCGAGCGAACTCAACTACTACTATGGTGACTTGCAGGCCCTCCGGGACGTGTCGCTGGAGGTCCAGAACAACGACCTCCTGACGATCATGGGCCCGACCGGGAGCGGCAAGACGACGCTCCTGAGGGCCATCAACCGCCTCAACGACCTCCTCCCGAGGACCCGGATGACCGGCCGTGTGACCCTGGACGGCCTGGACCTTTATGACCCCGGCGCCGATCCGGCCGAGGTGCGGCGGCGCATCGGGATGGTCTTCGCGCTGCCCATCCCCCTGCCGATGTCGGTCTACGACAACGTCGCCTACGGCCCCCGCCTCCATGGCGTGACCAGGAAGAGTCAGCTCGACGAGACCGTCGAGAAAGGCCTCCGCGACGCCATCCTGTGGGACGAGGTCAAGGACCGCCTGGCCGATTCGGCCCTCCGGCTGTCCGGCGGGCAGCAGCAGCGCCTGTCGATCGCCCGTGTCTTGGCCGTCGAGCCGGAGGTCATCCTCCTCGACGAGCCGACCTCCGGCCTCGACCCCATCTCCACCCTGCGCATCGAGGAGCTCCTGAAACAACTGCGGGAGCGCTACACCATCGTCCTCGTGACCCACAACCCGCAACAGGCCGCTCGGGTCGGCGACCGCGTCGCCTTCTTCTACCTGGGCGAGCTGGTCGAGTTCGGGCCGAGCCAGAGGGTCTTCACCCGGCCGCGTGACCGGCGGACCGAGGACTACATCTCCGGCCGTTTCGGTTAGGCCGGCGACGCCGGATAAGGAGGGCAGCCTCTTGGCCACACGGCAACCGATCGAACCACAACCGAAGGTCGAAGTCAAGGGCCTGAACCTCTACTACGGCCAACACCAGGCCCTCAAGGACGTGGGCCTGGCCTTTTACGCCAACCAGGTGACGGCCATCATCGGGCCGTCGGGGTGCGGGAAGTCGACCCTCCTGCGGTGCCTGAACCGGATGAACGACGGCATCGCCGGGATCAGGATCGAGGGGAAGATCGCCCTGGACGGGTCGGACATCTACGGCCGCCGCCAGGACCTCATCCAGCTGCGGAAGGCGGTGGGCATGGTCTTCCAGCGGCCGAACGTCTTCCCCCTGTCCATCTTTGACAACGTGGCGTATGGGCCTCGGGTCCACGGGTTGAAGAACCACGCCCGTTTGGCCGAAATAGTGGAAAGGAGCCTGGCTTCGGTGGGCCTCTGGGGCGAGGCCCGCGACCGCCTGAACGCCCCGGCCCTGGGGCTCTCCCTGGGCAACCGGCAGTTGCTCTGCCTGGCCCGGCTGGTCGCCGTGGAGCCGGAGGTCATCCTCCTCGACGAGCCGGCCTCGGCCCTGGACCCCATCTCCACCCTGCGGATCGAGGAGCTCATGCGCGAGCTGCAGAAGGAATACACCATAATCATTGTCACTCATAACATGCAACAGGCCGCCCGGGCCTCCGACCGGACCGCCTTCATGCTCGCCGGCGAGCTGGTCGAGTACGGGGAGACCCGCCAGATCTTCACCAACCCGCGGGACAGCCGCACCGAGCGGTACGTCACCGGGAAGCTTTGACGACGTCCCCCGGGCCGGCCACCGGCCCGTAGGTCCGGGGGGAACGGGAGCCCGCCGAGGCGCCCCATAGAGAGGGCCGGGTCAAGGGGGTAGTTCGCTTGTCCGTGCGGGAGAGTTTCGATCGGGAACTGCAGGTGCTCCAGAAAGACCTGCTCAAGATGGGCATGGTCGCCGAGGACATGGTCCACAAGGCCCTCCAGGCCTTGGCCAACCGGGACATGGCCCTGGCCGACACGGTCGTGGCCATGGACGACGAGGTCGACCGGCTGAACCTGGAAATCGAGTCGCGGTGCCTGCAGTTGATCGCCCTGCAGCAGCCGATGGCCAAGGACCTCCGGACGATCGCCGCGGTGATGAAGATCATCACCGACGTCGAGCGCGTCGGGGACTACGCCGTGGACATCGCCAAGGAGTCGGTCAAGTTGGCCGATAGGCCGCTGTTCAAACCCCTGGTGGACATCCCGAACATGGCCGAACTGGTCAAGAAGATGCTGCGGGAGAGCCTCGAGGGCTTCGTCACCCGCGACCTCAACCTCATCCACCAGATGATCCGGCACGACGACGACGTCGACCACCTCTACAAGTACCTCTTTGACGAGTTGATGGGGTTCATGGAGAAGGACCCCCGCCTGGTCTATCAAGCCCTCCATCTCTTGATGATCACCCGGAGTCTGGAGCGCATCGCCGACCACATCACCAACATCGGCGAGCGGGTCATCTACATGGAAACCGGGGAGATGAAGGAGCTTCACGCCTGAGCCCGCGCCGGTTCGAGCCGGCGAAGGACCGCGAGACGACGATGCCCGGCCGCAGCGCGCGGCCGGGCTTTCCGTTGACATAAGAGGGTCATTCCGAGGACTGAAAAAGCCTGCGTGGGTAGGGTTTTGTCGCTATCCTTGGGAAAAAGTTCATGGTATGGCACCGTGGGGTGGGGTGAACCATAGCGTCAGAAACAAAGGAAAGCGAGGTGACATGAATGGGCACTGGCTCTAGGAGCAACAAGGCTCTCGTCCAGCAAGCTCGCCCCGCCCTCGACAACTTTAAGTACCAGGTGGCGAACCAGATCGGGGTGACCCCCCCGCAGGACGGGTACTGGGGCGACCTTCCGTCCCGTCAATGCGGCGCGGTGGGTGGCCACATGGTCCGTAGCATGATCCAGATCGCCGAGCAGAGTCTGGCCGGCGGTGGGGCGGGCGCGGTCGGCGCCACCTTCACTGCGCCCCGGACCACCGGGACGACCGCGACCACCACGACTCGTCGGTAAAGGCGCCAATTGACCGAGAAGTAGTGAAATCAGGAGAGCAGCGCGCTGCTCTCCTTTTCGTCTTACGGCCGGGCCGACCGGCCGGTCCCAGGGCGGGCTCCGCGGCCGTGCTTGACCGCCGGGCTCGGGGGAGGGTATGATTTCCCCGAGGGACAACCTGGGCCGCGGGAAGTGGGAAGCGTCTTGGACCAGCCCGACCTGGAAGAACTGAGCCGGACCCTGGGCCGCCTGACCACCCAGGCGCAGGCCCTCGCCGCCGCCGTGGCGGGCGGCCGGGCCGAACCCGGACAGGCCCTGCTGGCGGCCTTTCGCCTGGAGCGGCGGGCTCGGGTCCTGGGCCGACGCCTGAGGGCCTGCCCCGACCCGAAGAGCCCGGCCGCGAAGCGCCTCCTCGCCGCGGCCGAGGAAGCCGCCGTCCTCCTGATCGCCGCCGTCAAGCGGCTGCGGGCCGAGGTCGCCGTTAAAGAAGGCGTCGCGCGGGGAGAATAAGCGCCAGACGAGACGCCGGCCCGGGCGTGGCCGGCGGGGAGGGACGCGAGTATGGCGCGAAGACGGAGACCCCTGGTGGAAGGGTCGGACAGCTTCCTTGAAGACCTCCGCCAGGCCACCCTGAAGGAACTGACCCGCCCGGTGCCCGAAGCCAGGCGGCGCTATCGGCCGGTCGGCCACCGGGCTCTGGACCGGATGTTCGAGGCCGCCTCGCGAGTGGCCGACCGCCACCGCCGGCAGCCGGCCGACCCGGGCGAGACCAGGGGAGACGACAAGGGAAGCAGAGTCTGAGGCTCTGCTCCCCGCTTTTGACCCCAGCCGGATTGTGGTCCGGCTGTCTTGCCGTTCTACTTGGCCGTCACGCCCTTGATGGTCATGTATCCGGTATCGGCATTCATCACGTGGCAGGAGTTGCAGTACCCCTTGAGCTTGGGGCCGAAGGTCTGGGAAGTCAGGTGGGCCTTGTGCAGGAAGGTGTTGAACGGCTTGGCTCCACTCTTGCCGGCCCCACCGTGGCATTTGATACAGTCATTGACGGTCGCCGTGGCCGGCACAGGCACGTGGTTAGGGTTGGCCTTCTTGGCCTCCGCGGCCAAGGTGTAGTCCTTGTCGCCCTCTTTCTTGTGGCAGTCTGCGCAGCCGTTGGGGGCGACGTCCGGCGGCGGGATCTGGGCGACGGGCTTCTCGACGATCTTTTCCTGGATCTGAGGTTTGGCGCAGGCCGACGCGAGCAGACCGGCCGCGGCCAAGCATAGGATGAGCATCGCCAAGAGGCGGAATTTCCTGTTCGTCATGGGCTTCCTCCTTCGCTGATGGTCGGCTCATGGGTGTCACGACTAGTATGGCCTCGCGATGGAGGATTATAATCGCCGGGGGTTCTTGAAACGGCTTGGGGCCTTTGTGTTATAATCATTGGTAGCCATCGAGGGCTCCGAGCTGTGCAAGAGCCCTCGCATCTTGGGTCCGAGGGGGCGGCCGATGGGCGGCTTCTTTGACATCCGGTCGATAATCCTGAGCCTGCCGGGGTTGCTCATCGCTCTGAGCTTTCACGAGTATGCCCACGCCCGCGCGGCGACGGCGCTCGGTGATGACACGCCAAGGCTGGCCGGCCGCCTGACGCTGGACCCGCTGGCCCACCTCGACCCGCTGGGGACGCTGATGATCCTCCTGGGCGGGTTCGGCTGGGCCCGGCCGGTACAGTTCAACCCGGTGCGCCTGCGCGGCAACATGCGCCGGAGCTCGATGCTGGTGGCCCTGGCCGGACCGGCGATGAACCTCGTCCTCGCTTTCGTCCTCTACACCGGCTACGACCTCGCCCTGCGGTTCGTGCCCGGCGGGTTCCCGGGGGACGTCAGCCAGATAATCGTCTCCGCCGCCTACCTCAACGTCATCCTGGCCGTCTTCAACCTTCTCCCCATCCCACCCCTCGACGGATCGTGGGTTCTGCAGGCCTTCCTGCCCTGGCAGGCCAGGCGGAAGCTGGAGGGTCTGCAGCGCGGTGGGCCGACGCTGCTCATCCTTCTCGTCGTCACCGGGGCCGTCTCGTTCGTCCTCTCGCCGGTGGTCGGTGTCGTGCACCTGGTCATCACCTGGGCCGCCGGGATCATCGCCGGCCTCTAGTCTTCAGGCCGTCGCTCGGGCCGTGGACATACCGCGGCCGGCAGGCGGCAGTGAAAGGAATGGTCACCTTGCCCCGCGCGAGAATCATGAGCGGCATGCGGCCGACCGGTAGACTGCATCTCGGCAACTACCTCGGGGCCCTCGAGAACTGGGTCCGCCTGCAGGACGAATACGAGTGCTTCTTCTCCATCGTCGACTGGCACGCTCTGACCACGGGCTATGAGGACACCTCGGCCATCCGCGAGGACATCCGCGAGATGGCCGTCGATTGGCTGTCGGCCGGCCTGGACCCGGACCGGTCCACGTTCTACGTGCAGTCGCGGGTGAAGGAGGTCGCCGAGCTGCACCTCCTCCTGTCGATGGTGACCCCGGTCTCCTGGCTCGAGCGCGTGCCGACCTATAAGGACCAGCTGCAGCAACTGGCGGGGAAGGACATCAACACCTACGGCTTCCTCGGTTACCCGCTCCTGCAGACAGCCGACATCGCCATCTTCAAGGCTGATTTCGTGCCGGTCGGCGAGGACCAACTGCCGCACCTGGAGTTGGCCCGTGAGGTCGTCCGGCGGTTCAACAACTTTTATGGCCCGGTGTTCCCGGAGCCGCAGGCCCAGCTGAATCAGGTGACCATGCTCCCGGGCATCGACGGGCGCAAGATGAGCAAGAGCTACGGGAACGACATCGGGCTGGCGGCCACGGCCGAAGAGATCAAGGGCCGCGTCGACCTGATGATCACCGACCCGGCCCGCATCCGCAAGAGCGACCCCGGGCACCCCGAGGTCTGCACGGTGCACAGCTTCCACGGCGCCTTCAGCCGGGAGGAACTGCCCCAGATCGAGGCCGACTGCCGGGCCGGCACGATCGGTTGTGTCCAGTGCAAGCGCAACCTGGCCGGGCGGCTCCAAGCGGCCATGGCCCCCCTGCAGGAACGGCGGCGGTTCTACCTGGAAAACCCGGGGCGGGTCGACGAGGTTCTCGCCGCCGGTTCGGAGAAGGCCCGCCGGGTGGCGGCGGCGACGATGAACGAAGTCCGCGAGGCGATGAAGATCTAGGGACTATCGGGCGGTGACGAAGACGGCCGTGGACCTGAGAGCGGAGGAGCGCGCCTTGGGCAGACCCGAAGGAGACCCGCCGTACCAACTGCATCTCCCCGTCTTCGAGGGGCCTCTGGACCTCCTTCTCCACCTGATCCAGCGGGAGCAGCTCAACATCTACGACATCCCGATCGCCCTCGTGACCGAGCAGTACCTCACTTACCTGGCCACCATGCGAGAGCTGAACCTGGACGTCGCCAGCGAGTTCCTGGTCATGGCGGCCACGCTGCTGGCCATCAAGGCGCGGATGCTCCTGCCGAAGCCGGAGAAGACCGAGGCGGATGAAGAGGAGGAGGCCCTCGACCCACGGCAGGCCCTGGTCGAGAGCCTCATCGAATACCGGCGCTTCAAGGAAGCGTCGGCCCGCTTGAAGGAACTCGAAGAACAGCAGGTCCTGAGGTTCTGGCGCCCGCCCGGGGAGCTTCCGCCGATGCCGCCGGGCATCTCGCCCGAGATCACCCTGAACGACCTGGTGGCGGCGTTCCGGCAGGTGGTCGAGAGCCTCGTGCCCGAGGAACCGACGATGATCAAGCGGGACGAGGTCACCTTGCGCGACAGGATGCGGCAAGTCCTCCGCCGCCTGGCCTCGTCGAAGCGTGGGCTGACCTTCGGCCAGATCCTCGGCCCCAACCGGTCCCGCCTGAACGTGGTCATCTCCTTCCTGGCCGTCTTGGAGCTGATTCGCCTCCGCCGGGTCATCGTCCAGCAACCGATGCCTTTCGGCGAGATGATCGTCTATTACCGGCACGCCGAGTAGAGGTGTGAGTGTGAGCCAAACCGCGTCGAACCCAAAAGCCGCCCTCGAGGCGGTCCTGTTGGCCGCCCCCGGCCCGGCCCGCGTCGAAGCCCTGGCCGAGGCCCTCGGCCTGCCGGTCGAAGCGACCGAGGCGTTGCTGGCCCAGCTAAGAGAGGACTACGACGGCGAGGGGCGGGGGTTCGCCGTCCAGGCGGTGGCCGGCGGCTACCGCCTGGTGACCCGGCCTGAGTTCGCCGAGCCCGTGAACAGGTTCCTCAAGGCCCCGGCGCTCCCCGGCCTGTCCGTGGCCACCCTGGAGACGTTGGCCATCGTCGCCTACCGCCAGCCCGTGACGCGGGTGGAGATCGAGGCCATCCGCGGCGTGCGCGTCGATCGGGCCCTGACGACGCTGCTCGAGCGGGGCATGATCAGAGAGCTTGGCCGGAAGGAAGGCATCGGGCGGCCCATTCTCTATGGCACAACGCCCCTCTTCCTCGAGCACTTCGGGCTGGCCGGCCTGGTCGACCTGCCCGGGTTGGAGGAAGTCGCGGCCACCGAGGACGAGCACGGGTCGGGCGGGGAGGCCCCGGATGGGCCTGGCGAGTCCCCGGATGGGCCTGCTGGCGAGGACCCAGAGAAGGACCGGGATGAAGGCCCGCCCGGAGCACGAGGAACCGCGGTGAAATAGAATGAACCGGAGCCCAGACAGCCGTTGGGGCGCCGGTGATGGGAATGGTTTCGGGAGAGAAGGGGCCGGTCCTCATCGACCCCGGTCATGGCGGCGCCGACACCGGCGCGAGGGGTCCGGGGGGCCTGGTCGAGAAGGACGTCAATCTGCTGGTGGCCCGGGAGGTCGCCGCGCGGCTGAAGGCGGCCGGCGTCGCGGTATCGCTCACGCGTCTCGACGATCACGAGCGCTCGGCCGTCCAGCGGGCCGAGATGGCCGCCGCCGAGAGGGCGGTGGTCCTGGTGTCGGTCCACACCAACGCCTCCGCCAGGCCTGGGATGCGCGGCACAGAATGCTACTTCAAAGCGGGTTGCCCCGATTCGGCCCGCCTGGCCGGTCTCATCCAGCGGGCGGTCACCGAGGCCTGCGGTCGCCCGGACCGGGGGCGGCGAGCCGGGTCCTTCGCCGTCCTGAGACGGTCACCGGTCCCCGCCGTCCTGGTCGAACTGGCTTTCATCAGCGATCCGGAGGAAGAGGCCCTCCTGTCCACGGGGGAGTTCAGGCGGGCGGCGGCCGGGGCAATCACCGCGGCCATCCGCGAGTTCCTGCGTTGAGATGGCCCGGGCCGGGGATGATAGGGCCGCGGGGGCGAGGTAGTCAATGACCGTCGTGATTTGGGCCGCCGCCGTTCTGGCGGCTTTTCTCGTTGCCCTCTCCCAGTGGGTCGAGGTCAGGCTGCGGTACCGGGGCGAAGGCCCGTCCCGCGGCTTGGAGGTCTGCGTGGCCGGATTCGGCGGCAGGGCGGTCTACCGGACTCCCAACGTCCTCAGGCGGCCTCTCGGCGGGGCCGGAGCCGCGGCCGTCGCGGGAGTGAGCCGGACCGGGGTGGAGCCCCCGCCAGACCTCGGCCGCTCTGGGCACCTCCTGGACACGGTGCGGTCGGCCATCGCCGACTACCGGGCCGCCGTGGACTACCTGACCGCCCGGGCGGTCGGGGTCAGGGTCGAGGTGGCCGTGGCCGTGGGCACCGGGGAGGCGGCCACGACGGGGCTTTTGGCCGGTGCTGGCTGGGCCGTCCTCGGGAACCTCGCCGTCCAGCTCCAGAGGAACCTGCCGCCGGGGTCGGCCAGACCGGTCTTCCGGGTCGTCCCGGACTACCACCGGCGCGTCTTCGAGGCCAGTCTGGACTGCATATTCAAGGTGCGCGCAGGCCATATTATTGGCGCCGCGGTGCGCCTGCTGCGAACCGACAGGCGGCGGCGGACTGAGCGGGATTAGGAGTGGTTCCAGTGCCTGAGCACCCC
>JAJZPE010000068.1 GCA_021811325.1 Bacillota bacterium
GGCTCTACGTCATCGCCCCAGCGGTCGTCTTCACCCCGGCCCTCCTGGTCTGGGCGGTCGTGCCCTTCGCCAAGACCTGGATCGTCTCAGACCTGAACGTCGCCCTCATCTATATCGCCGCCGCCGGTTCCCTGGCCATCCTCGGGATCTTCATGAGCGGCTGGGGCTCCAACAACAAGTGGTCCCTCCTCGGCGCGATGCGCGCCGCCGCCCAGGTCATCAGCTACGAGGTGCCGGCCGTCCTGTCGCTGGTCGGCGTGGCCATGATCGCCGGCAGCCTGTCGCTCCAGGGCATCGTCAACGCCCAGCACCGGGTGTGGTTCATCGTCCTCCAACCGCTCGGCTTCATCATCTATCTGATCGCCACCATGGCCGAGTTGAACCGGACTCCCTTCGACCTTACCGAGGCCGAATCGGAACTGGTCGCCGGGTTCAACACTGAGTACTCCGGCCTGCGGTGGGCGTTCTTCTTCCTCGGCGAGTACGCCAACCTCCTGGCCGCTTCGGCCATCGCCGCCACCGTCTTCCTCGGCGGTTGGAGCGGGCCGTTCCTGCCGGGCATCGTCTGGTTCGTCATCAAGACCTACTTCTTCGTCTTCCTGATAATGTGGATCAAGTGGACGATGCCGCGAATCCGCATCGACCAGATGATGGACGTCGGCTGGAAGATCCTCATCCCGGCCGCCCTCATCAACATCGCCGTCACCGGTCTGGTCCTGCTGATCGTCTGATTCCAATCCTTAGTCAGGTGAGGCCTTTATGAACACATTGGAAGACATCTACAGGTCGTCGGTGAGCTTCGCCAAGGGGCTCGGGGTGACGTTCAAGAACCTCCTCCGCAAGCCGGTCACCCTGCAGTACCCGGACGAACGGCCGGTCCTGCCGGCCGGTTTCCGGGGCATCCCGGCCCTCCTTACCGAAAAGACCACCGGCAAGGCGCGTTGCACGGCCTGCGGCATCTGCGCCCGGACCTGCCCGCTCGGGATCATCCACATCGATTCCGTGCTGGGTCCGGACAAGAAGCGCATCCTCAACGACTACACTCTGGAGGCCGGACGTTGCATGGTCTGCAACCTCTGCGTCGAGGCCTGCCCCTTCGACTCGCTGGTCATGGCCAAGGACTACGAGCTGGCCGACTACGATCCCGACAGGCTCGTCTTCCATAAGGATAAGCTCCTTCAACTGGGGCAGCCGTACGAGCACGGCGACCCCTTCTACGTGGAGCCTGCACCGAAGGTGGCTGCGGCCGAGGCCAAGCCCGCCGGCGAGGCCAAGCCCAGCACGGGAGGTGAAGGGGAGTGAACTTCCCGATCGTCGTCAACCTCTATACCTTGTTCTTCGGGCTGCTCGCCCTGATCGCCCTGGTCGCCGCCTACGAGGTCGTGACCAACCGGCTGATCACCCACGCCGCGTTCTTCCTGGCCCTCGTCTTCGTGGCCATCGCCGGCATCTTCCTCTTGCTCGGCGCCGAGTTCCTGGCCGTCACGCAGGTCCTGGTCTACGCGGGCGCGGTGACCGTCATGATCATCTTCGCCATCATGATGTCTCAGCTGAACGAGATCAAGATCGAGGAGTGCGGCCGTCCGCCGCTCACCCGGCGCCTCTGGCTGAAGCTCGTCTCCAGCCAGTGGGGCCTGCTGCCGCTGCTCTTCGCGGTGGTCTTCGCCCTGGCCATGTTCGGGCTCTACGCCCGGGCGGCCTGGCCGATGCGGGCCCTCCTGGTCGACTCGACCGGCCCGGCGACCACGAACATCGAGCTCATCGGAGCCGAGCTGTTCACGACCTACGCCATCCCGTTCGAAGTCGCGTCCGTCATCTTACTCGTGGCCCTGGTCGGGGCCATCGTCCTGACGGGCAAGGAGGAACGGTCATGACCGCCGCCAGCGTCTCTCAGATCCCCCTGGCCTACGTCCTCATCTTCGGGGCGCTCCTCTTCGGACTCGGGCTCTATGGCGCCCTCCTCCGGACCAACGCCGTCCGCATCTTGATGAGCATCGAGCTGATGCTCAACGCGGCCAACATCAACCTGGTGGCCTTCAACCAGTACCTGTCCCCGGGCTACGTCAACGGCCAGATCTTCTCGATCTTTGTCATCACCGTGGCCGCCGCCGAAGCCGCCGTGGGGCTGGCCATCATCCTCGAGATCGTCCGTCGCCGTAACATCGTCGACATCGACAAGATCAACCTCCTTAAGTGGTAGGGGAGTAGGAGAAAGGTGAGATGATGCTTCCTTACGCCTGGCTCATCGCCGCCCTGCCTCTTCTGGCCGCGTTGGCCATCATGTTCTTCGGCCGGCGCTTCAAGAACGGCGGGGACTTCATCGGCATCGCGGCCATCGCCGTGAGCTTCGTCCTGTCCCTGCTGGTTTTCGGCCAGCTGGCCGGTGGCGCCGAGTCGTACCGGTTCACCTTCACCTGGCTCAACCTGGGCGGGGTGCCTGTCCAGAACGGCATCGCCGTCGACAACCTGACGGCGGTGATGCTCGTCGTCGTGACCCTGGTCAGCATGCTGGTCCAGATCTACTCGCGCGGGTACATGCACGGCGACGTACGCTACCCCCGGTACTACGCGACGCTGTCCTTCTTTACGTTCTCCATGCTGGCCCTGGTCCTGGCCGACAACTTCCTCCTCCTCTACATCGGCTGGGAACTCGTCGGTCTGTCCTCCTACCTCCTCATCGGGCACTGGTTCGAGAACCCCGGCCCGCGCTACGCCTCGATGAAGGCCTTTATCACCACGCGGATCGGCGACGTCGGGCTGTTCATCGGGATCATCGTCCTCTTCCTGACCACCGGGGCCTTCGGGTTCCCCGAGGTGGCCGCGGGCGTGGCCGCCGGGAAGATAAGCGGGACGCTGCTGACCGTCGCCGCGGTCCTCGTCTTCTCGGGCGCGGTCGGCAAGTCGGCCCAGTTCCCGCTGCACGTGTGGCTGCCCGACGCGATGGAGGGCCCGACCCCGGTGTCCGCCCTCATCCACGCGGCGACGATGGTCGCCGCCGGCGTCTACCTGGTCGCTCGGGCCTACGGGGTCTTCGCCGAATCGACCTCGGCCCTCGCGGTGGTCGCCTGGATCGGGACCATCACCGCGGTCATGGCCGCCCTCATTGCCACCCTGGCGACGGACTTGAAGAAGGTCCTCGCCTACTCGACCATCAGCCAGCTCGGCTACATGATGGTCGGCCTCGGGGTGGGCGGCTACACGGCCGGCGTCTTCCACCTGACCACCCACGCCTTCTTCAAGGCGCTGCTCTTCCTCGGCTCCGGCTCGGTCATCCACGCCCTGCACACGCAGGAGATGCACGAGATGGGCGGGCTGGTCAAGAAGATGCCCGTGACCGCCTGGACCTTCATCATCGGCACGGCCGCCCTGGCCGGTATCCCGCCCTTCGCCGGGTTCTGGTCGAAGGACGAGATCCTCCTCTCCGCCTACCACTACAACCCGGTCATCTTCGGCCTGACCCTCTTCGCGGCCTTTTTGACGGCCTACTACATGACCCGCGCGGTCGTCCTGACCTTCTTCGGCAAGCCGCGTGACCACCACAAGCACGAGCACGCCCACGAGTCGCCGGCCAACATGACCGGGCCCCTTGTCGTCCTCGCCGTCCTGGCCGTGGTCGCCGGCCTCCCCGGCTCGCCCCTGATGGGCAACTGGTTCGGCAAGTTCATCCACTTCGGCGAGCATGAGGCGGAGGCGGTGCCGGCGGTCATGGTCATGGCCATCGCCTCGGCCCTCCTCGGCATCCTGGTCGGCTACCTCGTCTACGGGACCAAGCTGGTCGACCGGCGCAAGGCCATCGCCGTGACCAGGCCGGTCTACTCGTTCCTCAAGCACAAGATGTACTTCGACGAGCTCTACGCCTACACGGTCATCGGCGGGACGCAGGCCCTCTCGGCCGTCGCCGGGTGGGTCGACAAGAACATCGTCGACGGCCTCGTCAATGCCGTCGGCTGGCTCGGCGCGCAGCTCGGGAACATCTCCGGTTGGTTCGATCTGGCCGCCGTGGACGGTCTGGTCAACGGCGTGGCCGCCGTGGTCAGCGGGGCCGGTCGCCGCCTGCGCCGGTGGCAGACCGGTTACGTCCAATCCTACGCGCTGACCTTCTTCGCCACGGTCATCATCGGCGTCATCATCTACGAGCTGATAGGGGGATAAGGTCGTATGAGCCTGCCAATCCTGACGCTGATCGTCTTCGTGCCCCTCGCCGGGAGCCTTCTCATCACGCTGGTCCCGCGCGAACAGGACAAGACGATCAAGCAGATCGCCCTGGTGGCCACGTTGATTTCGGCGGCGTTCGTGGCCTACCTGTGGACGCAATTCCGCTTCGGCGAGCCCGGGATGCAGTTTACGGAACGGGCCTCGTGGATCCCCAGCCTGGGCGTGCAGTACCTGATGGGGATTGACGGCATCAGCCTGTCGCTGCTCATCCTGACCGGCCTCCTGACCGTCCTGGCCGCCCTGGCCTCGTGGAACATCACCCACCGGTCGAAGGAGTACTTCGCCCTCTTCCTGCTCCTCTGCACCGGCATGTACGGCGTCTTCGTCGCCCTGGACTACGTCCTCTTCTACGTCTTCTGGGAGCTGGTCCTCGTCCCGATGTTTTTCCTCATCGGCATCTGGGGCGGCCCGAGGCGCGAGTACGCGGCGATCAAGTTCTTCATCTACACTCTGGCCGGTAGCGTCCTGATGCTCGTCGGTATCCTGGCCATCTACTTCCAGAGCGGCCTGGGGACCTTCGACATGACGGTGCTGGCCCAGCACAAGTACCCGGTGGCCTGGCAGTGGTGGATCTTCCTCCTGCTGTACGTGGGCTTCGCGGTCAAGGTCCCGGTCTTCCCGTTCCACACGTGGTTGCCCGACGCCCACGTCGAGGCGCCGACGGCCATTTCCGTGCTGCTGGCCGGCGTCCTCCTGAAGATGGGGACCTACGCCTTCTTCCGCATCGCCCTCCCGACCCTGCCCGACGCCGCCCGAGCATGGGCGCCGATATTCGCCGTCCTGGGATTGATAAACATCGTCTATGGGGCCCTGGTGGCCATGGCCCAGCAAGACTTGAAGAAGATGGTCGCCTACTCGTCCATCAACCACATGGGCTACGTGATGCTCGGCCTGGCCGCCGCGATGGCCGCCGGCCCGGGCCACGCCGCCGCCGCCAAGCTGGCCATCACCGGCGCGGCCTACCAGATGTTCGCCCACGGCCTCTCGTCCGGGATGTTGTTCCTCTTGGTCGGCGTAGTCTACGACCGGACCCACACCCGCGACATGAACAAGCTCTCCGGCCTCTACCTGACCTTCCCAGTCTGGGCGACGTTCTTGGCCTTCGGCGCCTTCGCCTCGCTGGGTCTGCCGGGTCTGTCGGGCTTCATCGCCGAGTTCTTCGTCCTCCTCGGGGCTTTCCCGATCTTCAAGGTCTTCGTCATCCTCGCCACCTCGGGCCTGGTCTTCACGGCCGCGTTCTACCTGATGATGATGCGGCGCGTCCTGATGGGCCAGAAGCGCCCCGAGTACGACCAGATGCCCGACGCTAACCCGCGTGAACTGACGACCCTGGTCCCGCTGACGATCATGATCATCATCTTCGGCGTGGCGCCGTCGATCCTGGTCAACATGATGAACCCGGCACTGGTCCAGCTGGTGGCCAAGCTGGGAGGGATGTGATTTGGACTACCTGTACATCCTGCCCGAGCTGATCCTCGTCGCGGTGGCCCTGGTCCTGCTGGTGGCGTCCGCGGTGGTGGACAAGGGCCGGCAGGGCTTCATCCCCGCGGTGACCGCGGCCGGCTTCCTGGCCGCCATGGTCGCGGTCTACCCGGCCATCGGTCAGCAGAGCAGCATCTTCGGCCGGATGGTCGCCGTCGACGGCTTCGCTCAGTTCTTCAAGGTCATCTTCCTGGCCGTCGGCATCCTGGTCACCCTGGCCTCGGCCGGGTACATGGCCAAGCAGGAGACGTCCGGCGGCGAGTACTATGTGCTCCTGATGTTCGCCGTGACCGGCATGATCATCATGGCCTCGAGCACCGACCTCCTGGCCATCTGGCTGGGCCTCGAACTGGTCTCCATGGCCTCGTACGTCCTGGCCGGCTACCGGCGCGAGGACCCGAAGTCCAACGAGGCGGCCATCAAGTACTTCCTGATGGGCGCCATCGCCTCGGCCGCCCTCCTCTTCGGCCTGTCGCTCCTCTACGGCTTCACCGGGACGACCAACCTCCTCGACCTCACCAACTACGAGCAAAAGGCGATGTCCGGCTCGGCGGTCCTCCGCGTGGCCATGTTCTTCCTGGTCGCCGGGTTCGGCTTCAAGGTGGCCCTGGTCCCCTTCCACATGTGGGCCCCCGACGCGTACGAGGGCGCCCCGACGCCGGTCACCGCCTTCTTCTCCATCGGGCCCAAGGCGGCCGGCCTGGCCGCGCTCATCCGCATCTTCCCGATCGGCCTGGCCGGGCTGGCCGGCCACTGGTCCATCCTCTTCGCCATCCTGGCCGCGGTGTCCATGACCGTCGGCAACCTGACCGCCCTAGGCCAGAAGAACATCAAGCGGATGATGGCTTACTCGTCCATCGCCCAAATTGGCTACATCACCATCGGCCTGGCGGTCTCTTCGGCCCGCTCCATCGAGGCCATCATGTACTACGTCTTGGCCTACGTGTTCATCAACGCCGGGCTCTTCGCGATGATCATCCTCCTCGACGAGCGGGGCATCGGCCAGAAGATCGAGGATTACGCCGGCCTCAGTCAGCGGGCCCCGATGGCCGCCGCGGCCATGGTCGTCTTCTTCGTGGCCCTCATCGGCATCCCGTTCACCTCGGGCTTTTTCGCCAAGTTCTTCATCTTCACGTCGGCCGTCGAGAGCGGGTTCATGTGGCTGGCCATTCTCCTGGCCGTCAACAGCGCCATCTCCGTCGGGTATTACTACGGCGTCGTCCGGGCGATGTACCTCGAGGCGCCGAAGGACCCCAGCCCGGTCAAGGTCCCGCCCTCCCTGGGCGCCGTCCTTCTCACTGGAGCCCTGGCCACGCTGGCCATCGGCATCTTCTCCGAGCCCTTCCTCCGCCTGATCGGACTGGTCTCGCCGGTCCGTTGAAGGCCGCCGGTGTCCTGTGCGAGTGCGCACGAGGACGGGGCGGACCGACGAAAGAGACCGAGGGAAACTGGCTAAAGGCAGCCGGCCCGCGCTGGGCCGGTTGTTCTTTTCATCTGGCTGGCCGTTTGCCGGCGGGCCTGCCGCTTGCCCGCGCTGGAGCTTGGGGGCACAAACACAAAGGGCGGTACAAGCCGCCAACCGTCATAAGCCCGCTGCCATGTCGGCAAGCCGAATTTGGCACGAGGCGGCTGTGCGGAGGAGCAAGAGCAAGATATGACAGTATTAACTGAAACAATTCCCCTCAATCTGCTCTTTTTAGGTTATTAAGTTTACAAAGCGGCCAGGGTGTGGTAAAATGACGATAGAGGGTTTGTGCCAAAATACACAAAGCTGCACCGTGAGGGAGAGACGGGGCCGTGACGCGAGAAAAACACTCCACCAGACGCGAAATCCTCACCATTCTCAAGAAGAAGGGCCGTCTCAGCGTCGATGAACTCAGCCAGCAGCTGGGCATCACTCCCATGGGCGTCAGGCAGCACCTGGCCATCCTCGAACGGGATGACCTGGTGACGCCGAGCCAGGTCCGCCGGGGTATCGGTCGGCCGAGCCACCTTTACTCGCTGACCGAGGCGGCCCAGGACCTCTTTCCGAAGCACTACGAAGAGTTCGCCATCAACCTCATCAACGACCTCATCGAGCTGGGCGGCCAGGACCGGCTGCAGGCCGTCCTGGAGCTCCGCGTCCAGCGGATCTCCAAGGAGCTCAGCGACCGCTGGCAGGGGCTCGGTTTCGAGGAGCGGGTTCGCGAGTTCGGGAAGATGCTCGACACGAAGGGCTCCATGGGCGAGGTCGAGAAGCTCGAGGACGGCGCCTTCGCCATCCGCGAGTTCAACTGCGGGATCTACAAGATCGCCCAGGCCCACCCGATCGTCTGTGAGTTCGAGAAGAGACTCGTCGAGCGCGCCCTGGGCTGCACCGTGCAGGCCGAGGAGTGCATCGCGCACGGCGCGCAGCGCTGCTGTTACGTCGTGCGGGCGGCCGTCGGAGCGGCGCCAATGGCCATCTGAGCAGCGTGGGGCGCTCTGGTTGGGAAGAAAAAAAAAGACCCCCACGTCCGGTTTAGGACTTGAAGGACTGGAGGCATGGAAGTAGAATACTGTCGTTGGTAACAGCGGGCCGCGGAAACAACGAGGTTAATGAATAACTTCTCCGTGAGGGGTGGGCACCCTGCACCGAGACGGTTATGTCCGGCCTCAGACCGTGGCCAGTCCTTTGGCCCCGGGCCGTAAAAAGCCCGGGAGATCTTGGCGGGCACGCTCAAAAAGCGGCCCGCTTTCGCTATCCGGCGAGAGGTTGAAACGAGAGCATGACCGAAAGGCAGCGAGTCCGCCCGGCGACCCTCGGCGACGTACCGGCCATCGTCCGGGCCTTCCGCAGTGACCTCATCGAGGGGGCCTGGTGGCGATTCCGCAAGAACCAGCGGACCCCGGCCCACGTCGAGGACCTGACCCCGTTCGAGCAGTGGCTCAACGGCGGCCCCTGGATGAACCCCGACTACCTGATGCAGCATCTCGGGCGATTGGCGGCCGAGGGCCATCTGGCCCTGGTGGCCGAGGAGCTCACCCCGGGTACGGGCCAGGGGTCCGGTTGGGCCGTCCGCGGCGAGATCGAGGTCTTCTTCTACCGCGAGGCCGCGGCCGGCGCGGCGCCGCCCCTCGTCGCCCACATCGGCGTCCTGCAGGTGGAGCGCGGCTTCTTCCGGCACGGCCTGGGCCGGGCGCTGGTCCGCCGGGCCTGCCTCGAGGCGGTCGCGCGCGGCGCGTACAAGGTGACCGTGGTCTCCGGCCGGGACAACCTTTCTTTCTATAAGAAGTGCGGCTTCGGGCTGCTGACGCCGGTGGTCACGGTCGAGGGCGCCCTGCCGCGGCTCAGGGACGCGGAGCGCCCGCGGTTGACGGCGCCCCCGGAAGGGCTTTTCGCCCGAGGCGTCTGGCCGGTGGTCGCCGGCATCCACCCTGGTCCGGGGCAGACCTGGTTCCTCTACCGGGCTCACCCCTATGAGGACCCCGAGTTCCGGGCCCACCGCCTGGAGGTCTCGGCCCTCGTCTTGCCGGAGCAGACCGGCCACGGCCAACGGCGCGCGGTCGGCTTCCTCCGCCAGAACCAGGTGGACGCGGAGGAGGCCATCATCTACTGCCTGGCCGAGCCGGACCGCGGCGGGCCCGACCCGTCCTTCGGCGCCCTCGGCCGGGCTGCCTTCGCCGAGCTCCTGCGCTGGGCGGCAGCCCTTGGTTACGTCCGCTTCCGCACCTACCTCACCGGGCCCGAGCACTCCAAGCTGCGCTTCTTCTTTCGTATGGGCGAGACGAGCCGCGAGTTCGTCCTGCGGCTTTTCACCAGAGACCTGGAGGTCGACACCAATGAGACAGGCTGACAGCACCGGACCGGCTGCCCGGCCGACCAATCCCGTCATCGAGGCGATCATGAATCGGGCCTCGGTGCGCCGGTTCGAGGACCGCGAAGTCCCCGAGGAGGTCCTCGAGACCATCGTCGCCGCCGGCCGGCAGGCCCCGTTCACCGGCCAGATGTACTCGGTCATCGTCATCCGCGACCGGGCCCGCCGCGAGGAGTTGGCCGGGCTCTTCGGGCCGATGGCCGTCAAGGCCCCGCTCTTCATGCTCATCTGCGTGGACTTCAACAAGCTCGAAAAGTTCGTCGCCGCCAAGGGCCGCAGAAATCAGGCCAACGACCTGGCCATGCTCTTCCTGGGCCTTCAGGACGCCGCCTACTTCGGGCAGAACCTCGTCCTCGCGGCCGACAGCCTCGGGCTCGGCTCCTGCTTTCTGGGCGGGGCCGCCTTCCACGGCGCCCGGCTGAGCGAGATGTGCGGCTTGCCGCCGCGGGTCTACCCGTTGGTCGGGTTGGTCCTCGGTTACCCGGCCGGACGGCGTCCGGGCCCGCGGCCGCGGGTCCCCCTCGACCTGGTCATGTTCCACGAGCGCTACCGCGACCTGAGCGAGGCCGACGTCGAGCGGGCCCTGGGGGTCATGGACGCCGGGCTCATCCGCGAGGGTTATTACCGCGACCTGAACGGCAAGATCCCCCTCCAGGAGGGGGATGACCGCCTGACTTACGACGACTACGGTTGGGGTGAGCACGTCTCGCGGAAGTACGGCCAGCGGCCGATGGGCCGCTTTCTGTCCAGCCTCCTCGCCGACCTGAAAAAGCAGGGGATCGAGTGGTGAGACGGACCCCGGAGCTGCTCGAGATCCACCGGCTCCTCGGCGAACGCCTCGGGCCGCGCCACTGGTGGCCGGCCAAGAGCCCGTTCGAGGTGGCCGCCGGCGCCGTCCTGACCCAGGCCGTGGCCTGGAGGAACGTCGAGGCGGCCATCGCCCGCCTGGAGGCGGCCGGGCTGATGTCGGCCCAGGCCATCTCCGCCGCCGACCCCGAGGGCCTGGCCGAGTTGGTCCGACCGGCCGGGTACTACCGGGCCAAGGCCAGAAAGCTGCAGGCCCTGGCGAGCCATATCGTCGAGGGCTACGGCGGGCGGATCGAGGCCATGGCCGCCAGGCCCCTCGACGAGCTGCGCCCGGAACTCCTGGACATCTACGGGGTCGGCCCGGAGACAGCCGACGCCATCATCCTTTACGCCCTGGGCCTGCCGTCCTTCGTCGTCGACGCCTACACCTTCCGCGTCTTCGGGCGGCTGGGCCACTGGCCGGAGGTCTTCGCCCGCCCCCGCTACGAGGAGGTCCGGGCCTTCTTCCAGTCGCGGCTACCGGCCGACGCCGCCCTCTACAACGAGTTCCACGCCCAGATCGACCGGGTCGGCCACGCCCTCTGCCTGAAGTCCCGGCCGGTTTGTGGGGAGTGCCCCCTGGCCGAGGTCTGCCGGCGGGAGGGGTCATCCGCGCCCCGAACAGACGTGCGCCCGGCCTCCAAGCCCCGCCCCGGGAACAAAAGGCCAGCTAGAAAAGCCGGTCGCGGGGGACCGGGCGGGGGCTTTAGGCCTCCTACCTGGGAGGAAAAACTGGGCGGGGGAGGAAAGTCAATAAAAAAATTTTCCTTTTGAAGAAGGAGTTTCTAATCCTATGGCGTAATTGACGAACTACCGAAAGAAATGTCGAAGCCCCAGAACTCCGTAATAAGGGCAAACCCATCGTAAGGTGGGGACGCAAAGCCTACGGGTCGGTGCGGTT
>JAJZPE010000006.1 GCA_021811325.1 Bacillota bacterium
GGAATGCCTCCTCTCGTGTTTGGCACTTAACTAGATAAGGAATAGTCATCTGGGCCGAGGAAAGTGGTTGTCCTCGCCTTCCTTTTTTGTGGTATACTAGTTATGTTACTAGATATAGGAAGGGGGCTTTCTCATGGGCTACCCGACTAAGGTCCAACTCATCCGGCGCAAGAAGAGCGAGCAGTGGTACATCAACTTCCCGTCAGCAATTGCTCAAGCCATGGACTTCGAGCGGGGTGAGATGGTGGAATGGATCATCGAGGACAAAGAGCAACTGGTCCTACACAGACTCAACGCTCCGCCGTCGGTCCTCAAAAAAAAACAGCAATCGGAGTGATAGATTCCTTCGACTCTCTTTGGGATCAGACGCGGCCGGCTTTCAAACAGGAGCGGTCATGGCGGCGGGCTAGATCTCTGGCTATGGGTGCACTGGTGGCTCTCGGGCGCCATACCATCAGCGGAATGCTCAACGCCACCGGCCAGCAGTTCGTCGACTGGTCGGCGGCATACCGGCTCTTTGCGCTGGAGCGATTTGACACCGGGGACCTGCTGGCTCCGGCCCGGCGGGCCGTCCTCGGCAGGCTGGCGGACAATGAGCCCTTGGTATGCATGCTCGACGACACCTTGCTGAGAAAGCGCGGCCGGAAGATTGCCGGCACGAGTTGGCGGCGGGATCCTCTGGGGCCGCCATTCTGCAGCAACTTCATCTGGGCCCAGCGGTTTGTCCAGGTGGCGGCGGCGTTGCCCGAGGGCCCCGGCCCGTCGCGGGCCAGAGCCATCCCCATTGACATGCTGCATTGCCCCTCTCCCCGGAAACCCCGCAAGAACGCTCCCGAGGAGCTGTGGGAGCAATATCGCAAGGACTCTCTTGCTACCAGGATGAGCGTCCGTGGGGCTGAGAGGGTGGTTGCCCTGCGCGCGGCGCTGGATTCTGATGGCCAGGACAACCGACGACTGGTGGTGTCCGCCGACGGGAGCTATACCAATACCGCCATGATGACGACGCTGCCCGACCGCACGACATTCATCGGCCGCGTTCGCAAGGATGCAAAGCTCTACGCCTTGCCCGAGCCGAATCCCGGCCGCGGTCGACGCCGCACCTATGGTCACGTCATGCCGACTCCCGAACAGGTCCGCCAGGACGATACTGTTTCCTGGCGCCAGATCCAGGTCTATCTGGCTGGGCAATGCATCACGGTCGAGTGCAAGGAAGTCGGTCCTCTGCGCTGGCGTGCCACCCGCGGACGCGACCTGCGCCTGGTGATTATCCGGCCCCTGGCTTACAGGCCAGCCAAAGGGCGGCCTCTGGCCTACCGTGATCCCATCTACCTCATTTGCACCGATCCGGAACTGTCTCTGGAGCGGATGGTGCAGGCTTATCTATGGCGCTGGGAGATCGAAGTTGGCTTCCGTGACCAGAAGACGCTCCTTGGCAGCGGACAAGCTCAGGTGCGGACCGCAGCCGGCGTGGAGAGGGTTCCGGCCTTAATCGCCGCGGCCTACGGCTTTATGCACCTAGCCATGACCGACACCAGGACGGCTGGCCTGCCCCGGCCACTTTGGCAGAAGCCGCGCCCCGACCAGCGATGCACTACCCAGCAGGCGATCAACGTCATGCGAATGCAGCTCTGGGGACGAGCTCTGGGAGTCAGGAATTTTGGGGACTTCGTAAGGCGCGAGAGAGCATTTGCCAAGTCCTCGAAAAAAATCAATGACCCGGTAAGCGCGGTGCTCTATGCCGCAGGATAGCCAAACATGAGGGGAGGCATTCCGTGGGAATGCCTCCTTATGATTGGTCCCATTTTGGATGACTGGTCCCATTCTTGCCCGTCCTGCTCGGCGGCGCCGGGTGATGCCGCGGGCGACAAAAATCGCCTCGATCCATCAGCTTGACGCTGTTCAGCGATTATAATATAATCAGCATGGTCATCGCCGAGGCGTAGCAAATCGGCGAGGACGGAGCGAAACGTCGCGGGGTAGAGCAGTCTGGTAGCTCGTCGGGCTCATAACCCGGAGGTCGTGGGTTCAAATCCTACCCCCGCAACCAAACAAACAAAGATCGGCCGGCTAGGCCGGCCGATCTTTCATCAGACCACAGCCAGGCGGCGTAGCTCAGTTGGTCAGAGCATGCGGTTCATACCCGCAGTGTCGGTGGTTCGAATCCACCCGCCGCTACTGTGAATGGGCCATTAGCTCAACTGGCAGAGCAGGCGACTCTTAATCGCAAGGTTAGAGGTTCGATTCCTCTATGGCCCACAGAGATCGGCCCCATGGTCAAGTGGCCTAAGACACCGCCCTTTCACGGCGGTAACTCGGGTTCGAATCCCGATGGGGTCACAACCCTTGTCGCGTGGATGCAGGCGACAGGGTTTTTTCTTTTTTGTCGCCGATGGGCGGGGTTGTCGCAGCCTGGCGCAGGCCGGCCCGGTCATTGCGACAATAACCGCCCGGGAACCGGGGTTACAATCACCCTGATGGAGTCGTTGTGGACAAGGATGGCGGCATGGCGACCAACCGGGTGGCACCTGAGAACCAGGCCAGACTGATCCGAAAACGCCCGAGCGGGGTGCGGGTCCGCGCCCGGTCTTTCTTCGCGGCGAGGCGGGCGGGGGCGGCCGGCGGGGGCCGCTGGCTCGACGTGGGTCTCGGCGCTCTGGGTTTCCTCCTCGGGCGCTCTTCGGTGGCGGGCCTGCTGAACCCCTTCGGGGTGGCCTACGCCGCGGCGGTCATCGTCGCCAGGCCGGGGGCGGCCCTGGCGGCCATGGCCGGCGTCTTCCTGGGCTCGCTGGCCGGGCAGACCTGGCTGACGGTGCTGCCGACGGCCCTGGTCCTCGTCTTCCTGCGGCCGTCCCTGGGAGCCGCGGGCGCCGATCGGGACGGGCCGCGCCGCGGGATGGTCGGCGGCCTGGTCGTCTTCGCCCTGTCGCTTCTCTTGAGGGAGGCGACGGTGGCCGCCTTCACCCGTGAGGCCTTCGCTTTCGCGACGGCGGCCTTCGACTCGCTGTTGTCGGCCGTCCTGACGGCGGTGTTCATCCCGGCGGTGGACCTCCTGTCGGGTCGCCAACGCCGGCCGCCCATCGGCGATCAGATCTTCTTCGTCGGAGTCCTGCTGGCCGCGGCCGGGGCCGGGCTGTCCGGCCTGAAAGTGGCCGGTTTCGCCGTGGACGCGGCGGTCTCGGCCTACCTGGTGATGGTCCTTGCCTCGGGCGGAGGGCCGGGGCTCGGAGCGGCCGTCGGCGTACTGGTCGGGGTCGTTGCCGGGCTGCGGACCGGGCTCAACCCCGGGGCCATCGGGCTCGACGCCATGGCGGGGCTCCTGGCGAGCATGTTCTCGGGGCTCGGGAAGGCCGGAGTGATTGCCGGGTACCTCCTGGCGCGGCTGGTCCTCGGGGGCACGAGCGGTCAACCGGCCGACCTCGCGGCCGCTCTCGTCCCGGCCGCCGCGGGGGCGGCTCTTTTCCTCATCACGCCATGGCGTGTTCCAAGCCGTTTCGTCGCCGGCGGCCTCGGGGAAGACTCGTCCTTCGAGCCCGCTGGACCAGCCGATTTTCAGGTGGGCGGCGGCCGCGCGACGGCCGTCCCCGACGAAGAGGATCAGCCTACGGGCGGGGCCGGGCAGCCGGCGCCGACCGGGGCGACCCTGCGGCAACTGGCGGGGCTCTTCGACGACCTGGCCGCGGCGATGCAGGAGGTCTCGGCCGCCAAGGCCGCCGCCGATGACCAGGTGGCTCAGCTCTTCCAGGTCGTCAGCGGCCGGGTCTGCGAACGCTGCAATGTCTACTCGACGTGCTGGAAGGACAACTTCAAGGAGACCTGCCGGAGGCTCCTCGACCTCTGGACCAAAGCCGAAGTGGGGCCATTGGCCCCGGACGACTTTCCGCGGACGGGGCGGCGTTGCCTGAAGCCGGCCGAAGTGACCCTGGTCGTCGACTTCCTCCACCAGACCGGCAGCCTGCGGCGCACGCTGCAGCAGCGGCTGGACTACAGCCGGGAGGCGATGGTCGACCAGTGCCGGGCTGTCGCCGGGATCATCACCGAGGCTGTCAACCGCGACGGGCTGAACGGGGCCGTGGAGCGGCGGCTGGGGATGGCCGTCCGTCGCGCCCTCGCCCGCACCTCGGTCTGGTATGACGAACTCGACGTCAAGTTGCACGGCGAGCTGCCGAAGGTGGCGCTGCGGACGAGACGTTGCCCCAACGGGCTCCTCTGCCGAGAGGTCTTGGCGCCGGCGATCTCTGAGGCCGCCGAGACGGCCCTGGCCCCCTTGTGGACCGACTGCGACCGGCACTCCGGGGCTCAGTTCTGCCTGCAGGCCTTCCGGCCCCACCTGCCCCTGGCGTGCCTGGTGGCCGTGGCCGACCGCGCCAAGGACGGGCAGGCCGTCTCCGGTGACGCCCACCTGGCCCGGGAACTCGACGACGGCCACGTGGTCCTGGCCCTCAGCGATGGGATGGGGGCCGGCCCGCGGGCCGCGCGGGAGAGCCAGACCGCCCTGGGGCTGCTTGAGCGCCTTCTCGAGGCTGGCTTTCCGGCCGCCGCCGCCGTCCGGACCATCAACTCGGTCCTCCTGCTGCGAACGGCCGAGGACACCTTCGCCACCATCGACCTGGCGGTACTCGACCTGAACACGGGCGACTGCGACTTCACGAAGATCGGTGCCTGCCCCACCTACCTCATCCGCGGGGAACGGCTCCTGGCCATCAGGGCCTCATCGGTGCCCGCCGGCATCCTCGGGGACATCGAGGTCGAACCGGAGCGCTGGCGTCTCCGGCCCGGCGACACGCTGGTGATGCTGACCGATGGGGCCTTCGGCCCGTCGGACGGGGCGGGCCGGACGGCGACCCACGAGGCCGAGGCCATGCGGTGCCTGCGGGCCCACGCCCGGGACGGTCCTCGGGGCCTCGCCGAGGCCCTGATCGGGCTGGCCGGGGAGGGCCGCCGCCACGCCGACGACCTGGTCGTGCTGGTCGCCCGAGTGCAGGCCCGGTAATAGGCATTCCTCCCCCCAATCCTTAACCGGTGTGGTCCAACGACCACACCACTTTTTTGCCTGTTGTCCTCGGCCGGGCGGGGTCCCCGTCGCGGCGGGCGCGGTTCCCGGCCGGGCGCCGCCGGGGGAGAGCAGGGATGGCCCGAGGCGCGACGAAACCCTCTGGAAAGCCCTGGGCATAATAGCCCGGCGGGAAGTGATTGGACTGGGCTTCATCGACAAGGTCCGCTCGACCATCGAAGAGAACAGGCTGCTAAGCCCGGGCGACGGGGTGGTCGTCGCCGTCTCCGGGGGGCCGGACTCGCTGGCCCTCCTACACGTGTTGGTCGCCCTGGCCCCCGAGTATGGGCTGCGCCTCGTGGTCGCCCACCTCGACCACGGCCTGCGCGGCGAGGAAGGGCGGGCCGACGCGGTCTTCGTCCGGGGGGTGGCCGATGGCCTGGGGCTGCCCGTGGTCGTCGGGTCGGCCGACGTCACGGCCCTGGCTGCGGAGCGTCGCCTGGGGACGGAGGAGGCGGCCCGCGAGGCGCGCTATGCCTTCCTTTCACGGGTGGCGGCCGAACGCGGGTGCGGCCGGGTGGCCGTCGGACATAACCAGAACGACCAGGCGGAGACGGTCCTCATCCGCCTCATCCGGGGCTGTGGCCCGGACGGCCTGGCCGGGATGGCCGCCTCACGCCCGCTGGGCACGGCACTGGTCATCCGGCCGCTGCTCAACGTGAGCCGCGAGGAAATCGAAGCTTACTGCGCGGCACTCGGGCTGCGGGCGCGTCTCGACCGCACCAACGAAGACCCCGGCCACCTTCGGAACAGGGTGCGGCGGGAGCTGCTACCGCTCTTGCTGGCCAAGTACAACCCGGGATTGATCCGCGGGCTGGCCGGGTTGGCCCGCCGGATGGGCGACGAGAGCGAGACCCTGCGTCGGATGGCCGCCGAGGCTTACGAGCGGGCGGCCAACGAGGCGGCCGACGACGTGGTCCGCCTCGACCTGGAGAGGTTTGCCGCCGAGCCCGTGGCAGTCAGGCGACGCCTCGTCCGGCGGGCGGCCGCGCGGGCCGGCGCGGATGCGGCGAGGCTTTCCGCCGAGCGGGTCGAGGCGGTCCTCGACCTGGCGGCGGGTGGGCGGACCGGGGCGGCCGTCGACCTCCGCGATGGCTACACGGCGGTGAGGGAGCCCTCGGCCCTGGCCGTCGTGCCGCCTGGGGCGGCCGGCGCGGGAACCCTGCGCGAGCGGCCCCTGAACATCCCCGGCCGCGTCGACCTGCCCGAGGCCGGCCTGGCCATCGAAGCCGACCTCAGGCCGGCCGGCGCCTTTACCGGCGAGGCCGACGTGGGCCGCGACGAGGCCTTCCTCGACGCCGACCGCGTCCTCGAGGCGTCGGGCGGCCGCTTGTGGGTAAGGTCGCGGCGCGCGGGCGACGCCTTTCGGCCGCAGGGGGCGACAGGGACCCGCAAGCTGAAGGACTTCCTCATCGACGCCAAGGTGCCCAAGCGCGAGCGTGGCCGGGTGCCGTTGGTGGTCGGTGGACCGGCGCCGGGGTTCATCATCTGGGTCGCCGGCCGGCGCATCGACGAGGCCTTCAGGGTCGGCCCCGAAACTCGGCTAATCTTTCATCTACGCCTGCTACACCTGGACTTCTGAAGCCCTTTGGTTTGTCTTTTGAGATGTGGTGTGGTAAAATAATCTGGTCATCCACTCGAAACCCAAGGCGCGACGGGGCCGCGCGGCGGTCCATCGCCCTTGATCCGCCGCCCCGCGCCAGGCCCGTGAAACATCAACCACTAGTATGCGTAAGCTTTCATGGGTGAAGTAGAAGATGGAGATGACCCAATCAGAATCCACCAAGGAAGGAGGGTCGGTCGTTGAGTAAAGGCCTTCGAAGCTTGCTTTTCTACGCTCTGGTCTTACTCTTGGCGCTGTGGGTGGCCCAGTACTTCAACCAGCCACAGCACCCCAAGACCCCCCTTAGTTACACCGAGTTCCTGAACTACCTGGAGCAGAACCAGATCGACAACGTCAAGATCGTCGACGGGTCGGTCACGGGGAAGCTCAAGAACGGCACCGATTTCACCACCATCGTGCCTAACGACCCGACTCTCTACCAGAAGCTCGAGGCCAAAGGCGTGAAGGTCGAGATCGGCCTGCCGCCACAGCCTCCGTGGTGGACCACGCTGGTGACGACCATCCTCCCGGTCATCCTGGTCGTCGGGGCTCTCCTCTGGATCATGCAACAGAGCCAGGGCGGCGGCAACCGGGTGATGCAGTTTGGCAAGAGCCGGGCCCGCCTACACACCGACGACAAGCGGAAGATCACCTTCGAAGATGTCGCCGGGGCCGAGGAAGCCAAGGAAGAGATGGCCGAGATCGTCGACTTCCTCAAGCACCCCAAGCGCTACCTGGAGATGGGCGCGCGCATCCCCAAGGGCGTCTTGCTCTTCGGGGCGCCGGGCACGGGCAAGACCTATCTGGCCCGCGCCGTCGCCGGTGAGGCCGGCGTGCCGTTCTTCTCCATCAGCGGTTCCGACTTCGTCGAGATGTTCGTCGGCGTGGGCGCGTCCCGCGTCCGCGACCTCTTCGACCAGGCCAAAAAGAACGCTCCGTGCATCGTCTTCATCGACGAGATCGACGCCGTCGGGCGCCAGCGCGGCGCCGGCTACGGCGGCGGTCACGACGAGCGCGAGCAGACCCTCAACCAGCTGCTCGTGGAGATGGACGGGTTCGGCATCAACGAAGGGATCATCGTCATCGCCGCCACCAACCGGCCCGACGTCCTCGACCCGGCCCTCCAGCGTCCGGGACGGTTCGACCGGCAGATCGTCATCGACAAGCCGGACCTCAACGAGCGGCTGGCCGTCCTCAAGGTCCACACCCGAGGCAAGCCCCTCGACCGGGAAGTCGACCTCGAGGTCCTGGCCCGGCGGACACCCGGGTTTACCCCCGCGGACCTCGAGAACCTCTGCAACGAATCGGCCCTCCTGGCCGCCAGGGGCCGCAAGAAGCGGATCACCATGCACGAGTTGGAGGAAGGCATCAACCGGGTCATGGCCGGGCCGGAGAAGAAGAGCCGGATCATGAGCGAGAAGGAGAAGCGGATGGTGGCCTTCCATGAGGCCGCCCACGCCCTTGTCGGCAAGCTCCTCCCGAACGCCGACCCGGTCCACAAGGTGTCAATCATCCCGCGTGGCGGGGCCCTCGGTTACGTCCTCCACCTACCGGTGGAAGACAAGTACCTGATCACCAAGTCGGAGATCCTCGACCGGATCACCATCGCCCTCGCCGGGCGGGCGGCCGAGGAGATGGTCTTCGGCGAGGCCAGCTCCGGAGCGGAGAACGACCTGGAGACGGCGACCAAGCTCATCCGGAAGATGATTATGGAGTTCGGCATGTCCGAGGAACTCGGCCCGTTGACCTTCGGCAACAAGCAAGACCTCGTCTTCCTCGGCCGGGACATCGCCAGAGACCGCAACTACAGCGAGGAAGTGGCGGCCGAGATCGACAAGGAGGTCCACGGGACGGTGACGGCCTGCTACCGCAAGGCCGTGACGATTCTCACCGAGAACCGCTCGACGCTCGACAAGATCGCCGCCTCCCTGCTGGAACGGGAGACTCTGGAGGCCAGCGACATTGACGCCCTCCTGGCCGGTGAGGAACTCGGCGCGAAGCCGGTCGACGCTGGGCTGGGCGAGGCCGGCGACGGGAAGCTGAGCCCCGAGGCCAGGCCGGCCCCGAAAATCGGGCTCGTGGCCGACAAGCCGCGGCCCATCGGATGAGATGAGATGAAACACGAAGCCGCACCCTTGGGGGTGCGGCTTTTACATGCGCTCTGGCGTGGGCCGGTGAGCTTGGCGGGCCCTGCCTGCGCCGGAACTCTGTCGTCGGAACTCAGTCGGCGGGCTTTCCGCCGCCGCTGTTCCCGGCCAGCTGCCGGCCCCGGCCGGTGAGGCTGGGCGTGACCTGGAACCCGGCGGCGACGACCTCGCCGTAATGCCGGACCTGGTTCCGCCCCATCTCCTTAGCGTAGAGGACGGCTTTCCAGGCCCGCTCGAAGAGTTCATCGGAGGTCCGGCAGTCCTGCGGGAAGCCGGCGATGCCCACACTGACGGTGATTGGCGGGACGGTCCGACCGTCCGCCCAGGCCGCGTGGTCGGCCACCTTCTGGCGCAGGCGTCGGGCCAGGAAGTGCGCCCCGGCCGCGTCGGTCTCCGGGAGGACCAGGGCGAACTCCTCGCCGCCGCAGCGGGCGATGATGTCGCAGGCCCGCACGCTCGCCTTGATGAGGTTGGCTACCTCGGCCAGGGTCCGGTCCCCGGACTCGCGGCCATGCTCCCGGTTGACCGCCGAGAAACGGTCGATGTCGACGACAATCAGGCTGAGCGGGTGGCTGTAACGAAGAGCCCGGGCCACTTCTTCGGCCAGCCGCTGGCGGAAGAACCGCCGGTTGTAGACCCCGGTCAAGGTGTCGGTCATGGCGTCGGCCAGGGCCGCGTTCAGCTCGCCCTCGAGACGCCGGTGAAGCTTGTTCGACAGCCGGTCGCGCTGGCGGAGCGCCTCAGCCAGCGCGTTGAAGCCGGCGACGAGCCCGCCGAAATCATCCTCGGTCTCTGTCCGCAGAGGCTCCGGGAAGTCCCCCCGGGCCATCCGCTTGAAAGCCTTGAGGAGCCGGTCGGCCGGCTCTCTGACCTGCCTTTCGATGATCACCGTGCCCAGGGCGACCAGGGCGGCCAGGCCCAGGAGGGCAAGGAGGATCATCCGGGTGCCGACTCCGGCCGTGGCGATGAGCCGATCGCTTTCAGGGACGGCCGCCAGCGACCGCCGGAGGCCATTGAGCAACAAAAAGACCAGTCCCGCAGTGACGCCGAGGAACACCAGCGCCATCGGGAGCAGGAAGCGGGAACGCCAAGATAGTCCCTTGAACCGAGCCACCCGGTGCCACCACCTAGGGGGTGTGTCTCCCCCCGGAACCCTTCCGCCTTTAGGATTTATTTCCACGTGAGGAGGAAAAATCCTTCAGCCTGCGGCTCCGGCGAGGGGATGGGCCGTGTCTCAGGCTTCCGATTCCTGGCGCCGCAACCGTCCAACGTGCCGTAAATGCAGTAGGTATAAGGCTCCGGCTATGGGCAAGGTCAGGAGGTACCAGCTCCACCGGTCCGACTGGGAGGCCAGGACGGTGGAGACGAAGACAATGTAGTAAAAACCGCCGGCCAGGAGCAGGCCGGGGTGCAGATGATTCGTCCGCAGCAGGGTGGAGAAGACGATGGCCACCGAGAAGAGGGTCAGGGCGGCGCTCATGAGGGCCAGGGGGTTGAGGACCCAGGGGGTGAGGAGCATCCCGATGGCCGGGATGACGGAGCTCTGGAAGACCATGGCCCCGGTGATGTTGCCGAGGGCCAGGGTGTCCTTGGCCTTGCGGACCCAGATGACGCTGTTGACCTTCTCCGGCAGTTCGGTGGCCACGGGGGCGATGATCAGGGCGAGGACGAAAGCGGGCACCCCGAACAGGGTCGCCAGGTGCTCGATGGAGGTGACGAAGAAACGGGCCCCGATGACGATTCCGGCCAGGGCCAGGGCCACCTGGGCGAGGACGAGCCTGAGGCTCGGGTCCGCTTGTCGCCTGCCGATGTAGAGCGGGCGGAGTTCCTCCTCGTCCTCTCCGAGACGGGCCCCGGAGGTGACCGTTTGATAGGCGTAGACGAAGTAGGCGGCGAAGAGGCCGAGGGCGACGACGACCTTCAGCCCGTGGACGGGAATGAAGGCCGCGGCGATGGCGATGGCGTAGACGATGAGGAAGAAACGCAGGTCCCGCTCCATGATGACCGGGTCGACCAGCATCACCCGGCGCGAGCGGCCGTTGACGGCATAGGACACGGCGGCGATGCCGGTGATGCAGAGGGCCAGGGTCCCGAGCATGAACGGGGCGCCGAGGATGGCCCCGATGCCGATCTCCTTGGAGACCTCGCTGCCCCGGCCGGAGATGAGGGCGATGAGGGGAATCATCGTCTCCGGCATGGCCGTCCCCACGGCCGCCAGAATGCTACCCACGGCGCCTTCCGACAAGTTCAGCTTCTTCCCCAGCCATTCCACGGAGTTGGTGAAGTACTCGGCGGCGAGGAGGATTACCCCGAAGCTCAGCAGCAGAACGAGAAGGTCAGTCAACCAAGACACCTCCGGCGGTCCTAGGGCCACGGCCCGACCTCATTGTAACAGGGGAGCGACCGGTTTGTCTAATCGCGAAAGCAGCGGAAGGGTTTGGGCGGGGGATGGCTAATCTGTTGTATTGCTTCAAGGCAGGGAACGATAAGGTCATGACCCTCCGCGGAGGTATCCTGTGAAGGACCTCTTCGTCCGAGCGCGACTGCGCTTCGTCTACAAGAGAATAGTCCCCTCGGACGTGCAGGCGGTCCTCCGGCGGTTGGCGCTCCATGGGCACCAGGCCTTCGTCGTCGGGGGGTGTGTGCGCGACCTGGTCCTCGGGAAAAAGCCGCAGGACTGGGACGTCACCACCGAGGCCCGGCCGGAGGAGGTCGCCCGCATCTTCGAGCGGACCGTCCCGAGCGGGGTCAAGCACGGGACGATGACCGTCCTGACCACGGCCCGGCCGGTGGAAGTGACCACCTACCGGATCGATGTCGACTACAGCGACTTCCGCCACCCGGACAAGGTGGTCTACACGCGCGACCTGCGTGAGGACCTGGCTCGGCGCGACCTGACTATCAACGCCATGGCCCTCGGCCCCTCGGGTGAACTGGTCGACCCCTTTGGCGGCCTGCGTGACCTGGACCGGAAGGTCATCCGGGCCGTCGGGGACCCGGCTGCGCGGTTCCGTGAGGACGCCCTTCGGATGATGCGGGCAGTGCGCTTCTCGGCCCAGCTCGGGATGACCATCGAGCCGGCCACGCTGTCCGCCGTCAAGACCGATGCCAAGCTCCTGAAGCACGTGTCGGCCGAACGGATCCGCGACGAGTTCAATAAGACCCTGCTCGCCCCGGCTCCGGCCGCTTCCCTGGAGGTCCTGCGGGAGACCGGGCTCCTGGCCGTCTTCCTGCCTGAATTGCTGGAAGGGGTCGGCTTCGAGCAGAACGTCCACCATGCCTTCACTGTCTGGGAGCATACCCTCATCGCCGTCGACGCCATACCGCCCGTGCTCCACCTGCGGCTGGCCGCCCTCCTTCACGACGTGGCCAAACCCCGCACCCTGGCGATAATCGCCGGCGAGCGCCATTTTTACGACCACGAGAACCTGGGCGCGGTGATGGCCCGTTCCATCCTGCGCCGCCTGAAGTACGACAACGAGACCATCGACCGGGTCATCCACCTCATCCGCCACCACATGGCCCTGCACCTGAGCCCGCAGATGAAGGACTCGGCCGTGCGCCGGCTCATCGCCCGCGTCGGGCTCGATAACATCCGCGACTTGTTGGAACTCAGGCGAGCCGACCGGATGGGGTCGGGGAAGAAGCCCGGGCCGGTCTCCCAGGGGACCCTGCGGCTCCTGGCCCGCATCGAGCGCGTGCTCAAGGAGGACTCGGCCTTCGGCCTGAAGGACCTGGCCATCGACGGCAACGACGTGATGGTGATCGGCGGACTCAGGCCGGGGCCGGCCATCGGGCAGATCCTCCGGCAACTCTTCGAGGAGGTCCTGGAGAACCCGGCCTTGAACCGGCGGGAGATCCTCGAGGCCCGGGTGAGGGAGATGGCCGGGGTAGACGGGGCGCGGACCGGTCAGGAGGGCTAGAATGGAGCTGCAGGAAGCCATCCGCCAGCGGCGGAGCGTCCGTCGTTTCCTCCCGCGCCCGGTGCCGGGCGAAGCCGTGCGGGCCGTGGTCGACGCGGCCCGCTTCGCTCCCTCCGCGCACAACCGGCAGGGTTGGGAGTTCATTGTCATACAGGACCGGGAGCGGCTCACGGCCCTGTCGCGGCGACGGTTCGCCCGCTTCCTGGCCGAGGCCCCGCTGGCCATCGTGGTCTGCGGCAAGTTCCCGTCGCTGCGGGCCCGGGAGGGTGAGGGCCTCCATTCGCAGGCGCGGCGGGTCTTCGGGGTCATCGACGTCTCGCTGGCCGGCCAGAACCTCATGCTCACGGCGCATTCGCTGGGGCTGGGGACGTGCTGGGTGGGGGACTTCGACGAGGATGCCGTCAGGGCCATCTTCGCCATCCCGCCGACCCACTCGCCGGTGGCCATCATCGCCGTCGGCTACCCGGCCGAGCGGCGGAGGGCGCCCGAACGTCGGCCGCTGGCCGAGGTCCTCCACTGGGAGGCGTTCGGCCGAAGCGGAGCCGCGGGAGACCCCGGGCCCGACGGCGACGGCCACCCGTGAGGGTGGCCTTCTTGCGGTCCACCCGCCTGCACCGCCGCAGCCACCGATAGGAGAAGCGACTTGGACCAAGAAATCCGACCCCGAAGCCTCTTCGGCTTCACTCGCAACGCCAACCTCTTCCTGACCAGTTCGCTCATCGCGGCCGCGGCCGGGGGTATCAGCGGGGTTATCTTGACCCTCTACATGCTCAAGATCGGGCTGCGGGAGGATGCCATCGGCCTCTTCATCTCCATCAACTCCCTGGCCGCCGGTCTCGCCTCGGTGCCCGCCGGGCTGGTCTCCGACCGCTTGGGTCGGCGGAGGATCCTGCTGACCGGTTTGGCCAACGGCGCGTCGGCAAGGTCCCGGCGATGGCGGGCTCCATCCTCGTCTCGGTGCCGTTCATGCTCGTCCTGGGCTTCGCCCCGTGGTTCGCCGTGGCCGCCGGGGCGTACCTCGTCCGCAACACCGTCATGAACATGATCGGCCCGGTCCGCTCGACCTTCAGCATGGAGATGGTCGATCCCGGCGAGCGAGCCACCGCCTCCAGCCTCGAACAGATGACGTGGCAGCTCTCCTGGGCCGTGGCCAGCGCCGTGAGCGGCCAGGTCATCAGCAGGCACGGCTATGGGCCGGTCTTCCTGGCCGGCGCGGCCATCTACGTCCTCGCCGGAGTGGCCTATCCGGCGCTCTTCCCGCGGGCCTTCGTCGGGCGGCGGGAAGACCGACAGGCGGCGGTCGACACCCCGGAAGGCCTGGGAGAGGAGGCGGGGCGGTGAGTGTCCGGGTGGTCCCGAGCGGGGTCCAGGACCCCGACCGGCGGCGGGAGTGGTCGGAACTGCAAGCGCGGGCCTTGGCCGGTTACGGTTGGGACCGCCGGGGGCCCCTCGACCAGACCGATGCCGGCGGCCTCTGGCTGAGGCTGGCCGCCGAGAGCGGCGGCCGGCTGGTCGGCGCTCTGGCCCTCCGCGTCGAGGGGGACCGGGCTTCGTTCGCGCCCTTCTTCCCGCTGATCGACCCGGACGCGCCCTTCGACGAGGCGGCCTCCAGCCTCTGGGAAGAGGCCCGGGCGAAGCTGGCGGAGTGGGGTGTGACCGAGGTCACGGCGGCCCTTCGCCTGGCGCCCGGCCGGCGGGCGCCGGTCGAGCCACTTCTCGGCTGGTACGACCGAGCGGGCCTGGCGGTGTCGGGCCGGTTAGTGATGACCCGGCCCCTCGACTATCCGGACGTGGCCGCCATCAGGCGGCGCGAGCCGTCCGGGTTCACCTTCGCCACCTGGGTCGGCCGCGACGCTGAAGCCTTGGCGAGGCTCTTCGACGAGACCTTCGCGGCCGCGGAGGGCCGCGGGGAGGCCGGCGAAAGCCCCGCCGAGCACCGGCAATGGATTCGCGACACCCAGGCCGGGCGGCGCGGCGCCTATGACTCCGGGCGGGCCTTCCTGGCCATGGACGGCGACCGGCCGGTCGGTTCTGCGGTCGTCACCCTCTACCCCGATGAGGCTTTGCTGGCCCACCTGGGCGTCCTACCGGGATACCGCCGGCGCGGCCTGGGCCTCGCCCTCCTCGGGCGGGCCTATGAGGCGGCCCTGCGGTCCGGGCGGAGGCGGCTGTCGGTGGTCGTCGGCGAGGACAATGGTCCGGCCCGCGCTCTCTGCGCCGCCGCCGGTTTCGCCCCGGTGGCCGAAGTCTTCCTGGCCCGCGGCACTCCCGGTGGTCCGGTCGGGTCGCCCTTGGCGGTGGTCACCGGGGGCACCGGGTACGTCGGGAGGGCCCTCGTCCGCCACCTCTTGAGGCGAGGTTGGCGCGTGCGCTGCCTCGTCCGCGACCCGGCGTCGGAACGGGCGCAGCAACTTACGGCCGGCGGAGCCGAACTGCGGGCCGGCGACGTCCTCGACCCGGCCGGCCTGGGCGGGTTGTTCGACGGGGCCACCGACGCCTACCACCTGGTCGGCACGGCGGCGGGCGACCCGGCCGAGATGTGGCGGCTCAACGTCGACGGGGCGGTCAACGTGGCCCGGGAGGCCCTCGATAAGGGTCTGGCCGCCTTCACCGTGGCCTCCAGCGCCACGGTCTACGGCGACGCGGGCGAGGGCCTCATCGACGAAGCCGCCCCATTGCGGGCGGACACCGCTTACGGCCGTTCGAAGGTAGCGATGGAGGAGGCCCTGCGGGCCCTGGGGGGAGGCGGCTCCCAGGGCGGCGACGCCCGGACCGATGCTCTGAACCCGCGGACCGGCGGACTTCCCCTCAAGATCGCCCGCATCGGCGCCGTGTACGGCCCCGACAGCCCGATGCTGCCGGTCGGGGAGATCGGCAAGGGGCGCTTTCGCCTGATCGGCACCGGCGAGAACTGGGGTAGCTACATCCACGTGGATGACCTGGCCCCAGCCCTCTTTTGGCTCTCCCGGCGCGGGACGACCGGGGAAGCCTACAACTTGTGCGACGACCGGCCGGTCAAGGTCGGCCGCTTCTACGGGCTCGCGGCCGAGACGCTCGGCGCCCCGCACCTCGAGTATGTTTCGCCCGGAGCGGCCCGGATGATGTTTTCGGTCATCGGCGCTGCCGGTCGCCTCGGCGGCCGGTCGCCGGCCGTCCCGCCGGACCTGGTCCGGATGATGACGACGTCCCTGCGGATGTCCAACGCCCGTCTGCGCAACGAACTCGGAGCCGTCCTGACCTGTCCGTCGGTGGACGAGGGGCTCGCCAGGACGCTCGCTGAAGGAGGACCGGACCATGCTCTCAGGTCGTGAACTGACCCGCATCTTCGAGCACTACTCACCGTTCGAGGCGGACGGCAGCCTCAAACCCGAGGGCGAGCGGGTGACCATCCTCGCCGCCAACGCCAACTTGCCCCTGGAGGTGCAGGCGCGGGCCTTTGCCATGGCCGCCGCCGAAGGGGAGAGCTCGCCGCTCATCGTCCAGCTCAGCCACAACGCGCTGAGCCTGATCGGCGGTGACCCCGGGGCCTTCCCGGCGCCCCCCGGCATCCACCGCGACGACCGGGTCCGCCCCATCGTCGACGGCGCGGTCATCGGTAATTGGTTGATCGAGGAGTTCGCCGCGCACTACGGGGCCGAGTGGGTGGCCGTCTCCCTGGACCACTTCAAGCTGCCCCCGTACGACTCGCCGGGGCAGCCGGCCGACCCCGGCCCGGGCCTGCACTTCAGCGAGGAACTGGCCCCCCTCGATATCGAACTGGCCGAGCGGCGCATCGTCCACGCCCTGGCCGCCCTCGAACCGGTCAACGACAAGGGGCTCGACCGCTCCGAGGAGACCCTCCGGTCCTACGTGACCTATCTCTGCGGCGCCCGTTACCGCCAATTCAAGCAGGACTTCCTGGCCGTCGTCGGGACCATCTCGCCGGCCTGGGCGATGATTGACACCGAGAAGCTCCCGCCGGCCCTCGACTTCGCCGTCACCCGCGACGTCATCGACTCGGTCCGCGCCGACCTCGGCGACCACGACGTGGTCATCGAGGCCGAGTACGGGGCCACCGGGACGCGCGGCCAGGCCATCCCCTATCGGCCGACGCGCGGTCCGGAGCTGGAAAGCCTGGCCCGCCAGGTGGCCGCCTTCATCGCCTACACCGGCGCCGAGGCCATCGCCTATCCCATCGGCATGGAGCATGCCGCGCGGGCGGCCGACGCCCACGAGCCCGACGTCGAGCGGCTCCTCGCCGTGCAGCGGGAAATCCTCACCTGGACCGGGCGATACGTGCCCTTCGTCCAGCACGGCGGGACCGGGGCAGCCAGCGTCGTCCGGGGGCTCGTCGGCAAGGACAACGTCAACACCAGGTTCCTGGTGGTTGGCGCCAACGCCCTGGCCGACCAGATCATCGCCAACCAACGGGAGATCCGGGCCGGCGACAAGGGAGCCAGCGGGACCGGGCTCTTCACCCGGATGACCGCGGCCATCTACGAGGCCACGGTCGAGAAGCTCAAGGAGTGCGGCAGTTACGGCCTCGGGCCGGCGGTGGAAGCGATCCTCTGAGCCGCAACCGATTCCATTAAAGGGGGTCTCCGCTTGGACGAGCAGCGACTGGCGGCGCTGAAGGAAGCGGCCGCCAAGGCCGTCGATGATCTGGCGCCGGAACTGATCGACCTCAGCCAACGCCTCCACGACCACCCAGAACTGGGGTATCAAGAGGTCAAGGCGGCCGGCTGGCTGACCGGCTTCCTGGAGCAGAACGGGCTGGCCGTGGAAAGGGGCTTCAGCGGGCTGGCCACGGCCTTCCGGGCAAGCTACAGGAGCGGACCCGGCGGGCCGGTGGTGGCCCTGTTGGCCGAGTACGACGCCCTGCCCGACGTCGGCCACGCCTGCGGGCACAACCTCATCGGCACCTCGACGGCGGGCGCCGGCGTCGCCCTGCGGCGGGTCCTCGGGACGGTCTCCGGCGAGGTCCAGGTGATCGGCTGCCCGGCCGAGGAGACCGGCGGCAGCAAGGTCATGATGGTCAGGGAGGGCGCCTTCGAAGGGGTCACCGCCGCCCTCAGCATGCACCCCGGCAGTCAGACCGGGGGCGGTGCGACGAGCCTGGCCATCACCCCCCTCACCCTCAAGTTCTACGGCCGCCCGGCCCACGCCGCAGCCTCGCCGCACGAGGGGATCAACGCCCTCGACGCGTTGCTCCAGACGTTCAGCGGGATCAACGCCCTGCGGCAGCACGTCAAGAGCGACGTCCGCATCCACGGCATCGTCCGGCGGGGCGGCGTGGCCCCGAACGTCGTCCCCGACTATGCCGAGGGCGAGTTCTACGTGCGTGCAGCAACCCGCGAATACCTCGATATCGTCATCGGCAAGGTCAAGGACTGCGCGACCGCCGGGGCCCTGGCCACCGGGGCGCGCCTCGAGGTCGAGGAAGGGGTCAGCTACGACGACATGCGCCCGAACCGCCCGCTGATGCGGGTCTGCCTGGACAACCTGCGGCGGCTGGGGTCGGAGGCCGAGGAGGCCTTCGGCCAGAGACTCAGCGCCTCGACGGACGTCGGCAACGTCAGCCACGCCTGCCCGACGGCGGCTCCCGGCATCGCCATCGCCCCGCGCACGGTCCCCGGGCATAGCCGCGAGTTCGCGGCCGCGGCGGTCTCCGAGGCCGGCCACCACGGGCTCATCCTGGCGGCGAAGATGCTCGCCCTGTCGGCCCTGGATGTGCTCCTCCGGCCGTCCCTGGTGGCCGAGATGCAGGCCGACTTCGCCGCCGCCAAGACCGCGGCCGGCGAAGGTCGCTGAGCGTGAAGGGAGAGGTCGGACTTGGAGAGCGCGGTTCTTGAAGCGAGGAGACAACGCCTGGCCGAAAGGGTGGCCCGGGCGGGCCTCGACGGACTGGTCGTCGTTCCGGGGGCCAACCTCCTCTACCTCACCGGTCTGAAGATGGGGCCGAGCGAGCGGACGACGATGGCCGTCCTGCCGGTCGAAGGGCCGGTGGCCATGGTCGCCCCGCTCCTGGAGGCGGAGAAGGTGCGCCGGGAGACCGGCGCCGAGAAGGTCCACGCCTACACCGATGAGGATGGGCCCCTGGGCGCCGTCCGGTCGGCCCTCCGGCAAGTCTTCCCGGCCGCGGCCACCGGGCGCGCGGTGCGGCTGGGCATCGAGTTCTGGACGATGCGCCTCTTCGAGTACCGGCTGCTCGAGGAAGCCGTGCCGGCCCTGACGGCCGCCGACGCCGGCCCACTCACGGCCGAGTCGCGGATGCGCAAGGACGCGGCCGAGGTGGCCTTGATCGAGAAGGCGGTGGCCGTTGTCGAGCGGGCCACCCGGGCGGCCCGCGAGGCCGTCCGGCCCGGGGCCTCGGAGTTTGAGGTGGCCAGGGCCATCGAGGCGGCCATCCGCGAGGACGAACTGGCCTCGGGCGGTGGCCTGGTGGCCTCCGGCGAGCGCAGCGCAATGCCCCATGCTCGGACCTCGACGCGGACCATCCGCGAGGGTGAGACCGTCTGGGCTGATATTGTCGTCGTTCGCGAGGGTTACGTGGCCGACATCACCCGCACCTTCGTCGCCGGCCACCTCTCACCGGAGCTGAACCGGGCCTACGATGTGGTCCTCGAGGCCCAACGGCGGGCGAGGGAGGGGGCCCGGCCGGGGATGACCGGCGCCGACGTCGACGCGCTGGCCCGCGATTACATCGCCGGGCAGGGCTTCGGGGAATACTTCACTCATCGGACGGGCCACGGCTTGGGTCTGGAAGTCCACGAGGAACCGTACATCGTCCGCAGCAACCGCCAACCCCTCGAACCCGGCATGGTCTTCACCATCGAGCCCGGCGTCTATCTGCCCGGCAAGGGCGGCGTCAGAGTGGAGGACGACATCCTCCTCACCAAGGATGGCGCTCGGAGCTTGACCAGCTACCCACGGGATCTCCGGTTGGGGCGTCCCCTGTAAAGGCGGCCGCGCGGAGAGTCCAACAGCCAGAACTCGCCTGTCCGGACGGGAGGTCGAGAGGGTGTCCTTCGAACTCGCCCCGGCGGGCGATTTTCTTATGGCTGAACTGGCCGACGGGGTCCGCTTCTTCGGGCGTCGCTCGGAAAAGTTCAAGACGGTCAACCTCGGCGGGTTTATCCACCGGCCTTTGACCAGAGAGACGGTGACCGCGACGGCCCTGGCGGCGCAACTCCTCAAGCGCGGGTGCCGTGGCTACCCTTCGACCCCCGCCCTGACCAGGCGGACGGAGGAGCTCTTCGGCGCCGGCTTGGACAGCTATGTCATGAAGTTCGGGGAGAGCCAGTCGGTCGGGCTGTCCCTGGGCGTCGTCGACCAGACCTACCTGCCCGAAGGCGCCCCGGACGTCCTCGGCGACGTCCTCGACCTCTTCTTCCGGGTGATGACCGACCCGGTGACCGAGGACGGCGGCTTTCGGCGGGACTACTTCGACCAGGAGCGCGACAACCTCCGCCGGCGAATCGAGGGGGTCATCAACGACAAGCAGCGCTATGCCAGGTACCGCTGCCTCCAGGAGATGTGCCCCGACGAGGGTTACGGCCTCCTCGAGCTGGGCCGCCTGGAGGACCTCCCTGACCTGCAGCCGTCCGGTGTCTACGACGCATACCGGCGGATGCTCTCCGACAGGCCCATCGACCTGGTGGCCGTCGGCGTGACCGACCCGGCCGAACTGGCCGACCGCCTGGCCGGCCTGGTCCCACGCGGGACCGCCCCGCGCCCGGCCATCCGGGCCACCGGCGCCGCCCCGCCGCCCAGGCAGCCCCGGGAGGTCGTCGAGGAACAGGACGTCAAGCAAGGGAAGCTGGTCATGGGCTACCGGACGGGGATCATCCAGGGCGACCCGGCCTACCCGGCCCTCCTGGGTTACAACGGGGTCCTCGGCGGCTTTGTCCACTCGAAGCTCTTCCAGAACGTGCGGGAGCGGGCCGGCCTGGCCTATTACGCCCACTCGCTGGTCAACGGGGCCAAGGGCTTCGTCGTCATCGAGTCGGGCGTCGAACCGGCCAACTACGAGCGGGCCCGGGAGATCATCGACCACCAGCTGGCGGCCATCCGGCAGGGGGACATCAGCGACTATGAGTTCGAGTCGACCAGGAAGGCCCTCCACAACGTCATCCGCCAGGGCGAGGACGACCCGTCCGAGATGATCGCCGTGAAGCTCGCCGAGGTCCGGACGGGGCGGTTCAAGACGGTCGAAGAACGGCTCCGCGAGGTCGCCGCGGTGACCCGGGAGGACATCATCGAGGTAGCCCGGCGGGTGACCCCTGACACCATCTACTTCCTCCGCGGACGGCGGAAAGGGGGCGATGGGCGGTGAACCTGCAACGGTGCGACTACCCGGCGGTCGGTGAGGCGGTCTACGCGGCCGAGCTGGACAACGGCCTCCGCGTCTACGTCATGCCCAAGCGAGGCTACAACAAGAAATACGCCACCTTCGCCACGCATTATGGCTCGGTCGACAGCCACTTCCAAGCTCCGGGGGACCCGGAGCCGGTCAACGTCCCCGACGGCATCGCCCACTTCCTTGAGCACAAACTGTTCGAGAAGAAAGAGGGCAATGTCTTCGACCAGTTCGCCGCCCTCGGGGCGATGAGCAACGCCTTCACCACCTACACCTCCACGAGCTACCTGTGCTCGACCACGGAGAACTTCCCGCAGTGCCTCGACCTCCTGGTCGACTTCGTCCTCCGGCCCTATTTCACCGACGAGAGCGTGGCCAAGGAGAAGGGGATCATCGCCCAGGAGATCCGGATGTATGAGGACAGCCCCAGGTGGCGCCTCCGCGACAACCTCCTGATGGCCCTCTACCACGACTATCCGGTGCGGGTCAACATCGCCGGGACGGTCGAGTCCATCGCGAACATCACCAAGGAACTCCTGTACAAATGCTATAGGACTTTCTACCGGCCGGAGAACATGAACCTCTTCGTCACCGGCGAGGTCGACCCGGCCTGGGTGATCGACCGGATTGCCGCCCGGGGGCCGGCCTCCGGCGGACCGCGGGGCGAGATCAAGCGGCTCTTCCCGCCCGAACCGGCGACGGTCAACCGGCCGCTGGTCGACGAGGCCATGGCCGTGGCCGTGCCCCTCATCCTCGTAGGGTTCAAGGACCAGGACGTCGGTTACGACGGCCCGGGCCTCCTGGATAAGGCCGTCTACATGGACGTCCTCCTCGAGGCCCTGCTCGGCAGGGGCTCGCCGATATATGACTCGCTCTACCGCGACGGGCTCATCGACGAGCGCTTCGCCTTCGACTACGACGGGGAGCGCGATTACGGCTACGCGGCCATCGGGGGCGAGTCGCGGGACCCGGAGTTGCTCCTGGACCGGCTGGCGACGGCCTTCGACGAGGTCCGGCGGACGGGCCTTGAACCGGACACCTTCGAGCGGGTCCGGCGCAAGCTAACCGGGGGTTTCATCGCCGGCTTCAACTCGCCCGACTACGCCGCCCACAACTTCACCCTCTACCGGTTCCGGGACGTGGACATCTTCGATTATCTGACCGCCCTCGGGCAGGCGACCCTGGAGGGGGCCAACCAGCGATTGCGGGCCTTCTTTGACCCGTCGGCCATGGCCGCGTCGGTCGTCCGCCCCGGAGGAATCTCCGGGCGGGCGTAGAAGATAAGGGCGGAAAGGACGTGCTGCCTCTTGGCCAGGATCAACCTGAAGCCCTCGACCAGCCTTTACCCACAACCGGCAATCATGGTCAGTTGCGGTGACTTCGACGGCCAGAAGAACATCATCACCCTGGCCTGGGCCGGGGTGGCCTGCTCAGAACCCCCGATGGTGACCATCGGGGTCCGCCCCCAGCGTTTCTCTTACGGTCTGATCAAGCAGAGCGGCGAGTTCGTGGTCAACCTGCCGGGCACGGGCCTGGTGCGGGAGACCGATTTCTGCGGGAACATCTCCGGGCGGACGGCCGACAAGTTCAAGGCCCTCGGCCTGACCCCGCTGAAGGGGGCCGTCGTCAAGGCACCGGCCATCGCCGAATGCCCGGTCAACCTGGAGTGCCGCGTGCGCGAGGTGCTCCACCTCGGCTCCCACGACCTTTTCGTGGGCGAGGTGGTCAATATCATCGCCGACGAGCGGGCCCTCGACGGACATGGCCGGCTCGACCTGACCCGGATCAGCCCTCTGGCATACGGCGGCGGCGATTACTGGTCTCTGGGCCAGAGGATCGGGGTCTATGGCTTCACCAAGAAGAAAGCTTGAGCCACCCACGGAAAAGAGGAAGGCGGGTAAGCCTTCTCTTTTTTTGAGGAGGAACCAATGCGTGACGCGGTAGTCATCGACGGTCATTCCCTGGACCTGGCCAAGATCGAACGGGTAGCCTATGAAGAGGCGACCGTGGCCATCGCCCCGGAGGCCGGGCGGCGGATCGAAGCCTCCCGGCGGACCATCGAGAAGGTCCTCGACCGAGGGACCTCGGTCTATGGGGTCAACACCGGCTTCGGCCGGTTCAGCGACGTCGTCATCCCACCCGAGGACGTGGCCCGCCTGCAGCGCAACCTGATTGTCAGCCACGCGGCCGGGGTCGGTGAACCCTTCTCGGTGCCGGTCGTCAGGGCGATGACCCTCCTCCGCGCCAACGCCCTGGCCCTCGGCCACTCGGGCGTGCGCCCAGTGGTCGTCGAGACCCTGGCCGAGATGCTCAACCGGGGCGTTCACCCGGTCGTCCCGCAGAAGGGCTCGCTGGGGGCCAGCGGCGACCTGGCTCCCCTGGCCCACCTGGCCCTCGTCGCCCTGGGGCGCGGCGAGGCCTACTATCAAGGCCGTCGTGTCCCCGGCGGCGAGACCATGGCCGCCGCCGGCCTCGCTCCGCTCGTCCTCGAGGCCAAAGAGGGCCTGGCGATGATCAACGGGACCCAGGCGATGACCGCTGTGGCCGCCCTCACCCTGGCGGCGGCGCAGCGCCTCCTGGACCTCGCCGACGCGGCCGGGGCCCTGAGCCTGGAGGCTTTGCGGGGCGTCCCGCAGGCCTTCGACCCGCGGCTGCAGGCCGTCCGCGGTCACCCCGGGCAGGAGGCCAGCGCTCGGCGGCTGCGCGGGCTGCTCGAGGGGAGCCGGCTGGTCACCCGGGCGGGAGAGCTCCGCACCCAGGACGCCTATGCCCTGCGCTGCATGCCGCAGGTCCACGGGGCGAGCCGCGACGCCATCGGTTACGCGGTCGGGGTCGTCGTCCGCGAGGCCAACGCGGCCACCGACAACCCGCTCATCTTCCCGGACGACGAAGCGATCATTTCCGGGGGCAACTTTCACGGCCAGCCGGTGGCCATTGCCATGGACCTGGCCGGCATCGCCCTGGCCGAACTCGGCAGCATCTCCGAACGGCGCATCGAGCGACTGGTCAACCCGCACCTCAGCGGGCTGCCGGCCTTCTTGACCCGCAACGGCGGCCTCAATTCGGGCTTCATGCTCGCCCAGTATACCGCGGCCGCCCTGGTCTCCGAGGATAAGCTCCTGGCCTCGCCGGCCTCGGTCGACTCCATCCCGTCGTCCGCCAATCAGGAAGACCACGTGAGCATGGGGACCATCGCCGCCCGGAAGGCCGGAGAGATCCTGGCCAACGTCCAGACCGTCCTGGCCATCGAGGCGCTCTGCGCCGCCCAGGGGGTCGACCTGGTGGTCGAGCGCCTCCCCGGGGGCGCCGGGCGAACCGCCGCCGAGTATCTTGGGCTCGGCACGCGGGCCCTTTATGAACGGGTCCGGGCGCACGTGCCCGGGCTCGACGAAGACCGGGTCCTGGCCGACGACATCGAAGCCGTCCGCCGGGTGGTCACGGCCGGCCGCGACGGCTCGCCCTGAGCGGCGGCGGGCATGGCTCCCGCCTGGTCGGAATAAATCTGGGAGGTAGGCGGTCATGTCACCGATCGTGCGGGCTCCACGTGGATCCGAACTGAACTGCAAGGGCTGGGCCCAGGAAGCGGCCCTGCGCATGCTGATGAATAATCTCGACCCGGACGTGGCCGAAAAGCCCGAGGAACTCATCGTCTACGGGGGCAGCGGGCGGGCCGCGCGCAGCTGGGAAGCCTTCTGGGCGATCGTCTCGACCCTGAAGAACCTCGAGAACGACGAGACCCTGCTGGTGCAGTCGGGGAAGCCCGTCGGGGTCTTCAAGACCCACACCATGGCGCCGCGCGTCCTCATCTCCAACGCCATGCTCGTCCCCCACTGGGGGACCTGGGAGAAGTTCTGGGAACTGGAAGCCAAGGGCCTGACCATGTACGGCCAGATGACCGCCGGGAGCTGGATCTACATCGGCACCCAGGGGATCATCCAGGGGACCTACGAGACCCTGGCTGAACTGGCGAGACGGAACTTCGGGGGAAGCCTCAAGGGACGCCTGGTGGTCACCGCCGGGCTCGGCGGCATGGGCGGTGCTCAGCCGCTGGCCATCACGATGAACGGCGGCGTGGCCCTGGTCGTCGAGGTCGACGAGGAGCGGATCAAGCGCCGCCTAAAGATCGGCTACTGCGACAAGCTGGCCCGCTCCCTCGACGAGGGTCTGGCGATGGCCATCGAGGCCAAGGAGAAGGGCCTGCCGCTGTCCGTGGCCGTCCTCGGGAACGCCGCCGAGACCCATCCCGAGATGGTCCGGCGTGGCCTAGTCCCGGACGTGGTCACCGACCAGACCTCGGCCCACGACGCCCTCAACGGCTACCTCCCGGCCGGCTTGTCCCTGGCCGAGGCGGCGGAACTGCGCCGGCGCGACCCCAAGGAGTACGTCCGGCGGGCCAAAGAGAGCATGGCCGAGCATGTCCGGGCGATGCTCGAGTGGCAGAAGCGCGGCGCGGTCGTCTTCGACTACGGCAACAACCTGCGCCAGCAGGCCCTGGAGGCCGGGGTCGAGAACGCCTTCGACTACCCCGGGTTCGTCCCGGCCTACATCCGACCGCTCTTCTGCGCTGGAAAGGGGCCGTTCCGCTGGGCCGCCCTGTCCGGCGACCCGGAGGACATCTACCGCACCGACGAGGTCATCCTCAAGGAGTTCCCGGAGAACCAGGGCCTGGCCCGGTGGATCAGGCAGGCCCGGGAGAAGGTCCCCTTCCAGGGACTGCCGGCCCGCATCTGCTGGCTCGGTTACGGCGAGCGGGCGCGTATCGGTCTCATCTTCAACGACCTCGTCCGCCGGGGCGAGCTCAGGGCACCCATCGTCATCGGCCGCGACCACCTGGACTCGGGGTCGGTCGCTTCGCCGAACCGGGAGACCGAAGCCATGCGCGACGGCAGCGACGCCATCGCCGACTGGCCGATCCTCAACGCGCTGGTAAACACGGCCGCCGGGGCCAGCTGGGTCTCGGTCCACCACGGCGGCGGCGTCGGCATCGGCTACTCCATCCACGCCGGGATGGTCGTCGTCGCCGACGGCTCTGACGATGCGGACCTTCGCCTTCAGCGGGTCCTGACCACCGATCCCGGGACGGGCGTCATGCGCCACGCCGACGCCGGTTACGAGCTGGCCGTCAAAACCGCCCGGGAGAAAGGCATCAAGCTGCCGATGCTCGACTGATAGCCCGTCAGGCGGCCGTCTGACGGGCGACCGCAGCCCCGATGAGGAGGCGCCGGCGTGCAACTCATGACCATCCGCCGACCACCTCTGGCAATCCTCCTGGCCGTCCTGACCCTGGTGGCGAGCTTCGCCCTGGTACGGGTCGACCGGGTGGCCACCCACGGCACGGAGACCGTCGTGGACGGGCCATGGGGCGCCGAGGCCGAGGCCTTCGGCCGGGCCAGGGGACCTGACGGGCGGGAGTCCGGCCCGCGCAGTTTCGCCGTGGACCGGGAAGGCCACATCTTTGTGGCCGACACCTTTAACGGCCGGGTCAAGGAGTACGACGCCGGGGGCCGCCTCCTGCGACAGTTCGCCGTGGGCGAAGGGTTCGCCCGGAAGCCTTTCCTCGAGGATCTGACGGTCACCCCGGCCGGCCACATCTACCTGGCTGACAACGCCGGAGGGACGGTCCTCAAAGTCGACCGCGACGGCCGGCTCCTGGCGACGTTCAACGTGCGGCCCGCCCCCCCGCCGGAAGGACTGTGGCGCATCGAGTCCCTGGCGCCGGGCCCCGATGACGGGGTCTACGTCCTCGGCATGGCTCTGACCGACAAGGGGTATACCGCGTCCGTGCGTCTCTTCAGCGAGACAGGGGCCCTTCGGGCGGTGGTCGTGGAGGTCCGCTTGGACGCGACCGGGCAACCGCTCGGGAAAAGGCCCGGGTCGGTGGCCGGCCTCATCTCCGCCTTCACGGCGGCCGGTAACGGCCGTCTGGTCCTGATGACGGCCGGGGAGACTCCCTTCCAGCGCGGGCTCCACGTCGTCCCGACGGGCGGCGGCCAGGCGCGGCGCTGGCTGTACGAGAGCTCCACCTACATCGAGGAGGCCTCCCTCCTCGGGGCGGACCGCTCAGGACACGTCTACCTTGGCGCCAACCTGTCGAAGCCCGACGGCTGGGTGGTCAGGTTGGACGGGGACGGCCAGGTCCAGGAGGTCATCGGGGCCGGTCCCCCTCAGCCCGGGCGGGGTAGTCCGGCGGTTCTCTTCGGGGGCCGCGTCGGCCAGCGCGGGGACATCTTCCTGGCGCGGCCGACCGCCGACCGGTTTGTGATCGTCCGCCTTTCATCCGAACGGCACATCGGTTTCAGGCCGGTGTGGCGGCAGGTCACCGGACCGCGGTAAGCCACCGCGGAGGCCCCGGCGGGGCGGACGGCTGTGGGACAAGAATGGACAAGCCGCCGCACGGCTCGTCAAAGCGGGAGGGCTGGGAACAATGGCGAAACCGAGAGAGCGTGTCGACCTGGTGCTCAAGGACGCGGCTGAGGTCCTGACGATGGCCGCCGTGAAGGCGCCGGGCGCGGGGACCACCGCCGACGAGCGGTCGGTCGGGTTGATTCAGGGGGCCAGCGTGTTCGTGGCCGATGGGCGCATCGTCGCCGTCGGCGACTATGAGGAACTGGCGAAGGGATACGACCTGGCGAAGGCCGAGGTCATCTCGGCCGAGGGCCAGGTGGTCACGCCCGGGTTGGTTGACGCCCATACCCACCTGGTCTTCGCCGGGTCGAGGGAGGACGAGTTCGTCCGGCGGATCGGCGGGGCCACCTATGCCGACATCGCCGCTGCGGGCGGCGGCATCAACCGGACCGTCAGGGAGACGCGCCAGGCCGGCGAGGACGACCTCTACGTGGATGCCGCCCTGAACCTGGAACGGATGATCCTCGCCGGGGCGACCACCGTCGAGGTCAAGAGCGGCTACGGACTGACCCTCGACGATGAGATGAAGCTGCTCCGGGTGATCGACCGGCTGCGTCGCGAAGCCCCGGTGGACGTCGTCCCGACCTTCCTCGGCGCCCACGAGGTGCCCCCCGAATATGAAGGAAATCCCCAAAAGTACGTCGAACTAGTGGCCGACGTCATGGTGCCAGAAGTGGCCGCCAGCGGCCTCGCTGAGTTCTGTGACGTTTTCTGTGAAAAGGGAGTCTTCTCGGTGGAGGACTCCCGTCATATCCTGACCAAGGCTAAGGAGCACGGGCTCGCCGCGAAGGTCCACGCCGACGAACTCGTGCCCTTTGGTGGTGCCGAACTGGCCGCCGAAGTCGGGGCGGTCTCCGCCGACCACCTCCTCCACGTCTCCGAGGCCGGCATGGAGGCCCTGGCGAAGGCTGGGACGGTCGCCGTCCTCCTGCCCGGGACGCCCTTCTCGCTGATGCTCGAGGGTCAGGCGCCGGCCCGCGAACTCCTGCGGCGCGGCGTGACCGTGGCCCTGGGCAGCGACTTCAACCCCGGGACGAGCCCCACGCCGTCCATGGAGACCGTGGTCGGCCTGGCCTGCCGGCTGCTGCGGTTGACCCCCGCGGAAGCCCTCCGGGCGGCGACGATTGACGCCGCCAAGGCCGTCCGGCGCGCCGACGAGACCGGGAGCATCGAGCCGGGAAAGCGCGCCGACCTGGTCGTCTGGGACGCTCCGAGCTTCGCTTACATTCCGTACTTCTTTGGCGGGCACCTGGTCCGTCACGTCATCGCCGGCGGCCGGGTGGCCGTCTGGAACGGCAAGCTCGAGCTGGGGGCCAGCCTTCTGGCCGATGAAGCCACCGACCAGAAAAAGCAGCCGCGGAAAGCCGGATGGAAGCAGACCCTCCTATTCTTCCTTCTCGCCGCCGTCCTTGGCGCCCTGACCAGGGTGGCCTGCCAGGGTCCCAAGTGAGGGGATGGTTTCGTTGAAGGTTCCACCGGGCAGCAAAACGGGGGGATGACATGGAGCAGTCAGAACCGCGGATTTACAACTACGCACCGCCACCACCAACCGTCCCCGAGCGGAAGGCCTCAAACTGAACAGCCCACGACAAGGAGTGAAAACGGGAATGAAGAGCGACATCGAAATAGCCCAAGCGGCAAAACTGGAACCCATCGTCCAGATCGCCAAGAAGATGGGGCTGACCGAGGACGACCTCGAGCTATACGGCAAGTATAAGGCCAAGATCTCCCTCGACGTCATTCCCCGCTTGAAGGATAAACCGGACGCCAAGTATGTGGTGGTCACGGCGATCACCCCGACCCCGCTCGGCGAGGGCAAGACGGTCACGACTATCGGCCTCGGCCAGGCCCTGAACCGCCTCGGCCACAAGACCATCACCGCCATCCGCCAGCCGTCCCTCGGCCCGGTCTTCGGGATCAAGGGCGGGGCCGCCGGCGGCGGTTTCTCTCAAGTCATCCCGATGGAAGACTTCAACCTCCACCTGACCGGCGACGTCCACGCCGTCAGCCTGTCCCACAACCTGCTGGCGGCCTTCATCGACGCCAGCCTGGACCACGACAACCCGCTGAACATCGACCAGTTCTCGATCACCTGGCCGCGGGTCGTCGACGTCAGCGACGCCTCCCTCCGGAAGATTGTCATCGGCCTCGGCGGCGACGGCATCCCCCGCGAGACCGGGTTCGACATCGCCGTGGCCTCCGAGGTCATGGCCATCCTCGCGCTGACCACCGGCCTCCATGACATCCGTAGGCGCCTCGGGCGGATCGTCATCGGCTACACCAAGGACAACAAGCCGGTCACCGCCGAGGACCTCAAGGCGGCCGGCTCGATGACCATCCTGATGAAGGACGCCATCAAGCCAAACCTCCTCCAGAACCTCGAGGGCGACCCGGTCCTGGTCCACGCCGGCCCGTTCGCCAACATCGCCCACGGCAACTCCTCCATCCTGGCCGACCAGATCGCCATCAAGTCCGGCGAGTTCGTCGTCACCGAGGCCGGGTTCGGCGCCGACATCGGGGCCGAGAAATTCTGCAACATCAAGTGCCGCTACTCCGGGCTCAAGCCGAACGCGGCGGTGGTCGTCGCCACCGTCCGGGCCCTCAAGATGCACGGCGGCGCCTTCAGGGTCGTCCCGGGCAAGGAGATGGACAAGGCCCTGGTGGCCAAGGAGAACATGGAGGCCCTCGCCAAGGGCTGCGAGAACCTGGAGAAGCAGATCGAGAACATGAAGATGCACGGGCTCGAAGTGGTCGTCGCCATCAACCAGTTCGATACCGACAGCGAGAAGGAGATCCAGTTCATCCACGACCGGGCGATCAAGGCCGGCGCGGCCGACGCGGTCCTCTCCCAGGTCTGGGCGAAGGGCGGGGCCGGCGGCAAGGAGCTGGCCGAGGCTGTCATCAAGGCGACCTCGAAGCCGAGCAATTTCCACTTCCTCTACCCGCTCGAGGCTTCGATCAAGGAGAAGATCGAGACCATCGCGACCAAGGTCTACGGGGCCGACGGCGTCGACTACAGCCCGCTGGCCGAGAGGCGGATCAGGCTCTACACCAAGCTCGGTTACGACAAGCTCCCCATCTGCATGGCCAAGACCCACCTCTCGCTGTCCCACGACCCGAACCTCAAGGGAAGGCCGCGAGGGTTCCGCGTCCCCATCCGCGACGTCCGCGCTTCCGTCGGCGCCGGTTTCCTCTACCCGCTGCTCGGCGAGATGCGGACGATGCCCGGGCTCCCGTCGGTACCAGCCGGGACCAAGTATGATGTCGACGAGAACGGCAAGGTGCTTGGGCTCTTCTAAACCCCGTCTTCGCCAATGCGTGAGCGACTCAGGATGGCCGTGGCGGACCGGCTCCAGAAGCCGGTCCGCCCGGCGCTTTCCTTGACAATGGTAGGGGCGGGGAATAAAATCTGATTGCGTATCCCGAAGAAGGTGGAAATCCGTGTCGACTCTGACCGCCGAACCCGCCGCCCCCACCGAGCAGAAGTTGATGGACCAGGCCGAGCTGACCGCTGAGGCCAGGCGGCTGAAAGCCGAACGCCGGGCGCTCATCATCGCCCACCTCTACCAGCGGCCGGAGATCCAGGACCTGGCCGACTTCGTCGGTGACTCCTTGGGCCTCTCCCAGCAGGCCGCGGCTACCGACAACGACCTCATCGTCTTCTGCGGCGTCCATTTCATGGCCGAGAGCGCGGCCATCCTCTCGCCACAGAAGACGGTCATCCTGCCGGAACCAAAGGCCGGTTGCCCGATGGCCGACATGGTCACGCCGGACGCCCTCAGGGAGATGAAGGCCAAGTACCCCGGGGTCCCGGTGGTGGCCTACGTGAACACCTCGGCCGCGGTCAAGGCCGAGAGCGACATCTGCTGCACCTCCCGCAACGCCGTCAAGATCGTCGAGGCCGTCGAGGGCGACACGGTCATCTTCATCCCCGACCGGAACCTGGCCCACTACGTCCAGACCCAGACCAGGAAGAAGGTCATCCCCTGGCCGGGGTTCTGTCCCACCCACGACCGGATCAAAGTCGACGACCTGCGGCGGATGAAAGAGAGCCACCCGGAAGCGGTCGTCCTGGTCCACCCGGAGACCGACCAAGCCATCGTCGACCTGGCCGACAAGGTCTTCTCGACGGAGGGCATGCGCCGGTTCGTCCGGGAGAGCCCGGCCAAGGAGTTCATCATCGGCACCGAGATGGGCATCCTCCACGCCCTCCAGAAGGACAGGCCCGACGCCAGTTTCTACTTCCCCTCAGGCGACGAGCAGATCTGCCCGAACATGAAGAGCACGACCCTCCGCAAGCTGGTCGTGGCACTCGAGCGGCTGGAGCCCAGGGTCACCGTTCCGGAGGACATCCGGCTGCGGGCCAAGCGGGCCCTCGATCGGATGCTGGCCGTCCAGTGAAACCCTGTGGGTTATCAATTGATAACCCACAGCAGAGTCACGCCCCGGTCAAAGCCCCGTGGTCTTCCGTTACCTTGCAACCAACAAGGAGCCCTCTCTGCGGCAACGCCGTTCTACACCTGACAACACCGCCGGGGACAAAACGACCTGACCGGACATCCGCCGCTCGGTCAACGCTGGCTCCCCACACTGGAGGGAAACCAGTGTACCCGAGGCACCTGACCGACTTCGACCTTTCTCAAATGAACCGGGAGTACTGCGACTTCCTTGTCGTCGGCAGCGGCATCGCCGGGCTGTACACGGCCCTCAGGGCCAGCCGGTTCGGCCGGGTGACCGTGCTGACGAAGAAGAAGATGGAGGACTCCAACACCGAGCACGCCCAGGGGGGAATAGCCGCGGCCGTCGGCCGCGAGGATTCTCCCCGTTTGCATATGGAGGACACCCTCACCGCCGGGGTCGGCCTGTGTGACGAGGACGCCGTCCGGGTCCTCGTCAACGAGGGTCCGACCTGCGTCCTCGAGCTGGTCGCCCTCGGGGCCCACTTCGACAAGCGGGGCGAGGACTTCGCCCTGACCCGCGAGGGGGCCCACAGCGAGCGACGCATCCTGCACGCGCGGGGCGACTCCACCGGTGAGGAGATCGAGCAGGTCCTCAGCTGGAAGGCCCTGACCTCGAGCGGGGTCGTCATCCACGAGGACATCCAGGTGATCGACCTCATCACCCGCGACGGGCGGTGCTACGGAGTCATCGCCCTGCGACCCGACGGCCAGAAAGTGGCCTACCTGTCCTGGGCGACCGTTCTGGCGACCGGAGGGGCGGGCCAGCTCTACAAGAACACGACCAACCCCAGCGTGGCCACTGGCGACGGGCTGGCCGCCGCCTACCGGGCCGGGACGGCCCTGGCCGACATGGAGTTCATCCAGTTCCACCCGACGGCTCTGTATCACCCGGGCAACCCCAAGTTCCTGATCACCGAGGCCCTCCGGGGCGAGGGCGCGGTCCTCGTCAGCCCCGCCGGGGAGCGCTTCATGCCGCGCTACCACCCGCGGGCCGACCTGGCCCCGCGGGACGTGGTCGCCCGGGCCATCCTCGACGAGATGCGCAAGGCCTCGGCCGACCATGTCTGGCTGGATGGGACCTCGCTCGGGGCCGGCTTTGCCGAGCGTTTCCCGAAGGTCTACGAGACCTGCCGCGGATACGGCGTCGACCCATCGGTCGAGCCCATCCCCGTGGCCCCCGCGGCCCACTACATGATGGGCGGCATCCGGACGGACATCGACGGCCGGACCAACATCGAAGGTCTCTACTCCTGCGGCGAAGCGGCCTGCGTGGGCGTCCACGGGGCCAATCGCCTGGCCTCCAACTCGCTCCTCGAGGGACTCGTCTTCGGGCGCCGCATCGCCAATTCGATGAAGGACCACGTCGACCATTCACCGGCCCTGCGCCGGCTGTCCCTGACCGACCATGAACCGCGCCGCCCCTGGCCGGGGACGGCGGCCGAAGTGCGCCGGGAGGTCCAGGAGCTGATGTGGGCCAAAGTCGGCATCCTGCGGGACGCCGCCGGCCTCGACAGCGCCCTGCGCCGCCTGGCCGAGCTGGCCGCCTTCACCTGGTCGGACCCGCTGACGGTGGAGGCCATCGAGACGGCCAACCTGGTCACCCTGGCCCGCCTGGTGGCCAAGGCGGCCCTGATCCGCGAGGAGAGCCGGGGGAGCCATTACCGGCTGGACTTCCCGGCCCGCGACGACGAGCGCTGGCGCCGCCACAACCTCCTCAAACGCGAAGACTGATGGTTCACAACCACTGGACGACGGTCCGTTGGAGGGGTGACCCTTGGACATCGACCCGATCGCCCTTGACCGCCTGATCGACCTGGCCCTCGCCGAAGACGTGGGGACCGGCGACATCACCACGAACAGCATCGTCCCTCCCGGGCAGCGGAGCCAGGCCCACTTCCTGGCCAAGAGCGAGGGGGTCATCGCCGGCCTGGACGTGGCGGCGCGGGTCTTCACCCGCCTTGACCCGTCGGCCCGGTTCGAGGCCCGGGTCAGGGATGGCGACCTGGTCGCCACAGGCGCGGTCGTGGCCACCGTCGACGGCGCGATCCGGGCGGTCCTGTCCGGCGAGCGGGTCGCCCTGAATTTCCTGCAACGCCTGTCGGGCATCGCCACGGCGGCCAGGCAGGCCGTCCAGGCGGCCACCGCCGCCAACCCCAAGGTCCTCGTGGTCGACACCCGCAAGACCGTACCCGGCCTGCGGGCCCTCGACAAGTACGCCGTCCGCTGCGGGGGCGCCGGGAACCACCGTTTCGGCCTCTATGACGCGGCCCTCATCAAGGACAACCACATCGCCGTGGCCGGTGGGATCGCGGCCGCGGTCAGGGCGGTCAAGCGGACCGCCTCGCCTTTCGTCAAGGTCGAGGTCGAGGTGCAGACGCTGGACCAGGTCGACGAAGCCCTGGCGGCTGGGGTCGACGTGATCATGCTCGACAACATGGCCCCGGACGAGATGCGCCGGGCGGTGGCCAGAATCGGGGGCCGGATCCTGGTCGAGGCCTCCGGCGGAATCACCCTCGAACGCCTGGGCCAGGTGGCGGCGACCGGCGTGGACCTCATCTCGATGGGGTCCCTGACCCATTCGGTCAAGGCCATGGACATCAGCCTCGAAGTCGGCGAGTTGTCGCGGGCGGGGAAGGGCGGGCCGAAGTGACCGAGCACAGGGCGGGCCGGCCGGCCACGGACGCCGAGCGCGAGGCGGTGCGGCAGGAAGCTATCCTGCTCAAGGCGGGGGCGTGGGAACTCATCCGGCGGGGCTTCGCCGAGGACCGGCATTACCTCGACGCCGCCGAAGACCAGCTGAAGCAGGCCGAGGCCCTCTGCCGGTCGATCGGGGACGGCGAGGGCCTTGTTGGCATCCTCGGCGGGCGGGGCGCCATCCTGAGGAGCTCCGGCGAGAAGGACAAGATCCTGGCGGCCCTCAGCCTCTACACCGAGGAGGTCGGCCTCCTGGCCGACGCCAACCGCGAGAAGGAAGTCGCCGCCTACCAATCGAACGTCGTCATGGCCTACCGTGACCTGGCCACCGTCGACCCGGAGAACGCCCTGGCCTACATCGGGCGCGGGCTCGACATCGGGCAGACCGCTCTGGCGGTCAGCCAGAGGCTGGCCGATCGGGGCGGGATGGCCCAGGGCTCGGCCAATCTGGCCGACCTCTGCGTGCTCCTGGCCGAGCATGACCCGGACCTGACCGACAACCATCTGGCCACGGCGGCCACCCTCTACCGGACGGCCGAGGAGCTCTGGGACGGGGTCGACGAGGACGGCCTGGCCATGGCCCGGATGGGCCTCGCCGAAGTCTACATCAGGCTCGGCCGGAACTTCGACGGGGCGGAGGCCCTCCTGGACCAGGCGGCCGAGACCTACCGGCAACGCCACGGGCAGCCGGTGGCCTACCAGCTGGCGCAAGTCCACGCCCTCAGGGCACGGCTCCGCGAGGCCCAGGGACGCCCCGAGGACGCGGCCGAGGAGCGGCGTCAGGCCGCCGGATTGCTGGAACGGCTCGGCTTCGGCCTGGGGGACCACCGGTGACGACCCCGGTGGACCTGGGGCGGCCCCTCGTCCGCCTGGAGGAAGTCGATTCGACCAACCGCGTGGCCGCGGAACTGGCGGCCCAGGGAGCGCCCGAAGGGACGACGGTGGTCGCCGAGGCCCAGACCGGCGGCCTCGGCCGCCTAGGCCGCGCCTGGTCTTCGCCGCGGGGCGGGCTCTGGCTGACCACTCTGCTACGGCCGCCCGCCGCGGTCGCCGAGAGCGTGGCCACCCTGGCCCTCGTGGGGGGCGTGGCCGTCGCCGAGACGGCCCGCCGGCTCATCGCCGGTCCGGGCCCGACGCCGGAGGTCCGGGTCAAGTGGCCCAACGACGTCCATCTCAACGGGCGCAAGGTGGCCGGGGTCCTCGGCCAGGTCCACCCACCGGGGGTCGTCCTTCTGGGCGTCGGCCTGAACCTCAACGTCTTCCCGGACGACCTGCCCGCCGAAGTCCGGCCACTGGCCACGTCGCTGGCCCAGGAGGCGGGCCGGAGCTTCGACCCGGAGGGCGCGCTCGGGACCCTCCTCGATGAGCTCTCCGCGTGGTACGGGCGGTGGCTCGCGGAGGGGTTTGCCCCCGTTCGGCGGCGTTGCCTGGAACTGACGGCCACGGTCGGGCGGACGGTCTGGGTCAGCGGTCCGGGCCTCGATTTCACCGGGGAGGCCCTGGACATAATGGACGACGGCGCCCTGCTGGTCCGGTCGGGCGGGCGGGACGTGGTCATCCGTGCCGGGGACGTGTCGGTCCGGGCCCGGTGAGGCCGCGAAAGCTGCGGCTGAAAGGCTTCCATCGATAGGGGGAAAACGCGATGCTGTGCGCCATCGATATCGGCAACATCAACATCGTCATCGGCCTCTACCGTGGCCGCGAGCTGGTCAGGCACTGGAGCCTGCTGACCGACCGCGGGCGGACCGTCGATGAGTTCGGGATCATCTTCCACAACCTGTTCTCCCTGGCCGACATCGACCTGCGGGAACTCGCCTCGGTGGCCGTCGCCTCGGTCGTGCCCTCCCTGACCCCGGTCATCACCCGTACCTGCGAGCTCTACCTCAAGGTGAAACCGCTCGTGGTCGGCCCCGGGGTGAAGACCGGCGCGGTCATCCGCTATGACAACCCCAAGGAGGTCGGAGCCGACCGCATCGTCGACGCCATCGCCGCCCACGAGCTCTATGGCGGCCCGGTGGTCGTCGTCGACTTCTCCGGGACGGCGACGACCGTCGACGTCGTCTCGGCCGAAGGTGAATACCTCGGCGGGGCCATCGCCCCGGGAATCGGCGTGTCCACCGAGGCCCTCTTCGAGCGGGCCGCCAGGCTCCCCCGGGTCGAACTGTCCCGGCCCAAGTCGGTCATCGGCAAGAACAACATCGCCAGCCTTCAGGCCGGGATCATCTTCGGCTTCGCTGGTCTGGTCGACGCCCTCGTCCGGAGGACCTTCTCGGAGCTGGGGACGAAGGCGCGGGTGGTGGCCACAGGCGGCTTCGCCGACCTCATCGCCTCAGAGAGCGAGACCATCGAGGAGGTCAACCCCTTCCTGACCCTCGAGGGCCTGCGGTTCATCCACGAGCGCAACCAGTGACGGCGGCCGGCCCCCGGCCTTTTTCCCAAAAGTTGAGCCTGACAGGCATAAAAAACCCTCCCGCCCGGGAGGATTTTTGCTTAAGAGGTATAACCGTTGTTGTAAGCCGGAGTTAACTGCCCCGGCTCCCGGTGTACGAGTACTTGACGATGTCCACCCGGGCGAAGTCCGGGAGCCCATCGACGCCGACGGCGACCGTGTACTGCCGCTGCAATTGAAAGATCCCCTCGAAGAGCTGCAAGTCGACGTCCTCCTGGGGGGAGGCGACGACCAGCGAGTAGGTCAGGCCTCCCGGCGGCCGCCCGCAGCAAAGCTGAGCGTAACGCCGCCCGCGTGGACCCTCGATCGGGGAGAGCCACAACTCCAGTTTGGTGTCGGCGAAATAGACGGGCATCCCGGCGGAAGCCATCGTCTGGGTGCCATTTTGAGCGGCTAAGAGAATCTCCGCGACCAGGGTGGCGTCGGCGGCGGTCGCGCAGTCCAGCAGGACGATCGCCAACAGCTGGCCCTGACCGGCCGGGTCGACAGCCCCCAGGCGGATCTTCACTCTTCGGCATAATGGTTGGTATTCCACGTTAGACAGGACCATGATCACCCTCCGCTCTTAGCTTTCCTCAGTCCGGCCGCTTTTTCCTGCCGTCCGGGCGCAAGGATGCCGGGAGTCACTGGGCAACGAGGTGAAAAAGGAGTGTCGGATGACCAGAGGAGCCGCCTGAAGGCCAGGGTGGTCGAGGCCATCGAGGCCCGTCGCGACCAGTTGATCGAGGTCGGAGAGACCATCCTCCGCCAGCCCGAACTGGGCTACAAAGAGCGCCGGACGGCGACCATCGTCGACCGGCTGATGACTGAGGCCGGCATCCCCCACCGGACCAGCGTGGCAATCACCGGCGTCGTCGGGGACATCGCCGGACGGGCCCGCGAGGTCGGCCTGGCCGTCCTGGGCGAACTCGACGCCGTCGTCTGCCCGGGGCACCCCCACGCCGACCCGGCCACCGGGGCGGCCCACGCCTGCGGTCACAACTGCCAGATCGCCACGATGATCGGGACCGGCCTGGGTCTCGTGGACTCGGGGGCGATGGCCGAACTCGACGGCGAAGTCGTCCTGATGGCCGTCCCGGCCGAGGAGTACGTCGAGATCGAGTACCGCCAGAAGCTCCGCGAGGAAGGCAAGATCCGCTTCCTCGGTGGGAAGCAGGAGTTCATCGCCAGGGGCGAGTTCGACCGGATCGACCTGGCGATGATGGTCCACACCGGGGCCCCGGAGACGGGCCGCGACGCCACTATCGGCGGCACGTCCAACGGCTTCATCGGCAAGTTCATCCGCTACGCCGGGCGTGAAGCCCACGCCGGCGGGGCGCCGCACCTCGGAGTCAACGCCCTCAACGCGGCCATGCTCGGGCTGATGGGGATTCATGCCCAGCGCGAGACATTCCGGGACGACGACCACATCCGGGTCCACCCGATCATCACCCGGGGGGGCGACCTGGTCAACATCATCCCCGCCGACGTTCGCATGGAGACATATGTGCGAGGCAAAACTATGGAAGCCATTTTGGAGGCCGGCGGCAAGGTCAACCGGGCCTTACAGGCAGGGGCGATGGCGGTCGGGGCGGAGTGCCACGTCACCGAGATCCCCGGCTACCTGCCCCGGCTCAGCCCGGAGCGGCTGGCCGAGGTCTTCGCGGCCAACCTCAGGCAGCTCATCGACCCGGAACGGATCGGCGAGGACCGCCACGGGACCGGGTCGACCGACATGGGCGACGTCTCCCACCTTGTGCCCGCCCTGCATCCCATGATTGGCGGGGCGGAGGGGGCGGCCCACTCGGAGACCTTCCGCATCGTCAACCCGGACCTGGCCTACGTGGTCCCGGCCAAGGCCATGGCCATGACCGTCGTCGACCTCCTGGCCGACCGGGCGGCCTTGGCCAAGGAGATCATTCGCGCTTACAGCCCCAAATACACGAGGGAGTCCTACCTGGCTATGTGGGAGAACCTCTTTGGTGGTGGGAAATAGGCCATGGCCACCACCCTCGGGGAGAAGATCCGGCTCGCCCGCAAGGAAGCCGGGATGACCCAGAAAGACCTCGCTGGTCAGGAATACTCAGCCGCTTTCATCAGCCAGATCGAACGCGGCGTCATTCGCCCATCCCTGCAGTCCCTGCAGACACTGGCCGGCCGCCTGAGGAAACCGGTCGGCTTCTTCATGGAGTCCGAGGCCGACCTGCGCGAGAAGGAGTGCGACTGGCTCCTGGTCTCCGGGCGCCTGCTGAGTGGCGCGGGCAAGGCCCCTAAGGCGGGCAAGACGCTCCAGAAAGCGGCCCAGATGGCCGCGGAGATCGGCGACCGGCGGCGGGAGGCCGAGGCTGCGGCCGCCCAGGCGGCCCTGGCCGAGGGCCAGGGGAACCTGGACGAAGCCGATAAGCTCTATCGTAAGGCCCTGGCCGGGTTCGAGGAGGTCGGGGCGTCGGAAGGGGCCATCCTTTGCCTCCTCGGCCTGGGGGCGGTGAGCGAACGCCGGAACCAGGGGCCGCAGGCCCTCCAAACCTACCAGGAGGCCTTGGCGCGGGCCGGGAAGGGCGACACCCCCGACCCCGGGCTCAGGCTGCGCGTGATCGGGCGCTTGGGTCTGGCCTTCTACCGCTTCGGGGACTTCACCGCCGGCGCTCGGTACCACGAAGAGGCCCTCGACCTCCTGAAAGCTGTTCGTTCGACCCAGGACCTGGTCGGGCGTTACCTGGAGACGGCCCAGGCGCAATACGAGGCCGGCGACGTCGGCCGGGCCCTGACCGAAGCGGGCAAGGGCCGGGCCCTGCTCGACCTACGGGCGGACTTCGTCATGGCGGCGGCCCTTCACGTCAACGCCGGGCTGATCGCCGAGGACCGCGGCGACTGGGAGGAGGCCGCCCAGCGCTTCCGGGCCGCCCTGAGCCTCTATCGCCGGGCCGGCGACCGGCTGGGTGAAGTCGCCGCCCTCATCGAACTGGCTCGCTTCCACCACCACGCCGGGCTGACCCAGAAGGCCCTGGCCGCGTGCGACGAGGCGCTCGAACTGGCGGGCCTGATCGGTGACGTCCCCCTCCAAGCTCAGGGCCGCCAGGTGCTCGGCAAGGTCTACGCGGAGATGAAGGACCGGGAGCGGGCCATCGAGTCATTGACCGAGAGTGTCCGCCTCTTCGAGCAGGCCGACCGCCCGTCCGAACTGGCCGACAGCTGCTACGAACTGGGCGAGCTGTTCATGACCATGGGTGAGCGCGATAAGGCCCTGGCCTACTTCCAGCGGGCGACGGCCCTCTTCCGCCAACTGGGCCTGGCCAGCGGTCGTGGGAACATGGACGACCAGATGGTCAAACGGATGTCCAGGCCCCCGGCCTGAGCCGGTGACCGGGCTCCCATAGCCGCCCGGGTCGCCTGGGTAACCTCCTGTGCTGGCCGGCCGGTCCTGGTGATATAATGTTAGCGCCGGTCATGGCGGCGGAGGTGAGGGCGAGTGATCGAAGTCAAAGTGGAGCGGGTCGGGTTCGACCTGGAGAACCAGCAGGCCGTCATCATCCTCAAGGAAGCGAGCAGCGACCGGCTCCTCCCGATCTGGGTCGGCGCCCTCGAAGGCAACTCCGTGGCGATGATGATCGAGGGCCTCGAGGCCCCACGGCCGATGACCCATGACCTGATGAGGAACCTGCTGGAGCTCCTCGGGGCGACGGTGACAATGGTCATCATCGACGACCTCCGGGATGGGACGTTCTTCGCCCAGATCACCATGAAGGTCGGCGATGAGACCAAGGAGATCGACTCCCGCCCCAGCGACGCCGTGGCCCTGGCGATCCGGGCCAAGGCCCCCATTTACGTTTCGGAGTCAGTCCTTGATGTGGCCGGGCTCCGTCCGAAAGAGGCGGAGGGCGGGGAGGGCGAGCCCGGCGGCGCCGGCCCGGACCAGCAGGTGCACTGAAAGACGAAAGACAGGATGACGACGGAGGCGGTCGCCGAGAGCCGCCCCGTTTTTTGAGGAGAGAGAGGACAAGTGTTCACCGCCGAAGGCTTGGGTGATAAAGCTGTGGCCCGCTTCCTGGCCGGCTTCAACTGCGCCGAATCCACGCTGCTGACGCTGGCCGAGGCCCTCGGCTTCAACGGGGAGACGATTCCCAGCATAGCCACGGGTTTCGGGGGTGGGCTCGGCCACAGCGGGCTGGTCTGCGGCTGCGTGACCGGTTCGCTGATGGCCATCGGCCTGAAGGTCGGGCATCGCCTGGCCGAGGACCAGGCCGGCAAGGAGCGGGCGATCGCTGAGGCCTTGACCTTCCGGCAAACCTTCGAGCGGGAAATCGGTGAGATCAACTGTCGCGCCCTGACCGGCTACGACCTCAACGACCCGACCCAGTTCGAAGAGTTTCGAGTCAAAGTGAAGGCGACCAGATGCGCGGGATACATGCGGACGGCCGTCGCGCTGGCGGCCAGGCAGATGGGTATCGTCAAGTAGGCGGGCGCGGCCGGACCGGGGCCGGTCGGACGGGGCGCGGCCCCGACCGTCCGCTGCGCCGGGGGGCCCTCATGGCCGGGGCGGTTCTCGTCGCGGCCCTGCTGGCCTGGGTCTACCTGTGGCCCTGGCCCCGCTACGTCCCGGTCCTCACCTATCACTCGGTCCTCCCGCGGGCCGAGATGGACCGGACCAATCTGGTCCTGATGTCTCTCGAGCGCTTCACCGAACAGATGGCTTTCCTCAAGCGGCACGGCTACCACTCGGTCACCCTGGAGGAGCTGGCCGCATTCGTCGCCGGCAGGGGGGTTAAGCTCCCCCCGAAGCCGGTGGTCATCACCTTCGACGACGGTTATGAAGACAACTACACTTACGCCCGGCCGGTCCTCCAGGCGGCCGGCTTCACCGCCGTGGTCAGCGTGGTTGTCAAGTACAGCGATGAGACCAGCGCCGGGCGCACCGTCGACCCGACCCTCCGTTACCTGACCTGGGACCAACTCCGCGAGATGACCGCGGAGGGTGTCTTCGAGGTGGAGTCGCACACCTACGACAGCCACCACGACGTGGCCATCGACGGCCTGGGCACGGCCGCCCCGGCCGTGACCCACCGCCGCTTCCTGTGGGACCAGGCCCGCCTGGAGACCGAGGACGAGTACCGGGCGCGTATCCTGGCCGACCTCCAGCGGTCCCGGGCGGAGATAGCCGCGCAGGTCGGCCGGGCCCCCGTGGCCATCACCTATCCGTACGGCACCTCGAACCTGACCGTCGAGACCCTCGCCAGGCAGGCCGGCTACGAGGTCGGGCTGTCGACCCTGAAGGGTTTCAACCTCCGCGGGGAGAACCTCATGCGCCTCAGGCGCATCACCGCCGCGGACCGGGACGGCCCCTTGCGCTTCGCCTTCAAGTTGAGCCCAGCCCACTACCCGCGCGACCTCTTCCTCGGCTTCCTCCGCCGTCACGGCGTGCTCAAGGGGGACTGACATGGACCGGCCGGGCCGCCATAATCGACCGGTACCGATCGGGACGGCGACCGCGCCGAACCCGGTTTTCGCCGCCCCCATGGCCGGCGTGACCGACCTTCCTTTCCGGGTCCTCGCCCGCGAGCAGGGGTGCGGTCTCGTCTACACCGAGATGCTCAGCGACAAGGCCCTCATCTATAGCCACCGCCGGACCGAGCGGATGCTCACCATCGCCCCCGAGGAGCACCCCATCGCCGTCCAGCTCCTCGGGTCCGAGCCCGGGGCCATGGCCGAGGCGGCCAGACTCGTCGCCGAGGCCGGGGCGGACATCGTCGACATCAATCTGGGTTGCCCCGCGCCGAAGGTCGTCAGGAACGGGGAAGGGTCGGCCCTCGCCCGCGACCCCGAAAAAGCCGCGGCCCTAGTCTCGGCGGTCGTCCGCGCCGTCGACCGCCCGGTTACGGCCAAAATCCGCAAGGGCTGGAGCCCCGAGGAGGTCAACGCGGTGGAGCTTGCCCGCCGTCTGGAGGGCGCCGGGGTCGCCGCCATCGCCGTCCACGGCCGGGTCAGGACGCAGTTCTACTCCGGCCAGGCCGACTGGGGCGTCATCGGCGAGGTCAAGGCGGCCGTCCGGACCCCGGTCATCGGCAACGGCGACGTCGTCGGGGGACCGTCGGCCGAGGCGATGATGGACCTGACGGGCTGCGACGCGGTGATGATCGGCCGCGCCGCCCTGGGCAACCCGTGGGTCTTCGCCCAGGTCCGCGAGTTCCTGGCGACGGGCCGCGAAGCGCCCGGCCCCTCCCCCGAGGAGCGCGTGGCCATGGCCGTCCGGCACCTGCAGGCCATCGTCGCCCACAAAGGGCCGGTCATCGGGCTCCTGGAGATGAGGAAGCACGCCGCGTGGTACATCCATGGCCTGCGGGGGGCGGCCAGAGTGCGGTCCCGCCTGATGGAGGCGACCTCACCGGAGGCCATGGAGGACATCCTCCGTTCTTTTCTGGTCGGCCTCGAAGGCTGAACGTCGAGGCCGCCCTTCGGCCTCCGGACAAACCCCCGCCGGCGGGGTTTTTATTTATCCTTGCTTCTTTAGTACCAGGTGATATAATATACTTGGGCACAAGTCTGTGCTCACCGTGCCCTAACCAGTCGGAGGTGGATCAGCTGGACTTCATCCGAATCGGGGACAAACTGATCGACCGGGCCAAGATCGACCGGGCCATCGACCAGATTCTCACCCTGCGGTCGGGAGGCCTCTCCCAGCAGGAGGTGGCCGACAAGATCGGCGTCGACCGGACCCTGGTGTCCCGGCTCGAGGGCGTCGGCGAAGTCCGCAAGGGCGAATCCATCGCCGTCATCGGCTTTCCCGTGGAGAACAAGGACGAGGCCGTCAGGGTGGCCGCCGAGGAGGCGGTGGACTTCGCCTACGTCCTGACCGACCAGGAGCGATGGGACCTCCTCAACCGCAGCGGAGCCGAGCTGTTCAACGAGTTGATGCGGCTCATGGCCCGGATCCGCGAGTTCCGGGTGGTCGTCATCCTCGGGCTGAACCAACCGGCCCGCTTCTTCGCCGCCCTTCTCGACCGGGAGGTCACCGTCCTCCACCTCAAACAGGTGCCCGGCAGCAACGGCCGGTTCGACCCGGAGGAACTCCGCCGGCTGATCCGGTCGGTCAAGACCAGCCGCCCCGCGCGGGTGCGGTCCTGAACGGGCCGGCGATTTGGGCCCCTTTTCACGGCAAGATGGGATGCGGGTGCGAGTAGAATGAGAGGAGACGAGTGAAGGTGAAACGGGTTGTCAGCGTCAGCCTCGGGGCCTCCAACCGCGACTTCAAGTACACCCTCAACGTCCTCGGCGAGGAAGTCAGCGTCGAGCGCATGGGGACGGACGGCGACCTGAAGAAAGCCATTCTGCTGGTCAAAGAGCTCGACGGCAAGGTCGATGCCTTCGGCATGGGCGGCATCGACGTCTACGTCCGGTCACGGACCGCCAAGTACGTCATCAAGTCGGCGGCCCCGCTGCTGAAGGCGGCCAAGAAGACGCCGATGGTCGACGGCAGCGGGCTCAAGCACATGATCGAGGCGCGGGCCGTCCACTACGTCGACCAGAACATCACCCCCCTCAAGGGCAAGAAGGCCCTGATGGTCTCGGCCGTGGACCGCATCGGGATGGCCGAGGCCATGACCGAGGTGGGGATGGAGACCCTCTTCGGGGACCTCATCTTCATCCTCGGGGTGCCCATCGCTGTCCGGACCCTCGGGCAACTCGAGACGTTGGCCAGGCTCCTCGCCCCGATCATCGTCCAGCTCCCCTTCAGCTGGCTCTACCCGACCGGCGAGAAGCAGGAGGGGAAGAAGAAGCCCGCCAATGCCAAGTTCGCCCGCTACTACCACTGGGCCGACGTCATCGGCGGCGATTGGCACTACATCGCCAAGTACATGCCCGAGCGGCTGGACGGCAAGATCATCCTGACCAACACGGTGACCCCGAAGAACATCGAGGACCTGCGGGCCCGCGGGGCCAAGACGTTGGTCACGGCCACGCCCGACCTGGGCGGGCGCTCGCCTGGGACCAACGCCATCGAGGGCGTCCTCATCGCCGTCGCCGGCAAGCCGCCGAGGGAGGTCACCGAAGCGGACTATGGGCGGCTCATCGACCAGATCGGCTTCAAGCCCCGGGTCGAGCACTTGAACTGAGCCCGGCCGGCTGCCGCCGCGCCGGGCGCGGGGGCGGTGACCGATGGGCGACCTTGCTTTCCTGTACCTCACCCACCCGCGGCGGGGGGCGTCGTTGCGCCGCTTCGCCAGCTGGACCGCACTGCTGCCGGAGCCGGCGCTGGAGGGCCTCTTGAGGCTGCTTCCGCCGCTCCGGCTTGGTCTTGTCCCGGCGATCGCCGGAGCCGGCCCAGGGCTGGTCGTCGGCCTGCCCCTGACCGATGACGACCTCACCCGGCGGTCTGAGACCGCCCGGCGCAAGGTCGACGCCGCGCTTGAGGGCGCCCGCCGGGCGGGCGTGCGGACGGTGGCCCTGGGCGGCCGCCTGACCGAGCCCTGGTGGGCGGCCCTGGTCGCCAGACAGGGCCGGGTCCGCGTGGTCACCGGCGAGGCCCTCGCCATCGTCGCCACCGTGGCGGGCCTGGCGGCCTTGGCGGGCCCGGGCTTGGCCGGGTGGCGGGTGGGGGTGGCCGTTGGCTCCGGCCGGCGCCTGGCCGCCGAGACCCTGGCCATCTGGCTGGCGCGGTCGGTCGGCCGGGTGACTCTCTTCGGAGCGCGGCGGGACCACCTGGCCGGCATTGCCGCCAGGGTGCTCGGTGACAGCGGCCTGGTGGTGGAGATAGTGGGCCGCACGGACGACCGGCCCGGCCACCCAGGCGTCCGGCCGGACCCCGCCGCCGTTCAGTTTGACCGCCTGGACGCCCTCTGTCTTCTCGGGGCCCCGCCGCCGGGCATCGCCAGGGCCGTCGAGGAGGAGACGGTCGTCGTCGACCTCGCCCCCGCCCCGACCGCGGCCGCGGAACTGACGGCGGCCGGCCGCGGGCTTCGCCTGGCCCGGGGGGCGCTGATCGGGGTCCCCTGGCCGGGACCCTGCCCAGCCCGATTGGCTCGCCTTTTCCCCACGGGAGCGGGCCCCGCCGGCCGGGCGGCGCGCTTCCTGCCTCCGGCGGTGGCCGAGGCCATCCTGGAGGCGGGTGAAGACCTGGGGAGTGGGCTGGCCCAGCCGTCCCTCCGCCGGGTCGAGCGGTTGGCGGCCTTGGCCCGGCGGCATCCGCTGGGCCTGGACGGCCTGCGGTGGCTGGACACGGGGCGCCCGGAGGCCCCGGCGGGCGACCGAAAGTTGCCCAGGCGGCAGGAAAGCGGGGGACGGCAGCGAAATCAGACCAACGGGAGCGATGACGACGGCGGCCGCGGGCCGCGGGCCGGGGTGCGCCTTCCTTGACAGCCCAGCCGGTTAGGCTTATAATGTAAAATGACTTGGGGCAAGCACTGGCGGATGCAGTGCTTGCCTGATTCTACACAGGGGCTGGCTCAGAGGGCGTTCGGTGTCAAGGAAAGTCTCTTGACACTTATTTTCGTGCCGACCCAGCCTGAAAGGGCCTCTCGAGGGGCTCTTCCCCAGTCAGACCAGAGAATAAAAGCGATGTCCAAGGCATATATTGGCTTTGGACGCGGGGGATCGCCCCCGCTCTTAAAAGGAGCGAAAGCCAGATGGCCGACAAAGAGGTCATCCTCTCTCTCGAAGGCTTGAAAAAGCTCGAGCAGGAGTTGGACCACCTCAAATCCGTCCGGCGGAAGGAAGTCGCCGAGCGGATCAAGCAAGCCCGACAGTTCGGCGATGTCGGCGAGAACTCCGAATACGAGGACGCCAAGAACGAGCAGGCCTTCACCGAAGGCCGCATCTTGACTTTGGAGAAGCTTCTCCGCAACGCCAAATTGATGGAGGAGGTCGACGTGGACCCCGGGCGGGTCGGCGTCGGCTCCACCATCCGGTTGAAGGACATCTCCCGCGGCGAAGTCGTCGAGTTCACCATCGTCGGGTCGACCGAGGCCGACCCGGGCAAGCACCTCATCTCCAACGAGTCCCCGGTGGGCAAGGCCATGCTCGGCCAGAAGGTCGGGAGCGTGATCACCGTGACCGTCCCGGCCGGGATCCTCAAGTACGAGATCCTCGGGATCTCCCGATAGATTGAGCGCGGCGGCCGGGGCCACGCCCGGCCGGCCTTGGGTCGATCAAGCAAGGCCGCGACCACTTGGGCTCGCGGCCTTCGTCATGAGCGGGGGATACAAATTGAGCGACGAGCGAGAGAACGATCAGAACCTGACCGGGACGTCGGGGACGGACACCAGCGAGATGGCCGTCCGCCGGGCGAAGCTGGACAAGCTCCGCGGCCTCGGGATCGACCCCTTCGGCCACCGCTTCGAGCGGACCCACATGGCCGGCGACATCAACAAAGACTTCGCTACCCTCGAGGGCCGCGACGTCGCCATTGCCGGCCGCCTCGGCGTCGTCCGCAAGCACGGCAAGGCGGCCTTCGCCGACCTCCTTGACATGACCGGCAAGGTCCAGGTCTACGCGAAGATCGACACCCTCGGCGAGGCCCAGTACGCCCTGTTCGACGAGGTCGACGCGGGTGACATCATCGGCCTCAACGGCACCGTCTTCCGCACCCGCCGGGGCGAGGTGACCGTAGAGATCAAGCGCTTTGAGGTCCTCTCCAAGGCCCTGCGGCCGCTGCCGGAGAAGTGGCATGGCCTGACCGACGTCGACCTCCGTTACCGCCACCGTTACGTTGACCTCATCGTCAACCCGGAGGTCCGCGAGACCTTCATCAAGCGGAGCCGGATCATCGCCGCCATCCGCCGCTACCTCGACTCCCACCGCTTCGTCGAGGTCGAGACGCCGACCCTGACCCTCCTGGCCGGGGGCGGCCACGCGCGGCCGTTCACCACCCACCACAACACCCTCGACCTGAACCTGTACCTGCGCATCGCCCTCGAGCTCTTCCACAAGCGGCTGATCGTCGGCGGCCTCGACCGGGTCTACGAGATCGGGCACTGCTACCGCAACGAGGGCATCGACACCCGGCACAATCCCGAATTCACCATGCTCGAGTTGTACCAGAGCTATGGCGACTACGAGGACATGATGCGCCTCGGCGAAGAGATGTTCTCCACCGTCGCCCAGGAGGTCCTGGGTGCGACCAAGGTGACCTTCCAGGGCCGGACCCTCGACTTCACGCCCCCCTGGCCGCGCATCCGGCTCCTCGACGCGATCAAGGAGCACACCGGGATCGACTGGCTCCAGGTCAAGAGCGACCAGGAGGCCGTGGCCATCGGCGAGAAGCTGAACCTCGACCTGACCGGCAAGCGCACCAAGGGCATGGTCCTCGACGAGCTCTGTTCGGAGTTCGTCGAGCCGCACCTGCTCCAGCCGTGCTTCCTCATCGACTACCCGATCGAGATCTCCCCGCTGGCCAAGCGGCGACCGGACAACCCCGAGCTGACCTACCGCTTCGAGGCCTTCATCAACGGCTGGGAGTGCATGAACGCCTTCTCCGAGCTGAACGACCCCATCGACCAGCGCGAGCGTTTCGAACAGCAGGCCCGCGAGAAGGCCAAGGGGAACGAGGAGGCCATGCCTTACGATGAGGACTTCGTCATGGCTCTCGAGTACGGCATGCCCCCCACGGGCGGGATGGGGGTCGGCGTCGACCGGTTGGTCATGCTCCTGACCGACTCCCCGTCCATTCGCGACGTCATCCTCTTCCCGGTCATGCGACCGCGCGGCTGAGTCCGGCGATGGTCTCGATGACGAAGACCCCCGAATGAGGAGCCTCTGCCGAACAGAGGTGCCCTATTCGCGGGGTCTTCTGTTAACCTGCCGGCGGTGCCTGCGCAGACCGGTCCAGCGCGGGTCAGAGGAGAAGCTCGGCCAGCCGCCCGACGAGCCCACCCACCGCGAAGGCCACGGCGAAGCTGGACAGCCAGATGACCAGAGCCTGCAGCGGGCCGCGTTCCTTGAAGATGACCATGACCGCGGCCACGCAGGGGACGAAGAGGGTGATGGTGACCGTCGCCGTCACCCTCTGGGCCGCGTCCAGGGCCAACGCGGCGAGGCCGGCGGCGCCGAAGTCGCGGCGGACGATGCCCATGATGAAGGCCGTCGCCGCCTCCCGCGGCAGATGGAGCCAGCCTACGGTGAGCGGGGCCAGGAAGCCCTGGATGTCCTCGAGCCAGCCGGTCACCCGCAAGAGGCTGATGACCAGCGAACCGTAGACGAAGAGCGGACCCGCGTCGCGCAAGAACATGACCGTCTTGGCCCAGGTCTTCTGGAGGACGTTGCCGGCCCTGGGCAGCCGCAGCGGCGGCAGATCGATGAAGAGGTCCGACGAGACCCCGGGCAGGGTCCGGTTGAGAATGGTCCCGGAGGCCACGAAGACGGCCGCGATGGCCCCCACATATAGCCCGAAGGCCAGCCCCCCCGAGCCACCCATCATTCCGGCAATCACCCCGAGCTGGGCCGAGCAGGGGATGGTCAGGGCCAGGAGGGCTACGGCGATGGTCCGCTCCCGCGACGTCCCGAGCAGCCTCGTGGTGATGATGGCCATCGTCACGCAGCCGAAGCCGAGGATGACCGGGATGACCGCCCGGCCGTTGAGACCGATGCGGGTCATCTCCCGGTCGACCAGGGTGGCCAGGCGCGGCAGGTAGCCCGAGTCCTCGAGGATGGACATGCCCACGTAGAAGGCGACCACCAGGGGGAAGAGGAGACCGACGACGTAGGTGATGGTCATCGTCAGAAGGCCGAACTCGCCGGTGATGAAGGCCTCGGCGGCGCCACCGGCCGCCAGGTACGGGGCCAGCAGGCGGCGGACCCACGGCTCGTAATAGCCCCGTAGCAGAGTGTCTTCAGTGAAGCCGACCACCTTCTGGGCAGCCAGGACGCCGATGAGCTCGTAGAGCCCGAAGAGGACCACGGCCAGGAGCAGGCCGCCCCACACCGGGTGCAGGGTGAGCCGCGACAGAGCGTCGGCCGCCGAGAGCCGCGGCTTCGCCCGGCGGATCACGGCGGCGACCAGTCCGTCGACGCGTTCGCGCCGGCGGCGATAGACCTCCTCGCGCCTGCCCGCGGGCCGGCCACCGAACTCCTCGAGAACCTGCGGGTCGTCCTCGATCATCAGGAGGGCCTCGGCTCGGTCGGCCGGGGTCGAGGCGGCCCCGGTCAACTCACCGGCCCGGGCGGCGAGATCGTCGACGAGCGGGTCACGGCGGCCCGGCCGGGCCCCGTCGAGCGAGCCGCGGACGATGTCCAGCCCCTGCCGCCGGGTGGCCACGGTCGGGATCACGGGCACGCCGAGCAACTCCCGCAGGCGGGCGAAGTCGATGTGAATGCCCAGCCGCTCGGCCTCGTCGACCATGTTCACGGCGACGACTATCGGCAGGCCCATGTCGACGAGCTGGAGGGTCAGGAAGAGGTCGCGCTCCAGGTTGGAGGCGTTGACCACGTTGACGACGACGTCGGCGGTCAGGATGACGTCCCTGGCCACCCGTTCCTCGTCGTTGAACGAGGAGACACCATAGATGCCCGGGGTGTCCACGACGACGTCACGGCCCAGCCGGCCGCTGGAGACCTCGACGGTCGTTCCCGGGAAGTTCGAGACGTCAACGTAAAGACCGGTGAAGGCGTTGAAGAAGACCGACTTGCCCGTGTTCGGGTTGCCGGCCAGGACGATCTTCCGGGCCCCCGGCGGCAGGCCGGTCAGCTCGTATCCCGTCCGAATCTCGCCGCGCCGGGCAGTCACCTCATATCGCCCGTGCAGGTGATGCCGTCGCAAGGCCAACGGTCAGCCCTCCCTTCGCCCGCGGCGCCGGGGGACGGCCTCGACCGTGATCCGGTCGGCCAGGCGGCGGCCGATGGCCACCTGCAGGGCGCCGCGGCTGAGGACCACCGGGCCGCGAGCCAGGGCCTGCTGGCACACGGCCTCCGTCCCTTCGGCCAGGCCGAAGCGGAGGGCCTGATCACGCGTGCGGGCGTCGGCGATCCGCCCGATGCGCACCACCTGTCCCGGACGCGCATCGCTGAGGTTCACGGCCACCGCCCTCCCCGGTCGCCGGATTGGTCCACTTTCCTTCAATGCCTATGCGCGCGGGCGTGCTTTCAAGCCGGGTCTGCGCCGGGGGACCGGCACGCGCCCGCGGGTCACGGGATGGCGTAGGCGGGTCCCGTGGCGGCGCAAAAAACAAGACCGCGCTCCGAAGGGGGGCGCGGCCGGGTCTCGCCGCCGCGGTCAAGGAAGGGAGCCTGAGCCTGGTTTCACGAGGGAAGCGTCAGCCCCGGGCCGGTGATTCCTTCGACCCTGGCGATGACCAATCGCTTCCGGGCCACCAGGTCCTCGATGACTTTCCGGGCCCGTTGCCGTTCCCAGCGCAAGAGCCGCCCGGGTTCGTCGGCTGGGCAGGCCACGGCATTGGCCACATACTTGAGGACCAGTTGCTCGCGGGCCTCGTCGGGCAGGGGGAGCTCGTCGAGGACGCCATCCGGCGCCTGGCGGACCAACAGGTCCCAGCGGTGCAAAGACCAACCTTCGAGCGAGCCGCCACAGACGGTCAGCCGAAAGGTCTTCTGGAGCTGAGCCAAGGCGCCCAGGAAGCGCGACCGCGGCCCGCCGTGCTCGACCCGAATACGCTTCCACAGCTCGCGGCTGTCGAGCGGGCCGGCCTCCTCGACCAGGTCCAGGAGGTGTTTCTCCAGGCGGCTGAGGAGCCCGTCCTGATAGTCGTCGGTCGCTGAGCGGCCGGTGGCGTAGAGGGCGTAGAAGTGCGGCAGGTAGTCCCAGGAAACGAAGGTCCCGCCGCCCCGAAAGAACTTGGTGTAGACGCAGACACGGGCCTCGGGCAGAGTATTCTTCCAACGCCAGGCGCCATCGGTGACTTCCCACGAGCCGCCGTTGGTATCGGCGTCGGACACGCTGGGCAGCGAGCAGCCGTCGACCGGAGCCAGCGGGGCGAAGCCGCGGGCCGCGACCCAGCGGGCCGCTTCACGGTCGGTGCGCACCCCACGCCCCCCGGGCAGGGTCAGGTTCTGCCGGCGGAGCCGGTCGAGCGTTGTCTTCTCCACGAATCGTCCCTCACGGCGCTTTTGCTCTGACATTCGCGGCCGGCGCCGTTTATTCCTCGCGCGGCCGGCGGTCCGTCATTTCGATGCCGGGCGCCACCCGGCAAGAGCGACCATATATGACCCGAGCAGAGCAACCATACATGAATGTCCGCCGGCGGGCGGGCCCGACAACCGACGTTTGCCTAGCTTTTCCACTTGCATCGCCTTTTGCCGCATGCTATCATAACAATCTCGGCCACGGCGATGACCGCGAGAAAGCCGAGACCGAAAACTTAAAGAGATGTTGATGGCTGGCTCTTACGAGCTTGACACGGAAAATGCCGTGTGGTAACATTAGTTTTGCATCACCGCCTGGCCGTCGCTTGGACGGTCAGGTCGCATGTATGGACCTTGAGAACTGAACAGTGTGCGAAGGATAAGGCGAAAGGGATTGTGCGGAGCCTTATCGGTAATCAAGCGAAAGCCAGTTGACTGAGAGCTAAAGATTAGCTCTTTGTGAATCTTTCACGGA
>JAJZPE010000069.1 GCA_021811325.1 Bacillota bacterium
GTACTGGACTTTGCTGAACGGGAAGTTGGCGGCCACCCCCAGCGTCACCGGCCTGTCCACGGTGGCGTTGGCTTTCACGCCGGTGAGCGCCAGTTGCCGCTGCACCTCCACGGTCACGGGAACCGGCGCGGCGGGGTAGGCTTGTCCAAGCCGGTCATAGGCGGTGACGCGGATGGTCCGGTTGCCGATGTCCGTCATCTGCGGGGTCCACGTGAGCCGGCCCTGCGGATCGCCCTGGCCCAACACGGTGGTCGCCCCGGTGGCCGGGTCGGTCACTTCGTACTTGACGTACGTCGCCTGGAAGTTGACGGCGGGGGTCAGAGTGGCGGCCCCGGTCAGCTTCTGGTCCGGGGTCACTCCGGCGACGGTCACCTTCGGGGCCGGCGCCATGACCACCGGCACGGCATCGCCGGCCAGGAACTTACCATTCTGGTCATAGACGGCGGCGGTCAGCACCCGCGGACCTTTGTAGAACGGGTCGGGGAGGAGGGTGTAGGCGGCCGTCAGGTCAGTGCCCCGGCCCACCACCGGGCCCTTGCCGGTGGCCGGGTCGAGAAGCTGGTAGCGCACTTCGGCCGCCCCGGCCGGGTGGTTGGCGACCAGGGCCAGTTGCATCGTTGTGGGTTCGCGGACCACCTGGCCGGGCAGAACCGAGGTGATGGCCACCACCTTGGGGGGCGCGCCGGTCATGGGGACCCGCGAGTCGACCTTCACCGTGCTGGTGGCCTGGTCCCACGCGACCGAGACCCCCAGGGCGGTGGCGAACAGCCTCAGCGGGACGTAGGTGCTGCTGCCGTAGATGCGCGGCGGCACGTCGGTGATGGTGGCCCCGCCGAAGGGCAGGTTCACCAACCGGTTGTCGATGCGCATGACCACCAGTTGATCCCCGCGGGTGACGGTGACCGTCCGCGTGTCGTTATTCCAGTCCACCGTGGCCCCGAGCTTCTCGGCGATGAGGCGAAGCGGGGCCAGCGTCCGCCCGTTCTCGACGAACGGTGCCGGCGCGGCGTTGATTCTCTGGCCGTTGATGACCAGTCTTACCCCGGCCGCTGATGCCGCACCGGGGTTAGTCCCGGTCGAGAGGGCAAAAACCAACAAGGCCACGACTGCCAGACGCCGTCTGCGATTGCCGGTAAGGTGGGATTTCCGTTTCATCACATGGACCCCGTTTCTTAGTAGGAGCGGGCGGCGAAGACCCGCGCCCATCAATTCTATTTGACGAACGAAGCCCTTCAATCGTTCCCGATAGCAGGTATATTCTCCTCTTGGCCAGGTCGTTCTGGGGGTCGTTCTTGGATCAGGCATGTTTCCTGCGCCAAGTAACATAAGAAAAGCCACTTATCTCCAGGGAGCGGAAGGAAGAGACTCCTGCCTCCCTAGCTCAACCGCAGCCCAATGACGTCAAGACGCAGCTACCCGCTAGGCTCTGGCGGCTCTGAGGACACTCTCCTTAGCCTGCCGCACAATTCCAAGACAATCGCGGATGAACGGCATAAGCGTTATAATGGAGTCGGCCCGTCAGAGGCTGCAAGTAGATCGACGCCCTGGGAAAGGGGAAATCACCGATGGCATTTGTAGCGCTGCTGATCGTCGTCTTGGCCGTGGTCATCACCATGGCCCGGGTCATCAACCAGTTCCAGGAGGGTGTCATTTTCCGCTTCGGCCGGGTGGCCAAGAACCTCAAGCCGGGGTTGAACTTCATCATCCCGTTCGGCATCGACCGGCTGGTCGCCGTCGACCTGCGGACGTTCACCATCGATGTCCCGCGCCAGGAGATAATCACCAAGGACAACGTCCCGGTCATGGTCGACGCGGTCATCTACTTCAACGTCTTCGACCCGGTCCTATCGGTGACCAAGGTGGCCGATCACGTCCAGAGCACGACCCTGCTCGGTCAGACGACCCTCCGGGCCGTCCTCGGCCAGCACGAGTTGGACGACATGCTGACCAAGCGGGCCGACCTCAACCAGGTCCTCCAGAAACAACTGGACGAGGCCACCGACCAGTGGGGGATCAAGGTTTCGATGGTCGAGATCAAGAGTGTCGAGCTGCCCGACACGATGAAACGGGCCATGGCCAAGCAGGCCGAGGCCGAGCGCGAGCGGAGGGCCAAGGTCATCGCCGCCGAAGGCGAGCTGCAGGCCTCCCAAAAGCTCACCGAGGCCGCCACGGTCATGGCTGCCGAACCGGTGGCCGTGGAACTGCGCCGACTTCAGGTCCTGACCGAGATCGCCACCGAGAAGAATAGCACCATCATCTTCCCGGTGCCCATGGAACTGATCAGGTTGTGGGACTCGATGACCAAGAAGAGCGCCTGATTCAGCCACTCCATCGCACTTAAGCCAGCCCGCCGTCCTGTATGGACTGCTCGTCGCCTACTTCAGCACCCTGCGCTTGCGCTGAGACGGACCCGAATTACCGCGACACCCAGAAGCGCCCAAGAGCGAGAGCCGCCCCTAAGAACGGGGTGGCTCTTTTTCCTTTTGACCGGCCGGTCGCGCCATCCGCTCGAGGTTGCCCTGCTTGGCGGGCCTTCGATAGATGTCAACAAGTAGTCAGACAAGCATAGGTGTTACCGAGACCGCATCCTCTGCCTGACGGTGAGCGCCAAGCTCAGCGGGACGCACGGAGGCGCGACTGTCGCCGCACCCTTCCCGGGGCGAAGGGCGTGGCATCATCCCCGTCTTTTTCATATTGTGGATATAAAGGATGAACTGGCCAAAGAGGCTCCTTCCCAGGCCGTCATCGGGACGGCTCTCCAAGACTGACCCCCAGGAGTGAGGCCAGTGGCGGAACGCATAGGCGTGCTCGTCATCGGCGAGCGGCCGGACACAAGGTCGGCCCTCGCCGGTTTCCTGATGTCGGGGCCGGCGCTCCGAGTGGTCGGGCAGGCGGCGTCCTGTGCCGACGCCTTACCGCTCATCCGGCGCCTGAGGCCGGGCATCATCGTCTACGAAGCTCATACCGCCGACCCGGCAGAACTGCGGGCCATCTGGCCCGTCGCCCGCGAGGCGCCGTACGCCTCGGTCATCGTCGTGTCCTTCTTCGCCGGTCCCGAACATCTCCGGGAAGCCATGGCTGCCGGGGCTCGGGAGTATCTCGCCCGGCCGTTCAGGGCCGAACAGCTCGTGGCGACGGTCCAGAACGTCCACACCCGGGAACGCGAGCGGCGGCGATACCAGATTGCCCGCGGCCTCCCGGTGCTGGCGGAGCGGCGGCCGCGCGTCATCACCGTCTTCTCGACGAAGGGCGGGGTCGGCAAGACCACCCTGGCGGTCAACCTCGCCGTGGCTTTCGCCCAGGAAACGCGGAACCTGGTTCCCGTGGTCGACTTGGACCTGCACTTCGGGGGCGTCTCCATGGTGCTCGGGGTCCACGCCAAGCGCCCCCTGAGCGAACCCGCCGGCAAGCCTGGCGAAGCGACCTTCGAATGGGTCGAGAAGTGTCTCGTCCGCCACCCGCTGAATGTGGCCGTGTTGGCCCTGCGCGGCTGTCCCGGGCCGGGACCGCCGGCGGTGTTGCGGGTCCTCGACCTCTTGGCCTGCGGTTTTGACGTGACCGTGGTCGATACGCACTCGGCCTTCGATGCTACCGCCCGCGCCGCCCTGGATACGTCGGACCTGATCGTCCTCGTGACGACGCCGGATGTGCCGACGGTTCACAACGTGGGTGAGGGCTTGGCCGCCCTGACCGCCGACCCGCGCCGCCCGTCGGAGAAGGTCCGGCTGGTAATCAACCGGGCCGGTCCGAGGGCCGAACTCACCCCGCGGGTCATCGAGGAGTACCTCGGCCTGACCGCCTCCGGCGTCATCAGCGACGCCCCGGTCCTGGTCAACCGGTCGGTCAACCGCGGAGTGCCGTTCGTGGCCTCACACCGCTTCAGCCGCGTCGCCCGCGAAGTCCGCGAGCTGGCGGTCGAGCTTCTGCGGGAGCCGACCGCGCCGTCCCTGGGCGGGCCGCCCTGGCGACCATCAGCCTTATAAGGCAACCTTTGGCCGCCGATATTGCGCCGGAGCAGCAGGTTTTTCGCCTCCGGTAGCAAATACTCTCACATTCACGTGAGGGGGCTTCAAAGGATTGCCGCAGTGGAAACGCAACGTCTACGTACTCTGGGTCGCGGTCTTCATCGCTGCCATATGCTGGACGAGCATCATGCCCTTCTTTCCCGTCTACCTGCAACAGCTCGGCGTGAACCAAGGGGTTGAGTTCTGGTCCGGCGTGATTATCTCGCTCTCGGCGGCGTGCAGCATGGTCATGTCGCCGGTCTGGGGAGCCATCGGCGACCGCTATGGCCGCCGATTGATGATGCTCCGGGCCGGCATCTTCTTGGTCATCGGGTATGTCCTCGTGGCCGCCGTCCACGACGCCTGGCAGCTCGCGCTGGTCAGGATGATGATCGGGGCGCTCACCGGGTTCGTGCCGATGGCCGTCGCCCTCGTCGGCGTTTCGACGCCTCAGGCCGAGGTCGGGCGGGCCCTTGGGGTGATCCAGACGGCCTGGCCTTCCGGGGCGATCATCGGTCCGGTGGTCGGCGGGGCCGCCCTCGACTTGGTCGGCATCCGCGCCTCGTCCCTGGTCTCGGCGGCGCTGGTCGCCCTGGCCACCGCCCTGGTGATGGTCACCGTGCGCGAGGAGTTCGCCCGGCCGCCCAAGGCCCGGCAGGGCATCCTGACCGACCTCAAGGTGGCCGCCGGCAACCGGCTGCTGATGGCGGTCGTTCTTATCACCGCCGCTTCGCAGGCCGCGGTCATGGCCCTCGAGCCGGTGCTGGTGCCGTTCGTCCAGACAATCGCCGGCGCGAACGCGCCGGGATGGCTATCGGGGCTGCTCTATGCAATCCCCGGGGTCGCTTTCGTCCTGATGGCGCCGTGGTGGGCCCGCCGCGGCGAGCGGGCGGGGTACTCCCGCACGGTGGCGGCCGGCCTGGCCCTGTCGGCACTGTTCTATATACCACAGGCCCTCGTCCGGGGCCCGTGGCAACTGGGCGTGCTCCGCCTGGGTTCCGGCGTGACCGGCGCGGCCATCGGCCCAGGCGTGGCGGCGCTGCTCGCCCTCGAGGTCCCGAGGGACCTGCGCGGCCGGGCCTTCGGCTTGAACCAGGCGGCCTCAGCCGCCGGGTCTATCGTCGGGCCGTTGCTCGGCGGGTACGTCGGTTCCTACATCAACGCCCGTGGGGTCTTCATCCTCATCGCCTTCATGTACCTGGCCGGCTATGTCTGGACCAAGCGGACGGTGGAGCGGTGGGTCACGGCCAATTCGGCCTGAGGAGACGCACGAATACAGGGGCCGCAACCCTTCGGGGTCGCGGCCCTTTCTTGTCGGCGGGGGACTTGCGGGGGACTGACGGGCGGACGCCTCAGCGGGCGGGCAGCCTCAGCGGGCGGGCAGCCACCCGTTCGGGTTGACCGGGCTCCCGTTGACGCGCACCTCGAAGTGGAGGTGCGGCCCGGTCGACAGGCCCGTGCTCCCGACATATGAGATCAACTGGCCTTTTTGGACCATGTCGCCTTCGTGGACCTGGAGGTTCTTCTGCCCGTGGCCGTAGAGGGTGACCACCCCGGCGCCGTGGTCGATCATCACCATGTAGCCGTAGAACACGTTGTACCGTGCCATGATCACCCGGCCGTCTTCGGCCGCCTTGATCGGCGTCCAGGCCGGCAGGGCGATGTCAATTCCCGTGTGAAGCTTGCGATACTTCAGGATGGGATGGTACCGGTAGCCGAAGGGCGATGTGATCCGTCCCGGCGGGACCGGCCACACCATGTGAATCTGGGAGCGGTCGGTGGCCAAGCCGGCCCCGCCGCTGTTCTCGCGGATGAACTTGGTCAGTTCGTTGGAGGCCTGCTCCAGCGCGTCGAGGTCGTCCTCGAGGCCGTTCTCCATCGAAGCCAGCTCGGTCATGGCCTTCTGGCGGTCGGCCTCGTTCTTGTCCAGACTGGCCTTCTTGACCTCGTTCTGCTGCTTCAGGCCGGTCAGGCGGGCCTGCTTGTCCTCGAGGTCGGCCTTCTTCTGAGTGACCAGGTCGCGCGTGTCTTTGATCTGACCGTACATCTCGACGTCCTTGGCGACGATCTGGTGGAGCATCTCCAGGCGGTTCAGGAAGTCGCCGAAGTCACGCGCCCCGAGAAGGACCTCGAGGTAGCTGACGGTCCCGCGCTCATACATGGCCCTGACCCGCGCGTCGATGTACTGGCGCCGCTTGGCGAGGTCGCCCTCGGCCACCGCCAGGTCCGCCTGGGCCTGCGCGATGTCGGCCTCGGTCTTCTTGATCTGGCTTTGGATGTAGGCCAGGTCGCGGGCCGTGGTCCTGAGGAGGCCGCTGATCCGCTGAATGTCGGCCTTAACCCGGTTCTTACGGGACCGGACGTCCTTCAACTGCCCTTGTTTGTCTTGAATCTGCTGGTTGATCCGGTCAAGTTCCTTCTGGGCGTCGTCGACGCCGGCGGCTCCGCGGGCTGTCCCGGCTGGGGCGATGAGCAGCGCGGCCGCGAGCGCGGCGGCGGCCAGCCGGGTGGTGATTTGCCGGGTAGCGGCCCGCCGGGTGCCGATCCCCCGGTGGCCCTTGAAAGCGGCCCGGGGCGCGGGTTGGCGTCGTTGGTCTGGCTGATATCGTTCAGACTCAGTCATGGCGGCGACCTCCGTGTCGTGGATCCCCTCGGCTGACAGGGTCTTAGTCCCCTTCGACACAATTCGCGATGTTCCTCCACGTTATGGAACGTTGGGGCAATAAATGCAACCTCTGGTATAGGTTTCGGAGAAGATTGCTTTTTCTTGGAGAAATCGGAGCCGCGGCTGAACCCCGCGGTTCCCGCCACCCCCCCCCAGGCCCGGGACCCACTCCGGCCGCCCGCGAGGGCGGCTCTTCTTTCGGCTCACCCGCTTCAACCCGCCAAAACAAGAAGCCTTCTTGCCGCCAGGAGCGACAAGAAGGCTTCGTCCAGTTCTCAGTCAGCGTCCGGCCGGCGCCGGAGATGGCGTTGGCGCGGGCGGCGCGGCATCGCGCTCCCGCAACCTGATGACGAACGGGATGCTCAACAGGACGGCCCCGGCCACCACCCACAGGCCGGTGGCCGGCGTGGTCCGGTCGGCGATGAAGCCGATGATGCCCACGCCGAAGCTCCCAAGCGTATTGCCGATGCCGAGGGTCAGGCCCGACGCCATCCCGCGGTTTTCTGGGAAGAGCGCCTGGCTGAAGACCATGACCACCGACCCTGTCGAGTACAGAGCGGCGCCGAGAAGGGCGAACACGATGACATCGAGGACCGGGTTGCGGAAGAGCAGAAAGAGGCTCATGAAGAGGCTCGAAAGGACGGCCGAGCCGATGAGGACTGGCTTGCTCCCGACGTAGTCCGAAAGGAAGCCGCCGGCCACGTTGCCGAGGCTGCCGGCCACGAAGAGCAGCGAGAGCAGCCCGGCCGTCTCGGTGATGGGGCGCCCCGAGGCCTTCCACCAGATGGGGACCAGCGTGAGCGTGGCCAACGTGGCCATGGAACGCAACCCGACGACGGTCAGGACGCTGCCGGCGGACCGCAGGCCCTGGACGAACGAGGCCGTGACGATGCGCGACTGCCGCGGGTGGGGCGGCGGCGGGGGCGTCAGGACGTGAGCCATGACCAGGGCCATGACCAGTCCGGGGATGGCCACGAAGAGGAGCCCGTGGCGGCCGCCGAGCAGGAAGGCCGCGCCGGCCATGATCGGGGCCAGGGCCCGGCCGAAGTTCCCGCCGATCATGAAGAAGCTCATCCCAAGGCCCTTATGCTGAACGGTGGCTTCACCGACAATGCTCGAGGCGTGGGGGTGGAAGGCTGAGTTGCCCAGTCCGCCGACGAGGAGCAGCAGGAGGAGCAGGCCATAGGTGGGCGCGAAGCCGAGGGCCAGGGCGCTGACGACGCTCCCGAGGAGAAGGCCGCCGACGACGAAGCGCCTGCCCCCGTAGCGGTCGGCCGCCATGCCCATGAAGGGTTGGAGGAACTGGGTCGTCAGCGAGGTCACCGTGCTGATGAGGCCGGCCGCGGCCGTGCCGAAGTGGAGGACCGGCATCAGCTCGGGCAGGAGCACCGGGTAGAGATTGGGGTAGCTGTCGTTGATGAGGTGGGCGACGGTGAAGGAGGCCGTCCCGAGGACGCCGCGGCGCAGCCGGACGTGGGTGAAGGTCAGGTTCATTGCGCGGACTCCTTTCGTCTGTTGCCACTAGTCATGCCCGGTTTGGACTCGTCCACGCTCCCTGCTGGTCCGACGGTGGCCGCGTCAACCGCCGGCCGCTCGTTCCAGGGGACCTTGTCCCACCATCCCGCGCGCAAGGCTTCGCGGTACCAGTCGGGGGAGAAACAGAAACGCCGCTGTCTGGCCAGGGCGACGACCGCCTCGAGGTCGTATTCGACCCTGGCCATGGTGACTGAGCCGTCGGCCGTGTCCAGGAGGGCGTAGGCCGCCCGCCAGTCGCGGTCGAGCGAGAAGCCGACGGCGCCGGCGTTGACCAGCCTCATTCCGTCGTGCTTGAAGTAGTATTGGCGGTGGGTGTGGCCCATGACCACCCAGTCCGCGGCGGTGCCGGCGATCTCGGCCGTCACACGGTCCGCCGGCAGGCCCGGCAAGACATACCCGGCGATGGCCCGGGGCGTCCCGTGGACGAAGTGGAAGGCCTGCCCGTCCGCCTTAAGGCGGTGGGCGAAGGGGAGGCCGGCCAGGTAGGACAGGTCCCCGGCCGACATCGACGCCGTGTGCCATTCCAGGTAGGGGACGCCGGCCGGGTCGCCGCGGTCGGCGTAGGCGTAGTCGGCCAGGCCGGCCACGGTCGCCAGGGTCAGGTCCGTGTTCCCTGGACCGAGGGCATGCCCAGGCCCCGCACAAGGCCGACGCATTCGGACGGCGCGGGGCCCTTGAAGGCCAGGTCTCCGAGGCTGACCGTGACGTCGGCGCCGCGTCGGGCGATGTCCTTGAGGACGGCCTCGAGGGCGACGATGTTTCCGTGGACGTCAGAGATAACGGCAATGCGCAAACTCAGGCCTCCCTTTCGGAGCTGACCCAGTGGAGATAGTCATCGACCGAGATGGTCTCAACGGCCATCGGGTTCACGGGGTTGAAAGATACCCATTGGTGGTCATCGACCGGTTCGAAGGTGTCGGCTGGAACGGTATAGACATATCCGGTGCCCCCCAGCCGAGGGCCGCCGGCCGTATAGACGGTTCGAGGGTGGCCCCCTTCGTCGATCTTATCAAGGTCCAGGGTCCAGCTGATATTGCCCTCTTTATCCGGCACCGAGCCCATGGCGAAGGTGATGGCCACTGCCCGGTCGTGGGTGGCGTAAACCGCGGTCAGCATGTCGCGCTCTGGTCCGACCCCCCTCGCCGGGCGGGGTTCCAAGCGGTCCAGCTTTTCCGGGCTGCCGTGATACAGAAAGGCCGGGCGGTCGGTCTGCAAGGGCTCACCCCCATATGGCGCCAGTCTTTCTCCGGGCGCCTTCTCCTTTCCTGCGGCCTGTCGAAGCGGCAGGGATTTTGCCGAGGGGGCTGGAAATGCAGACCAAAGGCCGTCGCCACCGCGGAGATCGGCGCTGCGCGCGCTCCGCGGCCGCCTGACGTTCCAGGACGGCCACGGCGGTGAACTCGTTCCGCGGTGACCCCGCGTGACCTCTTGATCGAAGCACTTGAACGCACAAGGAGCTGAGACCATGGAAGTCGGCCGAGGGGACCTGAAGTTCCACTACCGGGTGAGCGGGGTGGCCCTGCGCGACGGGCAGGTGTTGTTGCACCGAGCGGTGACCGATCCTTTCTGGACGCTGCCCGGCGGGCACGGCGAGTTCCTCGAGGACGCGGCGGCCCCTGAGAGCGTCGCCCGTCGATCCCCCGGCACGAAAGAAGCAGGCGGCTCATCCGAGCCGCCTGCTTTAGTCCGATAAAGGAGCGGGCCCCGGGCGGGAGGTAAAAGGCGCCGCCGTCACCCGGGACGAGGCCGATCTTCACATCGGCCTCGGGCGCGCCCGGCGCCGGTGACCACGACGACCCGCCCATCCGTTCAACTGCTTGAACTTCATGGTTGGCAACCGGCGTTTGGGGCTGGCAGGACACGGGCTCCCGTCCTGTCGAAGTCTAAATGGGAGAACGAGGAGGTGTTGGCATGCGCTGGGTTACCCGGAAGATCACCGAAGACAAGGCTCGCCCCCCCCTCTACGCCGCCCCATAAGAATGGTGCCGCAGGCGGACGGTGGGATGAGAGGCCCCGCCCTGTCCTTTCACAACCTGCACCTGCCGGATGAGGTGCGGGTCTTCGCCGTGCCCGTGGGGGCCGTTCGTCGCTGGGACGATGAGACGCTGGTCTATGACGTGCGCGTGCCCTCGGGCGGCGTCCTCCGTCACTACTCGTTCTACCGCCGCTGGTTCGAGGTCAACTGCAGCCTCGGGGCGGATGGGCGCTTCGTCACCGAGCCCGGCCCGATTGACTGGTCCTTCAACGGCGACGTCTGCAGCCCGTGCTTCAGCCGAGGCGCGGCGGTCTATAATGTGGACCTTCTGTTGGATGTCCTCGTAGCGCCGGACGGCCGCGAACACGCGGTAAAGGACCGGGAGGAGTTCGAACGGGCCGTCGCGCGCGGATGGCTGTCGGCCGGAGAGGCCACCGGCGCCAGGCGCGGCCTCGAGGAATTGCTCGGGCTCATTGAGTCCGGCCGCTTCCTGGCCTTCCTGGCCGAGGCCTGCCCGTTCGATGGCTTCCCCGCGGCTCCGCTTCAACCAGCAGCCCGGCGCTTGGCTCTGGCCGATACTTCGCTCCTTGCCCCGCAAAGCCGCGACGCTCGTTACGGGCTTCGCGCCTGAGCCTATGCATGCCGGCCATGGTGCCACCTCCTGTTCATCTTCAACAGCGGTCCGGCCCATTCTGGCAAACCGCTCAGGAGTACATCTTCACCAGCACGAATTCGAGGAAGCGGTCGGTGACGATCCGCTTGAGGAAGCCGACCAGCTTGTATTGAGTGCCGACGATGACCCGGGCGGGCGGGTTCTTGGCCCGCATCAGCCCGGCCAAGACCCTGACGACGACCTCTGGCCCGGGCCCGGCCAGCTCGGACTTTTCCATCGCGGCCACGGCCCGCTGGCACCGCTCCTTGTAGACCGAATCGCCCTTGGCCGCCTCGACCCACGCTCGGGCCGAGGTGAAGCCGGTCTTGATGTCGCCAGGCTCGATCAGGGAA
>JAJZPE010000070.1 GCA_021811325.1 Bacillota bacterium
GGCGATCTCGGTGGCTTTCTCGAAGGCCCCGGCGCGTCCGGAGCCCTCCCAGACCTGGAGCGGGCTGCGGTCGACGACCGCCGGCCGCCAGATCTCGCGCATGTGGGCTCGGGTGTGCTTGTGCGAAAGGTAGTTGCCGAGGACCCCGACCTCCTTGATGACGTTGACGGCCAGAGTCTCGTCGTTGACCTCGATGCCGCCGGCGAAGCGGCGGGCGATCTCGTAGATCTCGCCGTCCATCACGATCTGCTGGAAGGAGAGGATCTTGGAGCCGTTGAGCATGCCGGCCCCGGTCATCATGGCCACGCTGGTGAGGACCGAAGCCAGCGTCGAGAAGACGTTGTCGACGGCCGCCTGCCAGTCGGGCAGCTTGGCCCCGGTGGCCATCGTCCCCATCGACAGCGGGATACCGTAGAAGGCGCAGATCTCCTGGAACCCGGCGGCCAGGAGATAGTCCTCGGGGCCGCCCCCGGTGTAGCTGCCCAGGCGCAGGTCGATAGCGGTCGGCGCGGCGGCGAAGAAGAAGGGCGAGCCGGGGTGGGCCGTCTGCATCAGGACCAGCGGGGCGAGGGCGTCGACCGTCGTCACGACGAGGTTGCCGGCCAGGGTGGCCGGGGCGGTGGCACAGGACATCGGCATCGGCATGAAGCCCGTCGGGAGCCCGTGCTCCGCGGCGACCAGCGAGGCCTCGAGGCTCCCGCCGTCCTGACCGAGCGGGTCCGTGGCGCACTGCATGACCGAGAGGACCGGGCGCTTGCGCAGTTCCTCGTAGCCGCCGGCGACCACGGCCGCCATCTCGGCCGAGTACCTGGCGATGTCCTCGGTGATGATCGTCTCCGGCTGGACGTGTTTGGCCGTACCGGCGAAGGCCGCCTGCAGTTCGTGCAGGGGGCGGGTCTTGGCCGGGACGTCCTGGGCGCTGACCATCGGTCCCCAGTAGAAGGCGATTTGCGGCAGCGAGTCGGCCAGGCGGGCCGAGTCCTCGATGTCCTTCTTGGTCGACAGGCGGCGTTCGCCCGTCCAGAGGTCATAGGTCTCGATGCCGCACCCGTCGGTCGACAGGTAGCAGTGCCGGCCATCCAGGTCGAGGTTGTTCTCGGGGTCACGGGCGCCGAGGGTGTAGCGCTTCGGTGCGGCCTTGAGGGCCTTCTCGACCAGGCTCTGCGGGAGTTTGACGACCATCCTCTGGCGGTCGACGGTGGCGCCGGCGCCGGCCAGGATGTCGAGCGCCTTGTGCGAGGGCATGGAGACCCCGACTTCCTCCATGACCTCGAGCGCTGCGAGGTGGAAGCGCTTCAGCTCATCGCGGGAGAACAGCTTGATTTGGAGCTTCGGCTCGATCGGGACGATCTTCTGGCGGGCCACTGGTCCTCTCCTCCTCATCCGGGTGGTACGCTCGCTGGGTGGCGCTCGAGTCTCGAGGGCCGCGAGTGGTTGCGGGTTTCCCGCCATTCAGCGAAGCAAGAAACATGCCATCGTCCGGGACGGGGCGCGGCGGACCGGAAAACAGGGCGGGGCCGCGGGCCGGGCTGGTCGGGACACGGCGAGAGGCGGTGGACCCCTCAGGTGGTGACGGAGATTCGGCAATTCGGGCGAGTCAGGCCGCTGGATTCCCGGCATAATCAGCCGGGGCCCCCGCCGATGCCGAAAAGTCGGCAGACTTACTCTTCTAGGCGGCCGGCGGGAATCCTGCCGGGCCGGGGGTGTCGGTCGACCGACGCCCGTGCCGACAGAAAGAGCCGACCCGGTTGGGTCGGCCCGTTGGCGTTCGGGTAGCTGGGAACAAGTCCCTTAACCCGAGGTCTGCGGGGCGATTGACAGGCGCCCCTTCCCGACGGTATAATGGGCTCAGACCCGAACAAGTGTTCGGAAAGATTTCATATCCGGGGTGGGACCATGAAACGGATTGCTTTCATCGAGGTCCGTGGGCTCTTGTGCGGAGGCCTGACCGACGTCGCCCCCGGCGCCAACGTGGTCGTGAAGGACGGCAAGGTCGTCGACTTCTCCGCCGAGGCCGGTTCGGCCGGCGTGATCATGGGCATCAAGGAGCGGCATGCCCGGCAGGCCTGCCACTGGGCAGCGGTAGCCCAGTACGACGAGGCCGCCTCCCGGCCGGTCACCGACGCCTTCTTTGAACTGGTGACCAACATCTCGCCCATCGTTGAGCCGGTCTCCGAGACTCAGGTCTTCGCCGACCTGACCGGCCTCCTCGATGAGAAAGCGACTTTGGCCGCTTTCGCGGGCGCGCTCGTCCCGGCCATGGCCTTCCGGGTCTGGATCGGGATCGCCTCTTCCAAGCTCCTGGCCAAGGCGGCGGTCGCCGGAGCCCAGGGTGGGTATACGCCGGGGCCTCTCTGCCGGGTGACCGGCTTCCCGGGCGCGGAGGTCGTCGAGGTCCTCAGGGGCGCCGAGGCCGAATACCTCGCCCCGCTGCCGCCGGAGCGGCTGTGGCGGCTTGATGAGGCCACCGTGTCCGCCCTTGAGTCGCTCGGGGTCACCGCCATCGGACAACTGGCCAGGCTCCCGCAAAGCCAGTTGAACCGGCGCTTCGGGCCGGGCGGCCGGCTCATCCTCGACCTGGCCCGGGGCATCGACCCGGTTCCGGTCCGGCCTCTCTATCCGCGGCGTGAACTCGAAGAACGGGTGGCCTTCGACGCCGGGACGGCCGACTCCACCGTCATCGCCGCGGCCCTCGCCCAGATGGCGACCAGGTTGGGACACCGCCTGGGGCGGAACCTGGAAGGTTGCCGGCGCCTCCTCCTCGAGGTGCGGGCCGGCCCGACGGCCTTCCATGCGGCCCGCGGGTTCGCCCGTCCGGAATCCTCGGTGAGCGCGCTGCGAGTGGCTCTCGAAGTCCTCATCGCCAGGTTGCCGATCACCGAGCCGGTGACCTCACTGAAAGTGGTGGCCGGCGACGTCCAGTCGGCCATCAACGTACAGCCCGACCTGTTCCACGAGTCCGTCGAGGACTCACACGAGCGGGCTGAGGCCAGGGACCGCCTCGGCCACACCCTCGAGGCCTTGAAAAGGAAGTTTTCCGACCGGGTGATCACCTTCGGCAAGGACGACGAGGTGCCCCGGCGCGAACGGATGCTGGCTTTGTGGGATCCCTTTCGCTCAAGGAGGAGCGCCCAATGTCCCGAATCGTCGATCGCCCCATACCCGTCGAACTCAACGCCGACCTTACCCCCCGGGCCTTTCGCTACCGCACCCTCCACCAGGTGAAAGAGGTCCTCGACCATTGGCTCGAGGCCGGGGAATGGTGGGACGGCGACGGCCCAAGAGAGGTCTTCAGGGTGGTTACCGGCGGCGGCGGCATCTTCGAGCTGTCGCGGGAAGTTGAGAAAGATCACTCGCCCGGCGGACAAGCGAAGGCCCCGGGCGAGTGGCGACTCTACAAGGTCTACGACTGATCACCGGGGTTGGCGCCGATGTTCTCCCACCTGCACGTACATAGCCAGTTCTCCTTCCTCGACGGCGCCAGCCGGGTCGAGGACCTCGTCCTAAAGGCCGCGACCGACGGCTCGCCGGCCCTGGCCGTGACCGACCACGACAACGTCAGTTCGGCCATCCCGCTGGCCAAGGCGGCCAGGGCGGCCGGCATCAAGCCCATCCACGGGGCCGAGGTCTGGGCCGCCTCGCCACCGGAGGCCAGACCTACGCGGGCCGACGGACCCCCAACCGGCGGCCACCTGACCCTCCTGGCCCTGAACGCACACGGTTATGCCAACATCTGCCGGCTGGTCAGCCGGGCCCACCTCGAAAACGAGCGGCTCAAGCCCCGCCTGGCCTGGGACGCCTTGGCCGCCCACAATGAGGACGTCATCGCCCTGTCGGGTTGCCGGCGCGGGGAGATTCCCTCGCTGGTCCTCAGCGGCGAATACGACCGAGCCATGGCGGTCGCCCGGCGCTACCGCGACCTCCTCGGCCCCGACCGGTTTTTCATCGAGGTCCAGAACGAACTGCTGCCGGGGACGACGGCGGTCCTCCACGACTTGAAGGAGCTGGCCGATCGCCTCGGATTGCGGCTCGTGGCCACCAACGATGTCCACTATGCGACCAAGGACCGCTTCCCAGCCCATGACCTCCTGACCTGTGTCCGCACCCTGACCAAGATCAACGACGTGCATCCCGAGCGACGGTTGAACGCCGAGAACCATCTGAAGGCCCCGGCCGAGATGGCCGCTCTCTTCACCGATTTCCCGGAAGCCCTACGCGCCACGGAAGAGATCGTCGAACGCTGCCGGCCCGCGGTCGACCTCGATGCGGCGCTCTTCCCGCGGTATGCGGTGCCCGAGGGGACGACGGCGGCCGCCTTCCTACGCCAGGTCGTCGACCAGGGGGCCCGCTGGCGGTACGGGGCTATTACTCCCGCGGTGCGCCAACGCCTTGAACACGAGCTGGACATCATCACCCGCCTGGGTTACGAGGACTACTTCCTGCTGGTCTGGGACGTCGCCCGTTACGCGCGCAAGGAACACATCCGCTTCGCCGGGCGGGGCTCGGCGGCCGATTCCGCCGTCGCCTATTGCCTGGGCATCACCGACGTCGACTCGGTCCGCCGCGGCCTCCTCTTCGAACGCTTCATGAGCCTCGAGCGGGCCGAGAAGCCGGACATCGATATCGACTTCGATTCCCGCTACCGCGACCGGGTCACGAAGTATGTCTACGACCGCTATGGCGCGGACCGCGTGGCGGCGGTGGCCACCTTCAACACCTTCCAGGGCCGCTCGGCCATCCGCGACCTGGGCAAGGCGATGGACTTCCCTCCGGAGGAGATCGACCGGTTGGCCAAGCGCCTCCCCTGGATCGGCGCGGATGAGGTCGAACAGGCCTTCGAAGGCCTGCCCGAGCTCAGGCAGGGCGGCCTTTTGCCGGCCCGGCGGTATCAGCGCCTCTTCGAAGCGGCGAAGGCCGTGGCCGGGTTCCCGCGGCACCTCGGGACCCACCTCGGCGGGCTGGTCATCTCGGCCCGCCCCCTGACGGAAGTGACCGCCCTGCAGGAGGCGGCCAAGGGAATCGTCGTCTGCCAGCTCGACAAGGACCTGGCCGAGGACGCCGGCCTGGTCAAGCTGGACCTGCTCGGCCTGAGGACGATGGGGGCGGTCGAGGAGGCGGTGCGGTCAATCAAGGGCTCGGAGGGGCGCCACCCGGCGCCGCCGCCCGTCCCCTTCGACTACGACAGGCTGCCCCTCAACGACCCCGAGGTCTACCGGCTGCTGCGGACAGGGAAGACGGTCGGGGTCTTCCAGCTCGAGAGCCCCGCCCAGCGAGCCCTCCAGGCCCGCCTGGGCGCGGATAGTATGGAAGATATCGTGGCCAGCGTGGCCATCATCCGGCCGGGCCCGATCAAAGGCAACATGGTCGAGCCCTTCATCGACCGCCGCCGGGGGCGCGAGCCGGTGACCTACCTTCACCCCAAGCTCAAGCCGATCTTGGAGAAGACCTATGGCGTGGTCCTCTTCCAGGAGCAGGTCATCGAGATCGCCACGGCCGTCGCCGGTTTCACCCCGGGCGAGGCAGACCGGCTCCGGAGGGTCATGAGCCACGCCCGGTCGCGCCAGGAGATGCAGGAGATCGGGCGGCTCTTCGTGGAGAAGGCCGCGACCAAAGGGGTCGAGGCGCAGGTCGCCGAGACGGTCTTCGGCTACATGGCCGGGTACGCCAGCTACGGCTTCTGCGAAGCCCACGCGGCGGCCTTCGCCAGCACCGCCTACAAGACGGCCTATCTCCTCCGATACTATCCGGCGCCTTTCTTCGCCGGCATCCTCAGCCTCCAACCGATGGGCTACTACCCGCCCAACACCATCTGCGTCGAGGCCAGGCGCCGGGGGGTGGCCATCCTCCCGCCCGACGTCAATCAAAGCCAGGAGGAGTTCGCCGTCGAGGAGGTCGCGGTCGAGGAGGTCGCGTCGGGGCAGGGCATCCGCGTCTCCCTCAAGGCGGTCAAGGGGATGAGCCGCGAGGGCCTGGACTCCATCCTCGAGGCCCGCGCCGCCGGGGCGTTCACGGACCTCTTCGACTTCTGCGCCCGGACAACGGTCGACCGGGACATCATCGAGAACCTCATCAAGGGCGGGGCCTTCGACGCCTTGGAGCCGAACCGGCGGGCCCTCCTCTGGCTTCTCGACGACGCCCTCGCCCGGCGGACCGAGGGCGGCCTGTTGAAGATGGCCGGCCCGGCGGTCCACCGGCCGGATGTCGATGACTTCACCGAGTTCGAGAAGATCGCCTTCGAGCATGACATCCTCGGGATCCAGGTCCGGCGCCATTACCTGAGCCTGCTGCGCGAGCGATTGAAGGCGGCCGGCTTCGTCACCAGCCGTTCGCTGGCGACGATGGCCCGCGGCCGCCGGGTCAAGGTCGCCGGTCTCCTCGTCCGGCCCCACCGTCCGCCGACCAAGAGCGGGAGGACGGTCGTCTTCCTCTCCCTCGAGGACGAGTTCGGGTTGGCCGACGTGACTGTATTCGAGAGCGTCTATCAGAAGTACGGCCAGTACATCTTCTGCGACCCCTGCCCGCCTTTGATCGTCTGGGGCAAGGTCGAGCGGCGGGGGAAGGGGGTCAGCGTGACCGCCGAACGCTTGGCCCACCTCGACCCGAAGGACCTCCCGCGCCGTCGACAACGCCCCAGCCCGACTGGCGCTTCGTAGGGTCGGGGCCGGCGGAGTTCGGGTCGATGCTCCCGGCGGCCACCGCGTTCTTCTCCGACTCCAAGAAGGTTTACACCCCCGGACCGTCGAATATATTTGCACAAGGCTGTGCACACTAAAGGATGTTTGGCTGCCGAGCGCCATGGAAATGACCGGCAGACCCGACGTCCAACCGGGGGGTCCACCGAACATGTCAGAAAACGTCACACCACACGACGGGACCGCCGAGGCCTTGGCCGACAAGGCCGCGCCGGCCCACCACGCCAAAGCCGATGCCCGCGAGCGCGAGCGGCAGGAACGCCTGGCTCGCGGCGATTACGACCTCTTCCGCGATAGCCTGGCCGATTTCTATGAACTGCCCGACCGGGACATCTTCGCCAAGGTCGAGCCGTTCTGGCGTTTCACTGAAATGAACAAGAAGAGTGGCTACTACCTGTACCGCCGGACGCTCCTGGGCCCGTCGGCGAACCGGGTGAAGGTCTGCGACGAGGTCACCGGCGAGGTCCGCGAGATGGTCATGATGGCCGCCAACAACTACCTGGGCCTGACCACTCACCCGCGGGTCATCGAGGCCGGCATCAAGGCCTATGAGAAATACGGCGCCGGCGCCGGGAGCGTCTCGCTCCTGGCCGGGACCATCGACCTCCACGCTGAACTCGAGCAGAAACTCGCCCGGTTCAAGGGCTGCGAGGACGCCATCGTCTTCCCGGCTGGCTACTCGTCCAACGTAGGCTGTGTCACCGCTCTGGCCCGTGAGGGCGATGTCATCGTCAACGACATCCTCAACCACGCCAGCATCGTTGACGGTTCCAAGCTCTCCGGGGCGACCATCAAGGTCTTCCCGCATCAGGACGTGGAGGCCCTCGACAAGCTCCTCGCCCGCCTGCGCCGCCAGGACGACGTCCACGGTATCCTGGTCATCGTCGACGGCGTGTTCTCCATGGACGGCGACATCGCGCCGCTGCCGAAGCTCATCCCCATCGTCCGCAAGCACGGCGCCCGCCTGATGATCGACGAGGCCCACGCCACGGGGGTCATCGGCCAGAACGGCCATGGCACCCCGGAGCACTGGGGCGTCGAGGGCCAGGTCGACGTGGTCGCCGGGACCCTCTCGAAGGGCCTGGGCGGGGTCGGCGGGTTCGTCGCCTCGAGCCGCGACGTCGTCAACTACCTCCGGTTCTATGCCCGCTCCTACATGTTCTCGACGGCGCTGCCCCCGGCGGTCTCAGCCTCCCTCAACACCGCCCTCGACGTCATCGAGGACGAGCCGGAGCTGCGGGCGCGGCTGTGGAAGAACATCAACTACATGCGCGAGAAGCTCCTGGGCATGGGCTGGGACCTCGGCGACGCCGAGACGGCCATCTTCCCGCTGATCATCGGCGACGACTATAAGGTCAAGGAGATGGGCCGGCAGCTCGACAAGATGGGCATCTACGTCAACCCGGTCTTCTACCCGGCCGTGGCCCGCAAGCTCTCGCGGATCCGCCTGTCGCTCATGGCCACACACACCCAGGAGGACCTGGACGATACCCTGACGGCCATCGAGAAGACCGGGAAAGTGGTCGGAGCCATCTGACCTTTCCCTTTGACCGACGGCGGGGTCAGTCCCCGCTTGAGGTCGTATTGGGCGCGGTGACGAGGCCGGCTCCGCTCGCGGGTGAGCCGGTTTCTCCTTTTCCAAAAAAAGGGCCGTCGTAGCGAGAAAAAGAAGGCCAACGTTCAACGGGGGGCGAAATTGCTAGAGGTAAAGTGGTCTGACCGGTACCCAGAGGAACCCAGCCCCAACCTTTGGCCCAGGAGGTTCCGTTGAACATCCATTTCGCGACCATCAAGACAAAAAAGGTCTACGAGGAAGTGGTGGACCAGATCCTGGCCCTGATCAGCGCCGGCGACCTGAAGCCGGGCCAGCAACTACCACCCGAGCGGGAATTGGCGCAGCGCTTGGGGGTGTCCCGTCCATCGATGCGGGAGGCCTTCAGCATTCTCGAAATGTTCGGGGTGGTCGAGATAAGGCCGGGGGACGGCACTTACGTTGCCCACAGGGTACCCCCCTCGCTCTTGAGCCCGGTGGCCCACGCGCTGATGCGGACGAAGAAGGAGATTCTTGAGTCCTACGAAGTCTGTTCGGTGCTGGAGATTGAGGCAGCCAGGCTGGCAGCTGAACGGGCGACCCCGGAGGACCTTGTTGAGCTTCAGGAGATTCACCACTCGTTGTCCCGTTCGCTCACCAGCGGGCAAACCCCGGATGATGGCGACACCACCCTTCACAAGACCATTGCCCGCCTGACCCATAACGATGTGTTTTACCAACTGCTCGAGGACATCCAGTACATCCTGGTGAAGATCAACCGGGTTTTTTACCAGGCCTTGCGCGCCGGGGCGACCGGGGAAGGGCCGATTGAGCAGTCGGTGGCCGAGCTTGACCGGCTGGTCAAGGCGATTGTCAACCATGACCCGGAGGGTGCGGCCGCGGCCATGCGGGCCCACCTGGACAATGTCAAACCGATAATCATGGCCGGAATCAGCGAAGAGGACGCCGGTCAGTGAGCCATTCAGCGAGCCATTCTTTGAAGCTGGCCTCCCGGGGCCGGCTTTTATTATCCCTCTATGGTCTGACCACCTTACCTCTTGAGTGCAGAGAACCCAGGCCCCCATGAACCAATGGCCCTGATGGACCACCACATCGGCCAGGTCCTCGTCGAGCAGCTTGGGAAGGACAAGGACAAGGCCGTGTTGAAGGTAGCAATTTGGCGATACGGGACGGATAGCGGCAAAGGAGTGAGGAAGGGCGTCCAGGCGATGGGCCTGCCACTGACGGTCGAGAACGCCCCGGGGCACCCCTTCGACCAGGGGGCGCCGGGTCGTCCTGCGCCCATCTCCGAGGATTCCAAGAATCAGGGAGGGCAGCCTCATGAGCGACATCAAGCAAAACATCCTCGAAGCGATCGGCAAGACCCCCATGGTCCAACTGAATCGAATCCGGCCGGCAAACGGCAGCCGCATCCTGGTCAAGGTCGAAGCGCTCAACCCCGGGGGGAGCATCAAGATTAGACCGGCCTATGCCATGGTCATGGCCGCCAAGGCCCAGGGGCTGTTGAAACCTGATTCGACCATCGTCGAAGCCACCAGCGGGAACCAGGGCACGATGCGGTCCTACGGCGCCGAGCTCATCCTGACCGACCCCGGCAGGGATATCGGGGAAGCCATCGAAACCGCCAAGAGGACCGCCGAGGAAATGGCCAGGAAGGACTCACGCGTCTTCTTCGCCAGCCAGTTCACGAACCCGGCTAACCCCGGGGCCCATCGGGCGACGACGGCCGCCGAGATCATCGACCAGGTCGGTGAGACAGGATGGGTCGACGCTTTCGTTTCGGGCATCGGCACGGGGGGGACGATAACCGGAGTCGGAGAGCAATTGAAGGAGAAATACCCCGGTTGCCTGGTGGTCGCGGCCGAACCGTCCGAGGCGGCAATCCTCTCCAGGAAGCCCATCGGCAACCACATCCAGCAAGGCATCGGCGACGGCCTCATCCCGGATGTCCTGAACCGAGCGATCATCGACCGGCTTGTGCTGGTCACGGACAAGGATGCGGTGGCCACCGCCCGGCGGCTGGCCGAGGAGGAGGGCCTCTTCGTTGGCATCTCCTCCGGGACCAATGTCTGGGCGGCCCTGCGGGTGGCCGAAACGCTGGGACCGGACAAGACGGTCGTCACGCTTTGCCCGGACACCGGCGAGAGATACCTCAGCCTCAACGTCTTCGGCGTCGAGTAAAAGCAAAGGGGGTTCCAACCAATGCAAGGCTTTACACACCTACAGGCCGATGACCGCGAAGTCTATGAAGCGATGCTCAAGGAGCTGCACCGGCAGCGCTCCGGCCTCGAGCTCATCGCCTCGGAGAACTTCGCGCCCCTGTCGGTGATGGAAGCGCAGGGGACGGTCTTCACCAACAAGTACGCCGAGGGGCTGCCGAAGAAGCGCTACTACGGCGGCTGTGAGTACGTCGACGTGGTCGAGCAACTGGCCATCGACCGGGCCAAGGCCCTCTTCGGGGCCGAGCACGCCAACGTCCAGCCGCACGCCGGAGCCCCCGCCAACACCGCGGTCTACTTCGCCTTCCTCAAGCCCGGGGACACCGTCCTCGGCATGGACCTGGCGCACGGTGGGCACCTCACCCACGGCCACCCGCTCAACTTCTCCGGCCGTTACTTCCACTTCGTGCCCTACGGCGTCTCCGAAAAGACCGAGACCATCGACTACGACGTCGTCGAGAAGCTGGCCGTCGAGAACAAGCCCAAGATGATCGTCGCCGGGGCCAGCGCCTATCCGCGCTTCATCGACTTCCCCCGGCTGCGGACCATCGCCGACAAGGTCGGGGCGCTGCTGATGGTCGACATGGCCCACGTGGCCGGGCTCGTGGCCGCGGGGGTGCATCCCAACCCGGTGCCGTACTGCGAC
>JAJZPE010000071.1 GCA_021811325.1 Bacillota bacterium
ACCGGCGAGAAGGCCTTCAGCATGGGGACAGCCTTCTATGATGAAGGCTTCTACTCGGCCGCCCTGGGCTTCCTCCGGCAGGTGCCACCGGGCCATCCCCGCTACGCCGAAGCGCAACGGATGGCCAGGCAAATCGAGGAGCAGTTGGCCACCCAGCGCCTGAACGCCGGCCTGAGCGGGAAATAGAGCGGCGATAGAGCAGGGTTGGCGATTAGACCGCGGTGGCGCGTGGCACTCACAGGATACCGAAGGCCGGCCGGGACCACGTCCCGGCCGGCCTTCTTCGCGCTTTCATCTGTCTTCGCGCCTTCCGCTGTATGGCTCCCCGGTGGGGCTACGCCCCGCGAACCTACGCCCCGCGAACCTACGCCCCGCAGAAGTCTCTGACCGCTTCCCCGAGCACCTTCGCCGCCGTGACCACCTTGTCGAAGTCGGCCCACTCCACGGCGGCGTGGGCGCCGAAGCCGCCGGGTCCGAAGAGGACGGCGGGGATGCCCGCCTCGCTCAAGAGGGCGGTGTCGCACCAGCCGCCCATCCCGCCCAGGGCCGGGCGTTCGCCGGTCACCACCTGATAGGCCCGCTCCAGGCACCTGACGATGGGCTGGTCGGGCGGCACCTCCATCGGCGAACGGTAGAAGAAGAGGTCGGCGTCGGCCCTGAACTGCGGGTCCGCCTCGGCGGCCGCTCGCAGCAGCGTGTCGACCTCGGCCGCGACCATCTCGCGGCTCTCCCCGGGGATGGTCCGGCGTTCGACCTCGACCCGGCAGTGGTCGGGGTAGGTCGAGAGCTCCGTGCCCCCCTGAATGAGCGACGCGTGAATCGAGGGCGACCCGACCGCCGGGTGGGACCTGGCGGCCAGAACGCCTTTTTCATACCGCTCCATCTCGACGAGGAACCGGCCGGCCTTGGCGATGGCGTCAACGCCGGCGTCGGGCATGCTCCCATGGGCCGCCTTGCCGCGCACGTCGACCCGGATCCAGGCGAAGCCCTTGTGGACGTTGACGATTTCGAGCCCGGTGAACTCGCAGACGATGGCCGCATCGGCCTTGAAGGTTTGGGCGATGCGCTCGGTGCCGATGCTGGTGTACTCCTCGTCGGCGACGAAAGTCAGGATGAGGTCGCCGCTCAGGCGCGTCCGCGACTCGACCAGCGCCTCGACCACCTCGAGCATGGCCGCCAGCCCGGCCTTCATGTCGGAGCTCCCGCGGCCATAGACGCGGTTGCCATCAACCCGCGGGTTGTACGGGTCGATCTCCATCCCGGCCACGCCGACGGTGTCGAGGTGGCCGTTGAGCATGAGGGTCCGGGGGCGGCCCGAGCCCGTCTTCACCCCGGCTCCCTGCATCACCCCGATGACGTTGACCCGTCCGGCCCCGAGGTCTTGGCGCTCGACCCGCAGTCCGAGGCGCGCCAGCCGCTTTTCGACATACTCGGCGATGGCGGCCTCCCCTTCCCCGCCCGGCACCAGCGAAGGGTTCACCGAGGGGATGCGGATCAGGTCCCGCAACGTCTCCAGCAACCGGTGTCCGTCAACCCTCAGTTCACCCACGGCCCACCCCTCCTGTTTGGGCGGCGCTTCAGAGTGACCGCCGCGACTCACGCTCCAGTCACCAGGGCCCCCCCAAATAGGACCACGAAGTACAAAAACATCATCACAAGCCCGAGGGGCAGGCCTAAAACGGCCCACTCCCGGCTGCGGATCCTCAGCTTGCCGGCGGAGATGATGTTGGGGATGTTGCCGGGGATGAGCATGCCGCCGGCCACGAGGAGGCCCATGAGAATGCTCTTCACCTGAAGGGCGCTCATCTTCACGCTGATCTCGGCGGCGGTCAGGGTGGCGTTGTCGAGAACCGCCGAGACCATGTTCAGCCAGTACAAGAGCGGGCTCGGTAGGCTGATGATGAAGCGGTCGATGGCCGGCTTGAACCCTTCGCCCAAGAGGACCAGGGCCATGACGAAGAGGTAGACCTTGAGGGCCCGGCCGACGACCTCGCGGTAGGACTCCTCGCCGCGCGGCGCCTCCAGACTACCCTCCCGCGGCACCTCCGGGCCGGCCTCGGCCACCTGCCCCAGTCGGTCGGGGTCCGGCAGGCTCTCGGTCGGCCGCAGATACCACGCGGCGAAGGCCCCAAGAGCCACCACACCCACCACGATGTATGGCCCGAGCAGCCGGGCCAGGTACCAGAAGCTCTGCCCCAGCTTGCCCACGGCGATGGTGGCCAGGGGCTCACCCACCGGCGTCAGGGCCGCCCCGAGGCCGATGGCAAAGCAGGCGATGATGACCAGCCTTATCTCCACGTCGCGCTTGAGGTTCAGCGCGCCGACCACTTCCACGAGGACGAGAGCGGCGATGATGGCCGTGATGACGCTGGAGAAGAACCCGAGGGCGACGACCAAAGCAAAGACGAAAGCGCGGAAGGACACGACTTTCAGGAGGCTGTCGACGGCCCTGTGGATGTGCCTCTTGAAGGCCTTGAACAGCAGACCCGAAAAGAGCACCGCGAGGCTGATGGCCACGGGTTCTTCCAGGGCCTTGAGCCCGAGCTCCCGGCCAAGGGCGCCGGAGACCAACGCAGCGGCCAGGCCCATGACGAAGAGGAAGGCCTCCAGGTTGTGCTCGACTCTCCTCGAGATGAACGGCAACACCAGCACCAGTAAGAGAATGACACCCAGGCCCGCATAGACAGTGAGTTCGTTCAGTCGAGCCACCTCCTGCAAAGGGTAAAACCCACCCCTCCCCCATTCTGAATGAACGGCCGAAATCCTGCCCGCGCCCCGCCCGGATTCCCCAAGCTGGCTGCATAGATGACCCAGTCCAGGGCGACCTGAGGCCAGAACAAGACAAGGAAGCCGAAGCTTCCCTGACATGGCCCCAATGATGAGCTTTATGATTCCAGTATCCTTTCTACCTCATCGGCCAGAGGACATGCCCCAGCCAGAACACGAGTCCGATGGCGATGATATGCAGCACCCACCAGCCGGATTTGAGGAACTCCCAGGTCGTGCCATCGACCGGGTTCTCCTTCACGGCCTGCCTCGAGCCGCCGTCAGCCACATCCAGCACCTCCATCCCAAAAGGTTGGGCGAACCGACCCGCTTCGATGGACTTACTCTGACCAATATTTGGTTGGCTCATTCATCAGCCGCCACCTCGCGGACCTTGGCACAGCACACGACCGCTGGCTTTGTCCGCTGGCTCCCTCCGCCAGTGCCTCCGGGCCTTCTCCCACTTCTGACCCAGGGCCGCTTCCCTCGGACCCTCGCCTTGTGCTAACATGGTCTGGGGAGTGATCACATGGACGCCGACGGACTATCGAAGAGCAGCCTAAGGCCGACCGTGAAGCGCAGCCTCGAACGCGCCCTGGCCGGCCGCCCTCTCGACCGCGACGAGATCATCGAACTCTTGCAGTCCCACGGGCCCGAGGTCGAAGCGCTCCGGGCGGCGGCCGACGAAGTCCGCCGGCGTAGCGTCGGCGACGCAGTCCATCTTCGCGGGGTCATCGAGTTCTCTAACTACTGCCGGCGCAATTGCCTATATTGCGGGCTCCGGGCCGGGAACGGCGACCTCGAGCGCTACCGGATCGACCCGGACGAGATCGTTGACATCGCCGGCCGAGCCGGAAAGCTGGGCTATCGGACCATCGTCCTGCAATCAGGCGAGGACGTCACCTACGACGCCGACACCCTGGTCTGGGTCGTCCGGCGAATCAAGGGCGACCTCGACGCCGCGGTCACCATCGCGGTGGGCGATCGCCCGCGCGATGAGTACAAGGCCTGGCGCGAGGCCGGGGCCGACCGCTACCTGCTCAAGCACGAGACGGCCGACCCGGAGCTGTTCAGCCGCCTCCGGCCAGGGACCGCGCTGGCCGAGCGGGTCGAACACCTGCGCTGGCTGAAAGAGCTTGGGTATCAGGTCGGGTCGGGGAACATGATCGGCCTGCCCGGACAGACCATCGCCTCCATCGCCGACGACCTCCTGCTCCTGCGCGAGCTGGACGTGGAGATGGCCGGCATCGGCCCCTTCATCCCGAACGACCAGACCCCGCTGGCCGACCGCCCCGGCGGCAGCCTCGACCAAACCTTGATCACCTTGGCCACGGCCCGGCTGGTCCTGCCCTTCGCCCACCTTCCGGCGACCACGGCCACCGGCAGCATCGACCCGCGGGGACGGCAGAAGGCCCTCAGCTTCGGAGCCAACGTCATCATGCCCAACGTGACCCCGGGTCGGTACCGCCAGGACTACCGGATCTACCCGAACAAGATCTGCTTGACCGAGGAGCCGGAGAATTGCCGGCCGTGCGTCGAAGCCATCATCACCTCGCTCGGGCGGACGGTGGGCCGGGATTACGGCCACAGCCCGAAAGCCGGTTTTGGACCGGGCCGGGTCGAACCCACAGCCTAGGCACCGGCGTCGCCCCCATGACGCAAAACGAGGCAGCTCATTGAGCTGCCGTCGCCCCATACCCGGGTTGACTCGTCGCCGGGACCTGTCCGCCCTGAGCTTCGACAAGGCTGCGGACAAGGCGTCGGGGCCGGGCTTTTCAAGGGGAGTCCTTATCGTCATTCACCTCCCAGGTAGGCCTGGCGGACGAGGTGGTTTTCCGACAGTTCGTCGCCGGTTCCGGACAGTAGAACACGTCCCGTCTCCAGGACGTAACCCCGGTCGGCGATGCCTAGAGCGAGCCGCGCGTTCTGCTCCACGAGGAGGATGCCCGTGCCGCGGTCGCGGATGCGGTGGATGGTTTCGAACATCGTCGTGACGAGTCGCGGGGCCAGGCCCATCGAGGGTTCATCCATCAGGAGGAGCTTGGGGGCGGCCATCAGGGCTCGCCCGATGGCCAGCATCTGCTGTTCCCCGCCGCTCAGGGTCCCGGCGACCTGACCGCGGCGATCCCGTAGGACGGGGAAGAGTCCATAGACGGTCTCCAGGTCCCGGCGGATCCCCACCCTGTCCCGGCGGGAAAACGCGCCCATCTCGAGGTTCTCCATGACCGTCATCCGGGGGAAGACCTGGCGATTGTCGGGGGAGGCGGCGATTCCCCGGCGCACGATGCGCTGAGGGGCCAGGCCCGAGATGAGTTCACCGTTCCACGATACCCGGCCGCCCCTTGGGTGGAGCACCCCACAGACCGTTCTGAGCAGGGTGGTCTTTCCGGCCCCGTTGGCCCCGACGACCACGACCAGCTCGCCCTGGGCGACCTTCAAACTTACGCCCTTCAGGGCGTGGACGTTGCCGTAGTACACGTGGAGTTCTTCGAGCTCAAGCATCGGTGGCCGCCCCTCCCTCTTCTCCCAAGTAGGCCCGCAAGACCGCCGGGTTACGGCGGACTTCCCCGGGCCGGCCGTCGGCGATTTTCCGACCGTAGTCGAGCACCACCACGCGGTCGGAAATGGCCATCACCGCCCGCAGGTCATGATCGACCATGGCCACGGTGATCCCCCGCCCGCGGACCCCTTGGATCAAGCCGAGGAGGTCCTGGACCTCGGCGTAGTTCATGCCCGCGGCCGGCTCATCCAGCAACAACAAGCGCGGCCTGGTGGCCAAGGCCCGGGCGATTTCGACCCGGCGTTGGTCGCCGTAGGGGAGGTCCCCGGCCAGGGTGTCGGCTTGGCCGGCAAGGCCGACCGCCGCCAACAGGTCCGCCGTCAGTTCCAGGACCGCTCGTCGTTCGGAGCGGGAGCCTCGGCTGTTCAGCAAGGCCGCCCAGACCCCCGAGCGGGTCCGGCTGTGCTGGGCGATGTTGACGTTCTCGGCCACCGTCAAGCGGCTGAAGAGGCGGAGGTTCTGGAAGGTCCGAGCTATCCCCAGCCGGACGACTCCGTGGGGAGGCTCGCGGGTGATGTCGCCTCCGTCGAAGCTGATCTTCCCCGAGTCCAGGTGGGTGAACCCGGAGATCGCGTTGAACAGCGTGGTCTTTCCGGCACCGTTTGGGCCGATGATTGAGACGATTTCACCTTTCTCAATGATAAGACTGACCATTTCCAGGGCCCGAACACCGCCAAAGGAGACGCTGGCCTCGTCGATATGGAGCAGACCCATCCGGTCAACCCTCCTCGGCCGGGGCCCGGTATCCTGGTCCGGCCCCGGAATCTCGTCCGGACACGGGTTCGGCGCCTCGCAGCCGCTCAAGGATGCCCCTGTAACGCAAGCGCCGCTCGGGGATAAGCCCGTTCGGCCGGAAGACCATGAGGAGGATGAGGACCGCGCCGTAGAAGAGGAGCCGGTAGTCGGCCAGGGCCCGGAACACCTCCGGCACGAGGAGCAGCGTGGCGGCCCCGAGGGCCGATCCACCGAGGCTCGCTCCACCCAGGAGGGTCATGCTGACGATGAGGAACGACTCGCCGCTCCCGAAGGATGCGGGGTTGATGAAGCTGATGTAGTGGGCGTAAAGGCTACCGGCCAGGCCGGCGAGGAAGCCGGAGACGGTGAAAGCCAGGACCTTGTGGTACCCGGTGTCGATACCCATGGCTTTGGCGGCCACCTCGTCTTCGCGAATGGCCACGAGGGCCTCACCCACTCGCGAGTTCACCAGACGATGAACGGCCCCGGCGGTCAGGGCGAGGATGAGGAGGGCCAGGTAGTAGAAGGACGCGACCGAGCCGAAGGTGTAACCCCAAAGCTTGGCCGGCGGGATGTTGGTCAGTCCCATCGGCCCCCTGGTCAAGGAGTCCCAGTTCAACAGGACGAGCTTGACGATCTCCCCGAAGCCCAGGGTGATCATGCCGAGGTAGAACCCGGAAGACTTGAGCGATGGCAGACCGACGACCAAACCGCCCAAGGCGGCGACAACGCCGGCGGCCAAGAGACCCAACCAGAACGGGTGACCGGAGAGGGTCAGCAGGGCGGAGGCATAGGCCCCAAGGGCGTAAAAGGCGGCGTGGCCGAGGGCCAGTTGGCCGGCGTAGCCGGAAACCAGATTCAGGCTGAGGGTGAGGATCGTGTAGATCGAAATGAGCACGCCGAGGTGAACCAGATACTGACTGACCAGGAAAGGAAAGGTCAAAGCCAGCAGCACCGCCAGTGGGCCCACGCCCTTCCGCAGGGCGGTCAAGTACCCGGCAGCCGACACCTTGCCTGCCCTGGTTCGCCGCCGGAGTCCGGTCGGGTTGGCGCGCATGACCGGATCACCCCCCCCTAGACCTTCTGCCGTTCCGGGTGACCCAGGATCCCCTGGGGCCGGACCAGCAGAATGACGATGAGGATGATAAAGGCGACGGCGTCCCGGTACGAGGACAACCAGGTCGCGCCGATGTCCTCGGCCACCCCGAGGGCCAACCCTCCCAGGACGGCCCCGGGAATCGAGCCGATCCCGCCGAACACGGCGGCGACAAAGCCCTTCATCCCCGCCAGAAAGCCCGTGCCCAAGTCGGCCATGTTGTAGTAGACTCCCATCAACATGCCGGCCACCGCGGCCAAGGCCGACCCGAGGGCGAAGGTCAGGGTGTTGACGGTGTCGACGTCGACGCCGAACATCGCCGCCGCCCTGGGGTTTTGAACCGTCGCCCGGATCGCCTTCCCGAACCGGGTCCGGTTGACCAACACCTGCAATAGAGCCATCAACCCCAACGAGACCCCCAGGATGGCTAGCTCCACAACGGAACCCCGGACCGGGCCGAGGGCGAACTGCGTGGCCGGCAGGGAGGGCGGAAAGGGGCGCGTCTTCGGGCCGAAGATGACAAGGGCGGCGATGTCGATCATCATCCCGGCGCCGATGGTGCTGATGAACTGGGCCCCGAGCGGGGCCCGCCGGAGACGCAGCGGGTAAATGGCCGCCTTCTCGACCAGTGCCCCCAAGAGCCCGCTGGCCAAGGCGGCGATGAGCAGGCCGACCCAGAAGTTGGTCCGCTGCAAGACCACGAGGCCGATAAGGGTCCCCATGACCAGGATCGACCCATGGGCAAAGTTGATGACCTCCAGGATGCTGAAGATGAGGGAGAAGCCCAGGGCGATGAGGGAGTAAACGCTACCGATGATGACGCCGTTGACCAACTGCTCCAAGAGCAGTGACATGCAACCACCTCCCCCGCCCCAGCCCGCCCCGGCCGCCCAGCGGCGACCGGGGACGAACTGTGGGTCGGCGTGGCCCGTGAAGGGCCGTTAGGTCTACTGGGTGACCAGGACGAACTTGCCGTTCCTGATCTCGACGAAGATGTTCTGCTTGACGATACCCTTCCCGGCCCGCCAGGAGATAGGCCCTTCGGCTCCCGAGAACTGGATGTTGGCCAGGGCCTCGGCCACCTTGGAACGGTCCAGGTTGACCTGCTTTAGGACTTGAAGGAGCATAGCCGTGGCGTCGTAGCTGGTGGCGTGGTAGGGGGCGGGATCCTTGCCCGGGAAGGCGCCCTTGAACTTCTTGATAAAGTCTTGTACCGTCGGGCGCGGGTCGTCCGGGTGGAACTCGGTGTTGAAGAAGATGCCTTCGGCGGCCGCCCCGGCGAGCTTGAGGAACTCGGGCTCCATGAAGGTTCCGGTGGAGACGATCTGGACGGTGAGCCCGGCGGTCCGGGCCTGCTGGGCGATGAGGGCTCCCTCGACGTAGTAGGAGATGATCACCAGGGCGTCGGGGCGGGCCGCCTTGATCTTGGTCAATTGGGTCTTGAAGTCCTTGTCCCCGTCGAGGAAGGTCTCCTCGCCGACGATGGTCGCTCCGAGGGACTTGGCCTTCTGCACAAAGTAGTCGCGGTTGGCCTTGCCAAAGTCGTTGTTGACGTAGATGACGGCGAGCTTCTTGAGGCCCCTCTTGGTGACGGCGAAATCAGCCAACTGCGGGGCGTAGACGTCGATGCCGGTCCACATCCGGAACATGTACTTGCTGACCTCGGGCAGTTTCGGGTGGGAGGCGCTGGGGGTGATCTCGACGATCCGGGCTTTCTCGTAAATGGGGATGGAGGCGAACGAAGCAGAACTACTGTACCCGCCGAGAACCCCATAGAGATCCTTGTCCAGGGACAGCTTCTGAGCGATGCTTGCCGCCTCCTTGGGGTCGTTCCGATCGTCCTGGGTGACCAACTCGACTTTGCGACCGTTGATGCCGCCCTGGGCGTTGACCTCGTCGATGGCCAGCTTAGCTCCGTCCACAAACTGCTGTCCGACCACGGCCATGCTGCCGGTGAGTGGGGCGGCGACGGCGATGCGGATGGGCTTGCCGCCCCGCCTGGCGCACCCCGCCACCAGCGCGCCGAGGACCAGGACCGGGACCAGGGTCATGACCACTGCGAGCCGTGCGGAAAGGCGGAACCGTCGGGACATTGGGGATCCTCTCCTTTTTTTGTGGATTGATGATTGGGTGGTCCCGGGTGTGGCCCGAGATTGTTCCTCCCTCTTAAACCCGCTCGAGAACGGCCTCGACCAGTCCGATGCGTCCCGGGGGGGCCGGCGACTGGGCGGGGAAGCCCACGTCGACGTAAGTGACTATCTTGATCATCTCGGGGAGTCGGAAGCGTTCAGCCAATCGTTCCACCATCTTGTCCGAGAACGTCAGCCAGACACCGCCGAGCCCCAAGGCGTGGGCGGTCAGGACCATGTTCTGGGCCGCCGCGCCGCAGTCGAGGAGGCGGTTGCGCACCGGCATCAATTCGTTGGCCCGGTAGACCCGTTCATCCTGAAGGATGACCAGGTGGACGGGACCGCCTGGGATGTCGCTCCCCTTGAACAGTCCAGGCATGCCCTTCTCCCGGACCACGATGAACCTGATGGATTGCAGGTTGCAGGAGTGAGCTGCCCAGAGGCCGCTTTCCAGGATTCGGTCGATCATCCAGTCGGGCACGTCCTCCTCCGTCCAGTGCCGGACCGACCGGCGTTCCCGCAGCACCCGGTGGAAGAAGTCGGCCTCTTCTGGGGTCAACCGCCTGGGGGCATATGCGGACAGGTCCACCCGCCCGCCCGCCTGAAGGGTATCGGCGAAGCTGATCAGTCTCTGGCCCCAAAGGTAGTCCGGCAGATCGGTCGGTAGGCCTTTCTCCACCCATAACCGGCTGAGTTTCCTGGCTGTCTCGGCCTGCTTTTCCGGTAGCCGCTTCCCGGCTTGGATGGCCGCGTATGTCTGGATCTCCAGGGTGTGGTGGGTTCGCTCACGAAACCTGGCTCGGAATTCCACCGGGTCCATCAACAGGTAGCCCTCTCTGTCCAAGGCGCTCATCATCGACCCCCTCCGCTCTCGGTCCCGCCCTTGAGGCGGGCGTGTTTTCCAACGCGGAAATAAAAAAACCCCATCCCCTGTGCGACAGGGGCGGGGTTCCGCGGTTCCACCCTAATTAAGACGAATCGACGTCTCACTCTGCGGACACGCGGCGGCGCTGCGTCCCTTGAAGGAACGCGGTGACGCCTGAATGCCCCGGCCAGTCAACGGCGGCCTTCCCGCCGCCCCCTACCTGCCGATTCCCGGCTTCGGAGGCGGAACTCACGGGCGCATGTTCACTCCTGACCGCTGAAGCCCTTTGCACCGGCCGGGCTCTCTCTGGCAGCGATACGTGTTGAGTTACTTCTCCCGTTCATCGTCTTTCATCGTTTTGATGTTTTGGTCCGGATCTGAGTCCGATGCTCATACCCACACCGGGTAGAGGTTTGAGTAAATAATAGAGCGGTCCGCTCATTTTGTCAAGGGCTCGCAATCACTCAGGTGTCGTGAAATTGTGATATTGTCACCCTGAAGTGAGACTGAGAAGATGTCACCATGAGAGGGGACGTTTTCTGTGGCGGCAGAGGTGACAGCCAGTCACCAATGGCGCCACGATCAACCGGCCGCGTTGTAAGACCTAGCCCTCGACCGCCCGGGCTTAACCGGAACGGCCTTCTGCTTAAAGACCTTTTCCGCCTCACCCTGTGAATCCCCAATCCCCATGGATGCGGAGTATCGTCCCTGGGTCTGAATCATCCAGGCCCCCCTTAAGGGGCCGCGACTGCTGAAATGTGAGCGGGGCTCCACGGGGCGACTTTCCTTTTCCTCACAGGGCCATCGCCTCGAGCCGCTTGATCCGGTCGGCCACCGGCGGATGGGTGTCGAAGAGGCGGTCCATCCTACCCTCTGCGTCT
>JAJZPE010000072.1 GCA_021811325.1 Bacillota bacterium
GAAACAGCCCCTGGGCGCCGCCTACGGCGCGCCCAGGGGCTGTTCAGCCCGAATGCCAGGGACCACGAGCCGACTACCCGGCTAGCGGCCGCGCCTTTCCGGCCAGAGCTTCCCGAGCCGGTCCTTCATTTCCCGCTCCCGCCCTTCTTCGCTGGGCTGGTAGTAGACCTTGCCGCGCAGTTCGGGCGGCAGGTAGTCCTGGGGAGTGAAGTGGCCGGCGAAGTCGTGGGGGTACTTGTAGTCGCGGCCGTGCCCGAATTCTTCGAGTCCCTTGGCCACCGGGTTCCGGAGGTGAAGGGGAACGCCGGTGATGGTCCGGTCGGCCACGTCCTTGGACGCCCGTTCGATGGCCCTGTAGGCGGCGTTGCTCTTGGGCGCCGAGGCCAGGTAGGTCGCCGCCTGGGCGAGCGGGATGCGGGCTTCGGGCATCCCGATCGACTCGGCCGCCTGGAAGGCCGCCGTGGCCAGCACCAAGGCCATCGGGTCGGCGTTTCCGACGTCCTCCGAGGCCAGGATGACCATCCTCCGGGCGATGAAGGTCGGGTCCTCGCCAGCGTAAAGCATCCTTGCCAGCCAGTAGACGGCGGCGTCGGGATCGCTGCCGCGGAGGCTCTTGATCAGGGCCGAGATGGTGTCGTAGTGCTGGTCGCCGCCCTTGTCATAGGTGATCGCCCGGCGCTGGATGGACTCCTCGGCGATGGGCAGGGTGACCCGGCGCGTCCCGTCAGGGTCCGGCGGGGTGGTCAGGACAGCCAGCTCGATCGCGTTCAGCAGTGAGCGGGCGTCCCCGTTGGCCACCTCGACCAGGTGGGCCATGGCCTCTTCGGTGATCTCGACGCGGTGGTTGCCCAGGCCGCGCTCGCGATCGGCCAGGGCCCGTCCGGCGATAACCCGTAGGGGGTCCGCAGACAACGGCTTGAGCTTGAACACCCGGCACCGGCTGACCAGCGGGGCGATGACCTCGAAGAACGGGTTCTCGGTGGTGGCCCCGATGAGGGTGATGACGCCTCGCTCGACGTGGGGGAGCAAGGCATCCTGCTGGGCCTTGTTGAACCGGTGCAACTCGTCGATGAAGAGGACCGTCCGCTTCTGGTAGTGCCCGAGGCGTTCCGTGGCCTCGTCGATGACCTTGCGGATGTCGGCGACCCCTGAGGTCACCGCGCTCAGTTCGGTGAACGCCGACTTGGTGGTCTCGGCGATGACGCGGGCCAGTGAGGTCTTACCCGAGCCGGCCGGCCCCCAGAGGATGATGGACGAGAGGCGGTCGGCCTCGATCATCCGGCGCAGCATGCGCCCGGGGCCGGCGATGTCCTCCTGGCCGACGAATTCGTCGAGGGCCCGCGGTCGCATCCGCTCGGCGAGCGGGCCTTCCTGGCTCAAGAGCCGTCTCCGGCTGGGGTCGAAAAGATCGTTGCCCAAGGCGCGTTCACCTCCGGCGCTCCGGTCACCCGGGTTGCCCCGAAAACTCTTTCTCCAGGGCGAGCAAGGCGGCGTGACCGCTGAATGGCCCCGCAAGCGCCGTTCTGACGGTCCCCAGCGCTTCCTGGCGACGGCCGAAGGCGACCAGCACCCTGGCCAGGTCCACATGGCTCTCCAAGCGTCCGGGGTCGGCCTGGACCGAATGGCGGAGGAATTCGACGGCATCCTCGAGCAACCCTTTCCGCCAGGCCAGGTTGCCCAGATCAGCCAGTGATTCGCCATCGGTGGAACCGGCGCCGGCCGCCGCGACCAGGCTGGCCAGGGCCTGGTCGAAATCCCCCCGCCGATAGTACAGCTTACCCAGTTCCCGGTCGGCCTCGCCCGGCTCGGTGAAGACCGGCCGGGCCAAGCTGATGAGGACGGCCAGGACGGCGGCCTCGTTCAACTCCAGCAGACGCTCGGCCAGGGCCAGGAAGGCCCGCTTGGTTTCAGGCTGGGACAAGTCGCCGACCGGCGTTGGCACGGTCGGCCGACCTTCGGATTTCCGGGCGAGGGCCCGGGCCAATTCTTGGTACAGGCGGGCCTGCGCCCCGGCCACCGCGACCAGCGGCTTCAAATGGCCCTCAGCCTCACGGGGACGGCCGGCCAGCATCAGGCACAGGCTCAGGTGCCACACCGGTTCGCGGCCGAGGCTGGACCGGTCCGCAAGGTCGGCGAAGATGGCCGCGGCCTCTCCGTACCGGTTCTGTCCCTCCAGGGCGACGGCCAGCCAATACCGGGCGGCCTGGAGTTCACCCTGGACGGGCTCCGGCCCACCACGGTCCGTGGTCAACCCTTCCTTTATGGTCCCCTCGGCTTCCCGGAAGAGCCCCCGGCCAATCATCGCCTTGGCCAGGATCCAGGTGGCCGAGAACCTGTGCCTGGGCTCCAGCGTGGGTATGAGCCCGCGCAGATAGGACATGGCGGCCTCGGGTTTCTCCCCTTGGAGGATAAGGACGGCCAGGCGTTCGTAGGAGGCCAGACTGCTCCGGCCGCCGGCCAGGGCCTGCCGGTAGGCGGCCACGGCCTCGGACGGGTTGCCGGTGGCCTCGTATACCCGGCCGAGCTCGTGCCATGCTTGCCACCAGGCGGCGCCCCGGGTGTAGACGTACTTCTTGGACTCGCCCATGCCGATGCAGCGCATGAACTGCGTCGCCGCCTCGCGGTAACGGCCCAGGATGGAGAGGACCCGGCCCCGGGCCAGGGCCCCTTCGAGGTAGTCCGGACATCTTTCCGTGAACTGTTCGGCCAGCTCCAGCCCGCGTTCCGGGTGGTCCGCCAGGACCATCGCGTCGATGGCCTTGAGGATGGCGGCCAGGAAGAAGTCGTCAAGGGCGAAGGCGGACTCGCCCAGGGCGAGCAGATGACGGGCCACGATGTCGATGTTCCTGGCGGCGTTCTGGTAATCCCCGATCCTCATCTGCTCCACGGACAGTTGATAACCAAGGTAGACATTGTGAGGGTCCTTCCTCAGGGCGTCCTCGAGCAGCTTGAGGTTGCGCTTGACCTTACCCTTGGCGGCCACCTCCGACGGGAGATAGCCGTAATGGTGAAGGCGCACGGGCAGAGCCGCGGTCTGTCCGCCGGCCGCCAAGATGGAGGGCAAGATCTGCTCGTGGATTGTTCCCGAGAACCGGTGGTCGGGCCTGTTCCGGAAAAACCGCAAGAGTTGCGCCTCTTCCACGCTTCCCGAAGGCCCGAAGTCGACCACGTTCTTGACGACGAAGTAGTAGGCCTCAGCCGCCGCGTCTGAGCGGGCGCCGCGACGGAGGTTGAGGGCGTCGTCGGCATCGAGCTCCTCGTCGGCATCGAGCTGAAGGACCCAACCGCCGCCGGCCCGCTCGAGGACCGCGTTGCGGGCGGCCGAGAAATCGCCTTTCCAGGGGACATCCACGACCTCGGCCCCGAGCCTCGCGGCCAGGGCGCGGCTCTGGTCAGTCGACCCGGTGTCGCCGACGATCAACTCGTCGACGACCTCGGCGACACTGGTCAGGCAACGTTGGAGGTTGTTCTCCTCGTTGCGGGCGATGAGGCAGAGGCTGATCGTCTGTGGCTTGACGCCGGCCCGGACCGCGTCGGCCCGGGCCACCGATTTGGCCAGGGGTTGGAGGTCGGGCTGAAGGGTGCAGGCGTTCCGGAAGACCAGGTCCTCCAAGGCCTCCGGAAGATTCCGGGTCTCGCCGCGGTTCCCGCCGGTCAGGCCCACCCGGCCATACAACGACGCCAGGAGCGCCCTGGTCTCCTCATCGACCGCGATGAGGCGGCACGGCTGGGTGAAGAGATAGTCCATGGCCTGGCCGAGGGGGCTGCCCAACCGGTCCGCCGGCCGGGACGACGAGCGTTCCCGGAGGTCCTTGGCCTCCAGGCAGAGGAGGAAGGGCACGGCGCCGGCGCCGCTCCCACGGAGCGCTTCGGCTATCCGGCCCCAATCGGCCGTGATGACCGCGTCCAGGCGGCGCTTCGACGGGGCCAACCGCTCGCGGGGTCCGAGGACCTCGAGGGTGTGGCCGCGAGCCGCCAGCAGGCTGATCCACGGCTCGAGGTCCCCCTGCTTTCCGCCGTCTTCCGGTGAGCCCGCGAGGACAGCGAGGCTCAAGGATGGAGTGGTCCGGCGCGCGGCCGACACCAACCGGGCGACGAGTTCCGCGTAGGTGGCTGGGGCCGGCCCCGGGTCGGCCTGGCCTAAGAGGGCCGTCAGGGCAGCGACCCTGGGGACCGAAGGCCTGCCCGCGGCCGCGCGCGACACTTCCTCCGTGGCCGCCCCGGGCTGCTCGGCCAACCACAAAGAGACGGCCAAGCCGAGGCTGGCGTCGGCCGGCCCGGCTCCGGGGACCATGGCCAGCCGGAAGTCGGCGGCGGCCCCCCGGTGGTCCCCCGTCCAGAGTCGGGCGAGCCCTCTATTGTAAGCCAGGGCAGGCGCCTGTTCCGGCCAACCACCGAGATCGGCCCACTCCGCGAGGGCCGCCTCCGGCCGCCGGTCGACCAGATGGATCAAGCCTTTTCGGTATTGCCCGTTGACCTGCCCCCAGGAAGTCACTTGGACCGCCCCTTCTGTGGTCTCAGGTTGGCGGTTGGCCGTCCGACCGCGCGCTGTCCATAAGTCGGACACTCCCGTCCTAGATAATCGACCTTCGGCCGGCCAAACTTTAGGGTAACGACGCCATCGCCGCTATATTGCGTCTCCGCCAGATTGTTTGACAAAAACCCAGTGGAGTGGTAGGATTAAGCCGGATAACCAAGCAGGCAACTCGGGATTGTAAGGAACGGCGACTCGACCATGGCAGGCGGTGGGCTAGTCCGGCCGAACGAGGCAGGGCCGGGAATGTTCCGGAGAGACGGGGGAGAGACCAGTGAAACTGTCCACCAAAGGCCGGTATGGGGTCATGGCCATGGTTGACGTCGCCATGAACAGCGACGTCGGACCGGTTTCGCTGAAGGCCGTGGCCGAACGGCAGGGCCTCTCCGAAAGCTACCTGGAACAGCTGGCCGGGCCGCTCCGCAAGGCCGGGCTGCTCAACAGCGTCCGGGGCGCCCAGGGCGGTTACACGCTCGCCAGGGAGGCCGGGGCGATCACTGTCGGCGACATCATCCGCGTCCTCGAAGGCCCCATCGCCCCGGTCGACTGCGCCAGCGAGGACGAAGGCCCCGTCCAGCACTGCGCCCACTCGCAGGGCTGCGTCGCCAAGAGCGTCTGGGTCAAGCTGAGGGACAGCATTGTCAGGGCCCTCGATTCGGTCAGCCTGGCCGACCTCTGCGAGGAAGCGAAGCATGACGACGGCTACCCGTTGCCGCTCTGACTTGAAACGGACTTATAGGACTCACCCGGTCCACTCGAGGCTCACCCAGTCTAAGAAGAGAGGCTCACCCAGTCTAAGAGGAGATGAAACCGCCAATGGCCGAGACCCGTCGCGTCTACCTCGACCACGCCGCCACCACCCCGGTTCACCCAGAAGTGGTCAAGATCATGGATTACTACATGCTCGAAGCCTTCGGCAACCCGTCGAGCATCCATTCCCTCGGCCGCGAGGCCCGCAAGGGTGTGGAGGAAGCCCGGGAGCAGGTGGCCGCGCTGATGGGGGCCACGGCCAACGAGATCGTCTTCACCGCCGGCGGGACCGAGGCCGACAACCTGGCCATCCAGGGTGTCGCCTACGGGCGCCGCGACGTCGGCAACCACATCATCACCTCGGCCATCGAGCACCACGCCATCCTGCACACCTGCCAGCACCTCGAGAAAGAGGGCTACAAGGTCACCTACCTTCCGGTCGACAAGCACGGGATGGTCGACCCGGACGACGTGAAGAAGGCCCTGACCCCCCAGACCATCCTGGTGACGATCATGGCCGCCAACAACGAGGTCGGCACGATCCAGCCGTCGGCCGTGATCGGCCGGGTCGTCAAGGAGCACGGGCAGGCCTACTACCATATGGACGCCGTCCAGACCTACGGCAACTGGCCGGTCAACGTCAACGACCTCCACGTCGACCTGCTGACCGTCTCGTCCCATAAGATTTACGGCCCCAAGGGCGTCGGCGCACTCTACCTCCGCAAGGGCGTCAAGCTCGTCCCGATCGTCTTCGGCGGCTCCCATGAGCGCAAGCGCCGCGCGGGCACGGAGAACGTCCCCGGCATCGTCGGCTTCGGGAAGGCCGCCGAGATCGCCCGCGAGACCCTCGACCAGCGCATCGCCCACAACACGGCCCTCCGGGACCGGCTCATCTCTGGGCTGCTTTCGCCGATCGACTACGCCCACCTGAACGGCCACCCGACCCAGCGCCTCCCGAACAACGTCAACATCTCCATCGAGTTCGTCGAGGGCGAGTCGATGCTCCTGAACCTGGACATGAAGGGCATCGCCGCCTCCAGCGGCTCGGCCTGCACCTCCGGCTCCCTCGAGCCGTCCCACGTCCTCCTGGCCATGGGCCTGCCGCACGAGTTGGCCCACGGTTCGCTCCGGATGACTGTCGGCACCGACAACAACATGGAAGACATGGAGCACGTCATCGCCACCTTGCCGGATATCGTCCGGCGCCTCCGGCAGATGTCCCCGCTTTACGCCGACAAGATCAAGGGCCACGCGGCCGCGCCGCTGACACCCGCGGGAGAGGAGCATCCGCACGATGTATAACGAGAAAGTGATGGAGCACTTCTACAACCCGAAGAACGTCGGGGAACTAAAGGATCCCGACGGGATCGGCCGCGTCGGCAACCCGACCTGCGGCGACATCATGCAGATCGCCATCAAGGTCAAGGGCGACCGGATCGCCGACGTGAAGTTCCAGACTTTCGGCTGCGGGGCCGCCATCGCCACCTCGAGCATGGTCACCGAGATGGTCAAGGGCAAGACCCTCGACGAGGCCCAGGAGATCTCGAACCGGGCCGTCGCCGATGCCCTCGGCGGGCTGCCGCCGAACAAGATGCACTGCTCGAACCTGGCCGCGGACGCCCTCCACGAGGCGATCAAGGACTATCGGGCCAAGTATGGCGGGACCGACCGGAACGCGGCAACCCAGGCTCAGGTCCAGGCGGCCGGCGAGACGGCCGCCTCCACGGCCGCGGCTTCGGACAAGCCCATGTCCGGCGAGGGAAAGGACAAGCACTAGTGGTGAAGCGCGTCCTGGTGGCCATGAGTGGCGGGGTCGACAGTTCCCTGGCGGCCGCGCTCCTCAGGGACCAGGGGTACGAGGTCATCGGGGCGACCATGCAGATCTGGCCGGACGTCGCCCCGGAGGTCGCCGACGACTACGGCGGCTGCTGCTCGCTCGTCGCTGTCGAGGATGCCCGGCGGGTCGCCGACCGGCTGGGCATCCCTTACTATGTCTTGAACCTGCGCCAGACTTTCGAGCGCGAGGTCATCGACGACTTCGTCGCCGAGTACAGCCGCGGGCGCACGCCCAACCCGTGCCTGGTCTGCAACCGCGAGGTCAAGTTCAAGGCCCTCCTGGAGAAGGCCCTGGCCCTCGAGTGCGAGTACGTCGCCACGGGCCACTACGCCCGGGTCGGGCGCGACCAGGCCACCGGCCGCTTCCTCATCAAGAAGGCCCGCGACCGCCACAAGGACCAGACCTACGCCCTCTACACGCTGACCCAGGAGCAGTTGGCCCACGTCCTGTGGCCGCTGGGCGGGTTGACCAAGCCCGAGGTGCGCCGCCTGGCCGCGGCCTACGGACTGCCCACCGCAGACAAGCCCGAGAGCCAGGAGATCTGCTTTGTCATGGACGACGACTACGCCCGCTTCGTCGGCGAGCGGGCGCCGGAGGCCTTCGTGCCCGGGCCGTTCAAGGACCTGGCCGGCCGGGTCATCGGGGAGCACCGCGGGCTGCCGAACTACACCGTCGGCCAGCGCAAGGGGCTGGGCCTGACCGCCGAGCGGCCGTACTACGTGGTCCGCCTGGAGCCCGAGGAGAACGCCGTCGTCCTCGGCCACGCCGAGGACGTCTACAGCCGGGGCCTGGTGGCCACCGGCTGTAACTTCGTCGCCTTCGATGAGTTGAGCGGGCCGCTCGAAGTCGGCATCAAGGTCCGCTACGGGGCCGACGAGACCCCGGGCGTGATCGAGCCGGCGGGGGGCGCAGCCGCGGCCGCGGGCGCGCACGGCGACCCCTGCGTCCGTGCCATCTTCGACCGCCCGCAGCGGGCGGTCACACCGGGCCAGGCCGCCGTCTTCTACGACGGCGAGACCCTCATCGGCGGCGGGACCATCGAGCGGGCCGTCGACTGACCAATCCCGTAATCGACCGCCAGGTGCCTGGCGGACTTCCAAGCCCCGGACCGGATGGTCCGGGGCTTGGTGTTAACCCGGCATGATTCTACTCACCCGCGGGGCAAGACTGCTGTCTGGTTCCGGCCCGCCGGGGAAGCGTCCGGAGGCAGGCGATAAACGACCTCGCCCTTTTCATCGAGGAACTCCAGGCGCGGGACGTCATCCTGATCGACGCGCATCCGGATGCGGTCCCGGCCCTTGCTGTCGGCCAGGACGACGATGGCCTCGCCACCGCGGTTGCGGCCGACGAACACCCGACGGCAGGCTCCGAAGCCGGCCTGGAACTCGTCTATGGCCGCTTCCTTGGCCGGCCCGTCGGGCATCCCCACGATTGCTTCCCACCTGGGCAGAAACTCGGCCAGGGGCCTTGTCGGCCGGTCCATGATCCTGAGGCCGTAAGTGCGGTCTCCGTTCTCGTCATCGTAGTGGAGCTGGACCACCTGGTCTTGCTCGAACTGGTCGAAAGTCAGGGAGGCTCCGGCGGAGTACTTGCCTTCCTTCCTCTGGCCCCCATAGATCAGCCCTCCGCACTCGGTGCCTTCGTCGTTGAAGAAGATGAGGCCGGGGGAGCGGCCCCCCTCCCTGGGGTAGGTCCGGCCGTTCAAGACCACGTCGGGTGACCGTTCGGTGTTCGCGATGACCAGCCTCAGTGTCCCATCCCGGTCGACGATGTTGATCCGCTCGACCTCGATCTCCTCGAACCTGACCTTCCCATCCGATGCCATGCCTCCGACCTCCTCCCAATCTCCAGAACCCTGCTGCGCAGGCGCATCTATTCGAGCGAACCGCCCCGGGCTCACGTGGTCCGGGTCTGTTCCTCACCATCAGGCTCTCGCCGCGGCCGCCGCTTCCGCCGCCGCGTCTCCGAGGAGCGGCCGGAGGGCCGCGACGACCACCGAGTCGATGAGTTCGGTGAGGTCCTTGGGCCGCGCTCCGAAGGCCGGACAGGCCGGGTGAACCCGCGCCCCGGCCTCGCTCAGGGTCAGCAAGTTGCGCAGGTCGATCCGGCCGAGCGGGGCCTCGCGGGGGACGATCACCAGCGGGTGGCCCTCCCTGATGACACCCACGGCGGTCCGTTCGATGAGGTCGCCGGCGAGCCCGGCGGCGACGGCCGCGACCGTGGTCATGGCGCAGGGGATGATGACCATCCCCGTGAGGTCAGGGGCGCCGGCCGCCCCGCCAAGGGGGCCGGTGGGCGCACCGGCGATGATCGGCTCCTCCAAGCCGCCCGGGGCGTGGCAGAAGAAGCGCCGTTTGACGCGCTCCGGGACGGCGCGCCGCGGGGCCCGGTCGACCCAATACCGCAGCAACACTTCCTTTTGACCGGACGGATCAGGGGGGACTTCAAGGCCCATTTCTTGGGAAATGTCGCGCCGGGCTGATTCCGCCAAGACGGCGTGGACCTCGCCGTCCGTGTTCAAGAGCAACTCCAGGGCCCGCAGCCAATAGACGGCCCCGGTCGGGCCGGTCATGGCGACGGCCACTCGGCTCACCGGCCATCCTTCCCTTCTCCGCCTGCTGTTTTCATCAGCAGCCACTGGTTCTCCCGGGTGTGGACGAGGACATAGCCGCCCTGCATCTTCTGGCCGAGGGCGGCGAACTCGATCATCTTGTCCGGCTTGTTCACGGCCAGGGCGTAATGCCCTTTGTCCCAGATGGACACGGTCCCCGCGCCGTAGTTGCCTTCCGGGATGATCCCTTCGAAGTCGATGTAGTCGAGGGGGTGGTCCTCGACCTGCATGGCCAGGCGGCGCACACCCTTGACCAGCGGCGGACCCTTGGGCACGGCCCAGCTCTTGAGGGTACCGTCCATCTCCAGCCGAAGGTCCCAGTGGAGGTGGGAGGCGTGATGCTCCTGCACGACAAAGCGCGGGAAACCCCCAGCCGGCTCGGTCTCGCCGGCCGGCGCCGGGCCCTTGCCCCCAGGCGGCTCGGGCGTGCGGGTGAAGTCGCGCTTGCGGTCATACTCGCCCAATCGGACCGTCTCCTTTCCCGGTTAGCGGTTTCGTGCCAGACGAGGAAAAAACCTCCAAAGGTAAGGTTGGGGACACATGAAACGGCCTCCGGCCGGGGAAACTAGGGCCAAAAGTGGGGCCGTCCAATGCGTACACGCCGCGGTATCATCGGGCTTCCGGTCATCAGCCTGCAAACGGGGAAGAAGCTTGGCGAGGTCAGGGACCTGTTGATCGGCCGCCGGGGCGACCGCCTCAGCGGCCTTCGCGTGGTCTGCAAGGGTCGCTTCTCGCCCAAGTCTTTGCGTTTCCGGGACATCCACAGCCTGGGCGAGGACGCGGTCATCGTCCACGATTCGTCGGCGCTCCTGGCGCCGAGTCGGGTGCGCGCCGCCGAGGCCGGAGCCCGTGGTCCCGGCGCGATCATCGGGAAACGGGTGCTGACGGCGGACGGACGCGACCTCGGGACCATCGACGACCTCGTCGTCGACACCGTCGTTGGGAAGGTCTCGGGCTACGAGATCTCGGA
>JAJZPE010000073.1 GCA_021811325.1 Bacillota bacterium
TTCCGATCTGAAGGAGTTTCTAATCCTATGGCGTAATTGACGAACTACCGAAAGAAATGTCGAAGCCCCAGAACTCCGTAATAAGGGCAAACCCATCGTAAGGTGGGGACGCAAAGCCTACGGGTCGGTGCGGTTGAAGTCCGCCGCCGACGGCCGGGTTGCCGGAGGTAAGTTCGGGAAGGCCGATTAATCGTCGCCTTACCTGTCCTTCGGCGCCCTGCGCCAAAGGACAGGTTTTTTTATCCCCCGTGATCCGGCAAGGCGCGGCTCTCCCACTCTCAGTATCGTGACCCGGGGCGAAGAAGTTTAGGCCATGGCCCCGGGGGTTTAAAAGAAGCTCAAGTTTCTCGGTCCGGGCAGGTCGGGCCGGGCAAGGAAGCCCGGCACGGTGGTCCAAGGAGGGAACACCATGATCTCGCAGGCTATCTTCCCGAAAGTGGTCAAGTTCCTGGAACGCGGGCTGGACGCCTCATCCCTGAGGAACGCGGTCCTGGCCGACAACCTGGCGAACGTCGACACGCCGGGGTTCAAACGGTCGGACGTCAGCTTCGAAGGGATCCTCGAAGAGGAGACCCAGAGGGCCGGCAGGCTCGGGAACCAGGAGTGGAAGCCGGGCACGGTCGTGGACAACCACACATCGATGCGTCAGGACGGCAATAACGTCGATATCGACGCGGAGATGACCAATCTGGCCGAGAACTCTATTTACTACAACGCTTTGGTCCGGCAGCTGACGAGCCAGTTTGCCATGCTCCGGTCGGCGATCACCGAGGGGAGGCGCTAAGCGATGCGGCTCTTCTCGGCCATGGACACCAGTGCGTCCGGCCTTACGGCCCAGCGGCTGAGGCTCGACCTGATCGCCGCGAACCTGGCCAACGCCAACACGACGCGCACCGAACAAGGCGGCCCGTATCGCCGCCAGGTCGCCATCCTGACCCCGCGCGGGGGACCGAACCTCTTTTCCGGGTTCCTCGGCGCGGCGCAGGGCCAGCAGGGCGGCGGCGGGTCAGGTCAAGCGGGCGGCGCGGCGGCCGGGGTCCGGGTGGTGGCGGTGGTCGAGGACCAGACCCCGCCGAAGCTCAAGTACGACCCGAGCCACCCCGACGCCGACGAGAACGGCTACGTCCGGCTCCCCAACGTCAACGTGGTCACCGAGATGGTCGATATGATGGAAGCGACGCGGGCCTACGAAGCCAACGTCACCGCCATCAACGCCGCCAAGACCATGGCCCTCCGGGCCCTCGACATCGGTCGAGCCTGATAGGGAGGGCCAGCGATGAGAATCGACCTGACGATGCCAAGGGTCCCAGGTCCGGTGACGCCCGGTGGGGCGGCCGGAGCCGCCACCGCGAACAAGGACGCCGCGACGGGCGGAAGTTCCTTCGCCGACCTTCTCAACCAGGCCATCGGTGATGTCAACCAGATGCAACTGCAGGCCGAACAGGCCGGGATGGACCTGGCGGCCGGCAAGGTCACCGACCTACACCAGGTGATGATCACGACCGAGAAGGCCAACCTGGCGCTGCAACTGGCGATCCAGGTCCGCAACAAGGTCATCGAAGCTTACCAGGAGATCATGCGGATGCCGGTCTAAGGGCCGGCCCCCGGCAAGGCAAGAAAGCTTCAGCCGCCCATCGGTCGCCGGTGCGGCCGAGGTCGAGGAAGCGACCATAGCAGCTGCCACGGGGGCGGAACCCCCGGGCCCGTAATACGCCAAGGATGGCGGCTGGGGCCATGATGGTCCCTCACAACATGGAGGTTACTCTTGCTGTCTTTAGGCCCGCGGGGGCCGGGACGCAAGTCGGCCCGGTGTGTTCCACCCCCTTTTTGTGTCCCTTCGGTTCCCCATCCCCGACCCGATATCCAGAGCCCGCCGCGCCCGTCTCCGGAGGTGTGACGCTTGGACTTCAACGCGACCCGACGCCAGATAGCCGGCACCTGGGAACGACTGACCGCCCGCCAACGGCTCCTCGTGGCTGGGGCGGCCCTCGCCGTCGTGCTGACCCTGGCCCTCTGGAGCGCCATCTATGCCCGCGGCCCGCAGTACGCCACGGTCTTCTCGAACCTGGCGGCCCAGGACGCCGCGGAGATAGTGAAGCAACTGCAGTCCCAGAAGACCCCCTACAAGCTCAGCGACGGCGGGACGACCATCCAGGTCCCGGCCAAGGACGTCTACTCCACCCGGCTGACCCTGGCCGGCCAGGGGTTACCGCGGGGCGGCGTGGTCGGCTTCGAGATCATCGATAAGACGCAGCTCGGCGCGACCGAGTTCGAGCGCCGGGTGAACTACATCCGGGCCCTCCAGGGCGAGCTGACTCGGACCATCACCCAGATTTCCGAGGTCGAGGAAGCCCGGGTCCACATCGTCCTCCCCGAACAGAGCTACTTCGTGACGATGGCCAAGCCGGCCACGGCGGCCGTCTTCCTTAAGTTGAAGCCCGGCGTCACCCTCGAGAAGAGCCAGATCAAAGGGATCATCAACCTGGTCTCGCGGAGCGTCGAGGGGCTGAAGCCGGAGGACGTCTCGGTCATCGACGTCCACGGCTACCTCCTCTCGGCCGACCTGAGCGGTGGGGCCGACTCGTCGAAGAAAGTCGCCTCCGACCTGCTGGACATCCAGACGCGGTTCCAGAAGGACCTCGAGAAGAGCCTTCAGGGCCTCCTGGAGCAGGTCCTCGGTCCCGGCCAGGTGGTCGCCAGGGTCAACGCCGAGCTGAACTTCGATCAGAAGACGGTCGACAAGGACCTCTTCGAGCCGATCACCAACGACACGGGGATCATCCGGACCATCGAGGAACTCGAGGAGAACATGTCCGGCTCGACCCAGTCGCCGAGCGGCGCGGCCGGAACGACCTCGAACATCCCCGGCTACGCCCAGGCCACGGGCAACGGTGTGAGCGCCTCGGAAAAGCGGCAGACCTCCAAGACCTACGAGATAAACAACGTCAAGGAGCACATCGTCGTCGCCCCGGGGACGGTCAAGCGCCTGTCCGTGGCCGTGGTCGTCAACCGCGACCTCTCGGCCAAGGAACAGACGGCCATCGAGGACACCGTCCGCGCGGCGATCGGCTTCGACACCGCCCGTAACGACCTGATCACGGTCAGCGGGATCAAGTTCGACACCAGCATGGCCGAGGCCGTCGCCGCCGAGATGACCCGGACCAGCAAGCAGAACCGCTGGGCGAGCCTGGCGGTGCGGGCGGCGCTGGCTCTGGTCATCGGCTTCGTCCTCTGGCGGGTCATCTTCGGCGGTGGGAAGAAGCGCGAGGAGATCCTCAGCGACGTCTTCACCAGCGAGGAGCGGCGGGCCCAGGTCATGGCCCAGATCGGCGAGGACCTGCCTCCCGCGGAAGCCGAGCGGCGGAGGCTCCGCGAGCAAATCGACCAGCTGGCCAAGAAGAAACCGGAGGAGTTCGCCAAGCTCCTCAAGACCTGGCTGGCTGAGGAATAGACGGGCGACCCGCTAGAACCAACGGAGTCGGAAAGGGAGACAGGCATTGGCTAGAGCGGCAGGCGGACTCTCCGGAAAACAAAAAGCGGCTATCCTCCTGATCGCCCTGGGCACAGAGAACTCGTCGAAGGTCCTGAAGTACCTTGGCGAGGACGACATCGAGCAGCTCACCCTGGAGATTGCCAGCCTCAAGAAGATCCCCAGCGAGGCCCGGGAGAAGGTCATGGACGAGTTCCACGCCCTCTGCACGGCCCAGGAGTACATCGACCAGGGCGGCATCGACTACGCTCGGGAGATCCTGGACAAGGCCCTGGGGACCCAGAAGGCGGTCGACATCCTCCACCGGCTGACGACGACCCTCCAGGTGCGGCCCTTCGACCTGATCCGGAAGACCGACCCGAGCCAGCTCCTGAACTTCATCCAGGGGGAAAGCCCGCAGACCGTCGCCCTGATCATGGCCTACCTCAACCCCCAGCAGGCCTCGGTCATCCTCCAGTCGCTCTCGCCGGAACGCCAGGCCGACGTGGCCCGGCGGATCGCGACAATGGACCGGACCTCGCCGGAGATCCTCCGGGAGGTCGAGAAGGTCCTCGAACGTAAGCTCTCATCGCTGATGACTCAGGACTATGCCGCCGCCGGCGGGGTCGACACGGTCGTCGGCGTCCTCAACTTCGTCGACCGCAGTACCGAGAAGTCGATTATCGAGACCCTCGAAGTCCAGGACCCCGAGCTGGCCGAGGAGATAAAAAAGAAGATGTTCGTCTTCGAGGACATCATCCTCCTCGATGATCGCTCGATCCAGCGGGTCCTGCGCGAGGTGGACATCTCCAAGGACCTTCCCCTGGCCCTCAAAGTGGCCTCGGATGACGTCAAGAACAAAATCTTCAAGAACATCTCCAAGCGCGCCGTCGACAACTTGCATGAAAACATGGATTACCTCGGTCCGGTCCGGCTGCGGTCGGTCGAGGAAGCCCAGCAGAAGATCGTCAACATCATCCGCAAGCTCGAAGAAGAGGGCGAGATCGTGGTCGCCCGCGGTGGAGGTGACGAGCTTGTCATCTAAGGTCATCAAGGCAAGGAAGCTCTATAGTGGGATGCCAAGGCTCGTGTCCCTGGCCGGGTCGTCGGTCAAGGTGGTCGTCCGGGACGGCCCGGGCGGGAGCGAGGTCGCGGCGGCCGCGTCGCCGGCCGAGCCGGCGGTCAACCCGGCCACGGACCCCGAGGCCGAGGTCCACTTGGCCGAGGAGGCCTCCGCGAGGGCCGAGGCCATCGTGGCCGGCGCCCGCGAGGAAGCGGCGGCCATCGAGCGCGAGGCCTATGAGAAGGGCCTGGCCCTTGGTCGCGAGGAAGGGCTCCGGCAGGTCCAGGAAGAGAGCCGCGGGATCATCGCCGAGGCCGGCCAGGTCCTCGAGACCGCCAAGGCCGAACGCGAGGAAATCATCCGCGAGGCCCGGCCGGAGATCATCCGCCTGGCCCTGGCGGTGGCCCGGAAGGTCGTCCGCGAGGCCGCCGAGAGCGACCCGGAGATGGCCGTCAGGGCGGCCGTCGAGGCCGTCAAGAAGGTCCGTGACGAAGAGGAGCTGACCATCCGGGCCAACCCCCGCGACGCGGTCGAGCTCGAGGAGCGGCGCCAGGAGATAAGGGCGGCCGCCCGCGGAGCCAAGAAGCTGACCATCGTCGAGGACTCGAGCATCGAACCCGGAGGCTGCGTCGTCGACACCCCGCGGGGCAGCGTCGACGCCCGGCTCGAGCGGCAACTGACCCGGGCCGAGAAAGCCCTCCTGGACGTGATTAACAGTGAGAAGTAAGCGGGCGGACCGCTTCCAAGCCGGTCCCTGCCTGAAAGTCCTTGACAAGACGGATGTCCTCGCCCTCAACGGCCGCGTGACCCAGGTCATCGGGCTCCTCATCGAGTCCGACGGTCCGGGGGTCAACGTCGGCGAGGTCTGCCACCTCTTCCCGCGCGGGAGCGCCGAGCCGATCCCGGCCGAGGTCGTCGGGTTCCGCAACGACCGCCTCCTCCTGATGCCCCTCGGTGAGATGGGCGGCATCGGCCCCGGGTGCGAGGTGGTGGCCACCGGCGAGCCGATGCGGGTCGAAGTCGGCCGGGCCCTCCTGGGCCGGGTGGTCGACGGACTCGGGCGCCCCATCGACGGGCGCGGGCCCCTCGAGGCCGAGGCCAAGTACGCGGTCCACAACGCGCCCCCCAAGCCGCTCGACCGGCCGCGGATCAAGGATCACCTGGCGGTCGGGGTGCGGGCCATCGACGGCCTCCTCACCTGCGGCAAGGGGCAGCGCCTAGGGATCTTCGCCGGGAGCGGCGTCGGCAAGAGCACCCTTCTTGGGATGATCGCCCGCAACACCGAGGCCAACGTCAGCGTGGTGGCTCTGGTCGGGGAGCGCGGCCGCGAGGTCCGTGACTTCCTCGAGAAAGACCTCGGGCCGGAAGGGCTCAAGCGCTCGGTGGTCGTGGTGGCCACCTCGGACCAGCCGGCGCTGGTCCGGATCAAGGCGGCCTTCGTGGCCACGGCCATCGCCGAGTTCTTCCGCGACAGCGGACTGGACGTCCTCCTGATGATGGATTCCGTCACCCGGTTCGCCATGGCCCAGCGCGAAGTGGGGCTGGCCATCGGGGAGCCGCCGGCGACGAGAGGTTACACCCCATCGGTCTTCTCCATCCTTCCGAAGCTTCTGGAGCGGTCGGGGACGGCCAGGCGGGGCAGCATCACCGGTTTCTACACGGTCCTCGTCGACGGGGACGACATCACCGAGCCGGTGACGGACACGGTCCGGGGCATCCTCGACGGGCACATCCTCCTCTCCCGGGCCATCGCCACGCAGAACCTCTATCCGGCCATCGACATCCTCGGCAGCGTGAGCCGTCTGATGATCGACGTCGTCCCCAAAGAGCACCGGGACGCGGCTGCGGAGGTCAGGAACGTCCTCTCGACTTACCAGGATGCGGCCGACCTCATCAACATCGGGGCCTACGTCGACGGTTCCAACCCCGGCATCGACCGGGCCAAGCGGATGATCGAGCCGGTGCGGGCCTTCCTCCGGCAGGACGTCCTCGAGCGGGCGGAGTTCGATCCGACCCGCGAGCACCTCCTGAAACTGGCTGGAATGACTCGGGGTGAGGTGGCTTGAAACGCTTCCGGTTTCGACTGGAGAAACTCCTGCGCCTGACCCTCTCCCGGGAGCAGGCGGCCGAGGCCGAACTGGCCGAGGCCCGCCGGCGGGAGGACGACGAACGCCGGCGGCTGCGGCAGATAGAGACGGCCCTGGTGAAGACGATGACCGCGACCCGCGAGCTCGAACGCCACCCGGCCAACGTGGCGGAGATCAAGAAGCACCGTGACTACCTGAAGAAGCTGGGGGCCGACCGGGAACGGCAGACCGGGGCGCTGGCCGCGGCCGCGGCCGTCACCGCCGAGAGGCTGAAGGCCCTCCTGGAAATACGGAAGGAACGCAAGAGCCTCGAGAACCTGAAAGCCAGGCGCCAGGCCGATCACACGCGGCTGACCCTGGCCGAGGAGCAGAAGGTGCTGGACGAGGTCGGCGGGCAAGAGGCCGCTCGCAAGCGGACCCCGGCGTGATGGAAAGACCGGACCCGGGACGGAGGTGAGGACGGATGCCGCACAAGTCAATCCTGGACGACCTCGAACCGAAGGTCGACATCTTGCCGGAGGAGCCCGGGGGCAAGGGCAAAGGCCGGGGCAAGGGCAAGAAAGGCAAGAAAAACGACCAGGGCAAAGGCCAAGGCCAAGGCCGGGGCAAAGGCCGGGGCGGCGGCCTGATGGCCGCGCTCCTGGTGGTCCTGGTCCTGGGCGTGGTCGTCGCCGTCGGCTCCTTCGTCCTCGTCTCGGTCAACCCCAAGGCCAAGCAGACCCTGGCCGGGTTGCCGGTGGTCGGCAAGGTCTTCGGGGAGCAGCCGGCCAAGCTCGACCCGCTCGAAGCGGCCCGCCAGAAGCTGGCCCAGGACCAGGCGGCCGTGGACGCCAAGGAGGCCGCCCTGCAGGAGGCCCAGACCGCCCTCGACGCCAAGACGAAGGAACTGGCCGGTAGGGAGCAGGCGCTGGCCGCCAAGGAGGCCACCGTGGCCCAGCTTCAGGAGGAACTGGAGGCCAAGAAAAAGACCATTGACAAGCTCGCCAGGCTCTACGATCAGATGAAGCCGGCGGAGGTAGCGGCGGTGGCCGAGCGGCTCGACGACGAACTGGTCGTCTCCATCCTCAACCGGATGGACGAGCGGCAGGCGGCCAAGGTCCTCGCGGCGATGTCCCCGGCGACCTCGGCCCGTCTGAGCCGGATGATGGCCTCGACCCAGACGGGGCAGTGAACGGATAGACAGCCTTCAGCGAAAGGAGGTGAAACGAGATGATCCAGACCAGCATCCAAGCGATCAACCGCTTTGAGACCCCACCGGCGAAGCCGGTCGAGCGTCACGAACGCGACGAGCTTACAGCCGGCCGGGACTTCGCCGAGCAACTGAGGCGGGCCGGGGCGGCCGGGACGAGCCGGACGCGGGCGGGCGAGCGGGGGCAACGCGCGCGGGCAGGTGCGGGAGACCGGACCACCGAGCGCCGTCGCAAGGAGACCCACGGCCGCGAAGACGACGAAGCCCGGGCCACCCACGGACCCACAGACCACGCCGAGACAGCCGCGCTGGCCGGTCAGAACGGCCGGACGGAGCGGACGCCGGCCAGGCCGGGCGGGACGAGGGACGGGGGAGGGGAACGGGTGACGGCCGGTGGGCAGTCCCAGACGGCCACGACGACGGGCCAACACCCGGAAGCCGCGAACGAGCCGGAAGGACAGACCGCCGCGGTCGCCCAGGCCCTGGCCGAGAAAGCCGGGACCGCCCACGCGACGGCCGCCTCCACGGACGCCACGGTCGATCAGGCCCTCAAGGCCATGGTCGCCGGGGCGCGGGGTCAGACCCCCACGGCGACGGCCGGCCCCATCCAGACGGACGCCCCAGCCGCGGGGACGACCCCGGACGACCAGGCCACCCAAGGCCAGACGGGCCAGGTCGAGACGGCCCGGGCAGACCTGAGCGGGCCGGCCACCGGCGGACTGGGACGAGCCCAGGGCCGGAGCACCGGCGGGGCCGACACGGGCGGGGCGCAAGCCGGGCCGGACCAGACGGGGCAAGGGCCCCTGGCCGGTGAAGCGAGCGCGAGCGCAACCCCGACCGCGGCCATGATTGGTCTCGCGGACCCGGCCAAGGCCGGGACGCGGACGACGAACCTTGACAACCAAACGAGCCAGACAGAGCAAGGGACGATGGACGCCGGCGCCGTCGGGACGGGCCCCAAGGCCCATGCGACGGAAGCCCGGAAGGAAAGCGAAGCCGCCGATGGGGCGCCGGGCCAGCCGGCCCAAGCGACCGCGGTGGCGCCAGACAGCCGGGCCAAGACGGCCGACGGACCGGCCAGGGCCAGCCTGGGGCAGACCGCGAAGGTCCCTGAGAACGGGACCGGGCGGGCCGCCGAGGGCGACGCGACCGGCCGACCCGAGGCGCGGGAGGCGGGCGATAAGCCCGCGGCCGTAGAGACGGACCAGTCGACCACGGTGAACGACCTGACCGCGAGCCAGCCGGGCCGGGCGAGCAGTCCCGCGGCCCAGGCCGCGAAGGCGATCGAGGGCCGCACGGCCGGGTCGGAGGCCGGACGGGGAGAGGCCGCCAGGCCGGACCCCGCCGACATCATCCGCCAGGTCGTCGCCAAGACCAGCCTGCGGGGTAACGGCGACGGCGGCGAGATCAAGGTCCAGCTCAAGCCGGAGTACCTGGGAGCACTGAGCCTGCGGGTCGCCCTGGAACGCGGTGGCGTGACCGCCCACCTGGTGACCCAGAGTCAGGCGGTGAAAGAAGCCCTCGAGGCCGGGCTGCCCCAACTGAAGCAGGCCCTCGAAGGGCAGGGACTGAGGACCGACCACATCGCCGTGACCCTCGGCCAGGACGCCTTCTCCGCCCAGTCGGGCGGGCAGGGGGCAACCGCCTGGGGGCGGCAGGGCTGGGACCGCCGGAGCGGATGGGAGACCTTCTCACCGGCCGCGGCCGGCAGACCTGCCGACGGGGGTTACGCCCCGGCGCACGGTACGGCTCAGGCGGCCATCCGCCGGGCCGGCGGGCACGCCCTCGACTACGTGGCATGAAAGAGGTGACCGTTGAATGAGCACCGTCCAAGGAACGACGCCGACGACCGGGACCGATTGGACCAAGACACCGGCGGCCATGGGCACGGCCAAGGTCTTCGACGGACCGAAGACCCTCGGCAAGGACAGTTTCCTCCGATTGCTGGTGACCGAGCTCCAGTACCAGGACCCCCTGAAGCCCATGGACAACCGCGAGTTCATCGCCCAGATGGCCCAGTTCTCATCGCTCGAGCAGATGCAGAACATGAACGGTGACATGACCAAGCTCCTGACCCTCTCCCTGATGGGTAAGACGGTCGGCGCCAAGGACGCCGAGAACCAGGACGTCCATGGGGCGGTGGCCGGGATCAAGTTCGGTGACGGCGGGAAGATCAGCCTGACCGTGGCGGTCCCCGGGACCGGCGGCCAGACGACCCAGAAGGAAATCCCCCTCACCAACGTGACCACGGTCGACCAAACCCCGGCGCAAGGAGGCTGAAAGCCGTGGACCCCAAGATCTACGGGGTGTTCCCGGCTTACGGGCCGCAGGGACCGGCCGGGGCGCAACGCCCGACGGGGCCGCAGGGTCCGCGAGGGCCGGCTGGGCCGCTGGGGACGCCCGCCACGACCAAGCCGGGGGACGACTTTCGGAGCATCCTGCAGCGGCAGGTGGACCAGGAAAAGCTGAAGTTCTCCCTCCACGCCCAGGCGAGACTGGCCGGCCGGAGCAGGCCGCTCGGCCCGGACGAACTGGCCAAGCTCAGCGAGGCAGTCGACAAGGCCTCGGCCAAGGGCGCCAGAGAGTCCCTGATCCTGATGAAAGACCTGGCCCTCGTGGTCAGCGTGAAGAACCGGACGGTGATCACCGCCGTCGACGGCGAGCGGATGAAGGACAACGTCTTCACCAACATCGACAGCGCCGTGATCATCTAGGAGCAACACGGGCCGGACCTCTTTGAGGGGGCCCGAAACCGCCCGAACGACTGAGGGCGGCAATGACAGGGAGGTCAATCAACCATGATGCGTTCGATGTACGCGGGCGTCTCGGGCAGATC
>JAJZPE010000074.1 GCA_021811325.1 Bacillota bacterium
TGGATCGAGGACAGGGGCGGCAGTCGGACCTGGGTCTCCGGGACACGCGTGGTCGTCGGTGGCGCCGGGATGACCTGGGACCAGAAGATGGCCGTCCTGCGTCGTCACCAGCGGATAAGCCTGGTCCTGGCCATCCTGGTCCTGGCCGATATGGGCTACAGCTTCGCCATCTTCCGTCGGGAGTATTTGCATTACCGGGCGTCATGGACGACAGGCGGGCCGACCCGCATGAGCGTCGACCGGGGGACCGCCGGCGGACATCCGCACCGGCTGTGGACGGCCGGGTTCGGCGGCTTCACCGAAGCCGTCCCACTGCCCAACGGGTACGCCCTGGTGCGGAACACCGCCAGGAGCAACACCGGGCTCTACCTCATCGATACGAAGGGCAAGGTAACCTGGCAATATGAGCCCGACGACGGGGCCCGCAGCCTCGCCTGGTCGCTCTCGACCGGCCTGGACATTCAGGGGCGCGTGGTCGTCGCCGCCGCCACCGACAACGGGAAAAGCGCTTTCCGCGTGTTCGTCATCGACTTGGTCACCGGTCAGGCCGAACCGTCCAAGACCGACAGGGCGCCGGCGGGGCTGGACTCAGAGGTGGTCCTGGGACCGGCCCGCATGGAGCGGAGCGCTGAACGCGAGGCCGGCCGTTACCGGGTCGTGGTCAACAACCGGACGTCCTCGGTGCTGGGCTTTCCGGGTTCCGAGGTGACCTTTTTAGACCTCGGCCCGTGAATTGACAAGCCCCCGGGACATACTGATGCCAATGAGGGGGGAGACAAGTTGGTAGGAGCGGCCCTTTCGGGATATCTTCTCGGTTCTGTGCCGACCGCTTATTTCCTCGGCCGCTGGTTGAAGGGGATCGACATCCGCCTGGTCGGCTCGCGGAACATGGGGTCCCTCAACGTCTTCCGCATGCTCGGCCCCTTCTGGGGAGTCGTCACCTTCGCCGCCGATGCCGGCAAGGGTGTCCTGGCCGTGGCCCTGGCCCGCTGGAGCAACTGGTCCGATTGGGCCGTCGTGCTCTGCGGGATCATGGCTGTGGCCGGTCACAACTGGCCGCTGTTCCTTGGTTTCCGGGGAGGCAAGGGGGCCGCGACCAGTCTCGGCGTGGTCGCCGCCACCCAGCGCCCGGAGTTGACCGTGCTTCTGGTGGTGGTCATCGCCGCCTACGCCATCACGCGCAACGTCTCCTTCGGGTTGGGTCTGGCCTTTGTGATCCTGCCCTTCCTCAACATGTACCTCGAGCAATCACGAGAGCTGGTTCTCCTGTCATGGGGGCTCTTGGCTCTCATGGGCATCAGGTTGGGGACGCCGATCCGCGAAGTCCGCGAGGCAGCCCAGGGGAGCTTGGGGCGTTTCATCGAGTACACGGTCTTCGGGGTGCCCAAGGAGCTACGGCAATAGCGGCCTACTCTGGGTATGGTGGGCCGTTCCGGCCATAGCCGGTTGCGAGAACACGAAACGAAGGCGACGTCCTCAGAAGGCGCCGCTTTCTCATATCCCAACCGGGCCCTGTCCCCCTTCATTTCCGGGATTTGATTTCCGCCAGGGTCTGACCGGCCCGCTCCTGGACGCGGCGGAGGTTCTCCTCGAGGAGGGCGTCCAGCCGCGCCGCCGACACCTGCTGGATGTCCTTGAGCGTCAAGGCCCGGGAGGACTTGGTCTTGATGACGCTGACCTTCCCGGTGGGCTCCAGGTTCGCCTCCTCGACCTCGCTGAGGCTGGTGATGCCCTTCTCCCGCAGGGCGATCTGGAGGTCGGCCGTGGTTATCCGTTCGAAGTCCAGGTTCGTCTGGTTCAGGTTGCCCTTCTGGACCAGCGGCTTGGCCACCCCTTGGGTGACGCGCTCGAAGGCCCGCCAGTGCAGGTTGACGAAGGAGACCAGCATTTGCAGGGCGGCCAGAGTGACCACGGGGACGATCCCCTGTTCGATCTTGAACGACTCCTCCTGCATGGGCAGGGCGGCGGTCTCGCCGATCATGATCAGCACCGCCCAGTCGAACGGGGCCATGTGACCCATCGACCGTTTGCCCATGAGCCGGAAGACGATGAGGACGACCGTATAGAGGATCAGGGTCTTGAGGGCATGCATCCCGATTTCGCCGAGGAATTTCACGCGTTTCGCCTCCGCCACCAACGTCCCGACCGGCGCCCGTCTACCTCTCGGGTGGCTGAAAGGAATGGGGAACCCCGGCCGGCGGCCGGGGTCCTGCCACACTCGGCACTCGCCCACGCTCGACCCGGGCCCTGGTCACGCCTGCCCCTGGATGATCCGCTCCGCCCGTTCGACGGCCAGCTTGACCAGCCGGCCGCAGTCCTTCGAAGGTACGGCTCCCCAGCCCTCGCGCTCGACGATGTCGGCCACCCCCAGCTCGCGGGCTAGATCCCTCTTCAGACGCTCAGACATGATGTCCTTTTTCGATTGTCCCTTGGCCATTCTGTGTCACCCCTCCGGCGGCCCGCGAAACCGGTCGTGGCCACCGCCATTAGTATGCCCAAAACGAAAACGCGGGCTCCATGCCCGCGTCGATTGCGTCTCCGACCGCCAATCATCGCTCCTGCTCTAACCGCTCATCTCGACCCCCGATTGGCACGGCGCAGCTTCTCCCAGGTTCCGAAGTCGTCGGGCGGAGTGATGATCTCATTCTCCGGCTTCAACCTCAGCTGAGCGGCGCCGCTCGGGCAACCGGTGACGCAGAGCCCACAGCCGATGCACTTGGACCGGTCCACCACCGCCGACTCGCCCTGGGTCGTGACGGCGCCAACCTGGCATCTGCGGCTGCACTCGTCACACCCCGAGCACAGGTCGGGATCGACCGCGGCATAGTAGTTGGCACAGGCGACGGACTCCTTGATCCCGAACCGGGTGACCCCCCGGAGGATGGCGCAGCAGCACCCGCAGCAGTTGCAGACGTAATAGACCCCGTTGACCACGTTACTGACGGTGTGAACGAGGCCGACTTTCTCGGTCATATCCAGCGCTGCGAGGGCCTCATCGCGGGAGACGCTGTCCGGGCCTGACGGGCGCTCGGCGGAGGTGAACACCATACAGGCCCTCACTGGGAAGTCGCACTTCCGCTGGCCGAGGAGATCCTGCTGGTGACGACAGATGCAGTCGAAGAGCCGGAAGCTCTTGGCCGCGAGAAGCATTGCCTTGACGTCGTCGTAGGGCAGGACCCACTCGGATTTCACGGCCCCATGGGCCGGCACGACCCGGTGGAGGGCCGGGCTCACCGTCATAAGGGTGCGAAGCCCCTCCGGTGAGGTGAAGTACTCCTCGGCCAGGTGGGCCAGCCGGTGGTCCATCGTTTCCCGTTGAGCCTCGTAGATCCCGACGACGAACGGGGCCAGCCGAAATCTCGGCGATCTGATCGGGGAGTTCCGCCCGCTCGGACAGGTGGGCGGCAATCATCGCCTCATCGGGGGAGAAGATGGCCTTCAGGATTTCAATCTCCACTCCGGAACTCGTCCTGGGGAACCCGTTCGGTAGGCGATCGAGCGCCTCGGCAAGGTCCTCGTAAATCTTATCTCCCACTGCCTTCATCCCTTTCCCGAGATCGGCATCCTCGAGGCCCGTCAAACCTTCAGCCGTGGATCGAGAGCGTCGCGCAACCCGTCGCCGAAGAGGTTCAATGACAAGACGGTCAGGGTGATCATGATTCCGGGGAAGTAGACCAGGTGCGGCGATGAGTAGAGATAGGCCTTGCCGCGGCTGAGCATCAGGCCCCACTCGGCCTTGGGGGCCTGCGCCCCGAGGCCCAGGAAGCCCAGGGCGGCGGCGTCCAGGATGGCCTCGGAGACACCCAGGGTCGACCGGACGATGATCGGGGCCATGATGTTCGGCAACACGTGCCGCCAGATGATGCCCCAGCTCGGCAGGCCGATGGCCCGGGCCGCTTCAATATATTCGTTCTCCTTGACCGAGAGCACCGAACCGCGGACGATCCGGGCGTAGCCGGGGATGGTGACGATGCCGATGGCCACCATCGCCTTCTCGAGGCCCGGCCCGAGGATGACCATGATGGCGATGGCCAGGAGGATGGCCGGGAAGGCCAGCAGGATGTCCATCGCCCGCATGATCAGGTTGTCGACTTGTCCGCCGAAGTAGCCGGCGACGGCTCCCAGGAAGACCCCGATGACCAAGGCCAGGGCCACCGAGATGACGCCGACGGCGAGGGACAGACGCGTCCCATAGATGATCCGGGAGAGCAGGTCGCGGCCAATCTCGTCGGTGCCGAGCGGGTGGGACAGCGACGGACCCTCATAGGCGTGCTCAAAGTCCGCCGAGTAGGGGCTGTATGGCGCCACGACCGAGGCGAAGACGGCCAGGAAGATGAGGAAGACGAAGAAGGCCCCGCCGGCCACGGCCAGCTTATGCTTCTTCAACCGGCGCCAGGTCGGTCGCCACAGCTGGACGGCCTTGGCGTAGAGGGGCTTGAGGATGACGAGTAGTTTTTTCACGGTGCCCCCCTCAACTGTACCTTATCCGAGGGTCGGCGAAGGCATAGAGCAGGTCGACCACCAGGTTGACGAAGACGAAGACCAGCGAGACCAGGAGGACGCAGCCCTCGACCAGGGGCATGTCGGCGTTCTGGACCGCATTCACGGCCAGGCTGCCCACCCCCGGCCAGCCGAAGATGGTCTCGGTGAGGACGGCCCCACTCAGAAGGTACCCGAACTGCAACCCGACCACGGTGATGACCGGGATGAGGGCGTTCTTCAGGGCGTGCTTGACGACGACCACGCGCTCCCCGAGCCCCTTGGCCCGGGCCGTCCGGACGTAGTCCTGACGGATCGTCTCAAGCAGGCTGGAGCGGGTCATCCGGGCGACCAGGCCCATCGAGTAGGCGGCCAGGGCCGTGGCCGGCAGGATGATGTGCTTGACCAGGTCCTTTAGGGCGACCCAGTTGTGCAGGCGGATGGCCTCGAGGATGTAGAACCCCGACTTCGGCTCGAAGCCGAGGGTCAGGTCGACCCGGCCGGCCACCGGCAGCCACCCGAGCTTCATCGAGAAGATGGAGATGAAGATGAGGCCCAGCCAGAAGATGGGCGTCGAGACCCCGATGAGGGCTCCGACCATCGACACGTGGTCGAACCACGAGTATTGCCGGACCGCCGAGATTATCCCGACGATGACCCCGATGATGGTGGCGATGACCATGGCCACCATCGTCAACTCGATCGTGTGCGGGAAACGGGCCAGGACCTCCTCAGCCACGGGCGTCTCGGTCAGCCAGGAGCGGCCCAGGTCACCGTGGAGGGCCCTCCAGAGGAAGTGCCCGTACTGGGTCCAGATTGGGTCGTTCAGCCCCAGCGACTGACGCAGGGCTTCCTGCTGCTGCGCCGTGGCGTGCTGCCCCAGGATGACCAGGGCCGGGTCGCCGGTGATGGTCAGGACGATGAAGACGACGATGGACACGCCCAGCATGACCGGGATGAGCATGAGCAGCCGCCGGGCGATGTAGGTGGACATTGAACCAGCCCCCGATTCGGAATGGCCGTGACCTCGCCAAAGGGGGATGTGGTCAAGACCACATCCCCCTTGGTCCGGTCTCAGTCGGTCGTTACTTGGGCTTGTTGGCCTTGTAGCCGGCCTCGCGGAGGAGCTTCACGGCCAGGTCGACATCGTACGTGTAAGGCTTGACATCCTTGGCGTAGCCGAAGAAGCCCGGCGGCATCACGGCGTTGGCCCTGGTCGCCGTGCCCTTGTAAAGGGTCTTGACGATGGCGTCCAGGTTCACGGCGTGGGTCAAGGCCTCACGGATCTTCGGGTTGTTGAACGGCGGCCGATCGGTGCGGAAGGCCATGTAGCTGACGTTCATGCCGGCGCCGGAGAGGAACTTGACGTTCTTGTCCCCCTGCAGGCGGGCCACGTCGGCCGGGGCGATGCCGTCGATCATGTCGACGCCGCCGGCGATGAGCTCATTGGCCCGGACGGTGTTGTCGGCCGTCACCTTGATGATGACCTGGTCGAGGAGCGGAGCCCCGTCCCAGTATGTGGGGTTCTTCTTCAGGTAGATGGTCTGGGTGCCGTGGTCCCACTTATCCAGAATGAACGGGCCGGTCCCGACGGCGTACTTGACGCCCCAGTCCTTCCCGTACTTCTTGACCGCGGTCGGGCTGACGATGGGCGCGGAGAGGCCCATGGCCAGGTTGGCCAGGAACGGCGTGTAGGGCTGGGTCAGGGTCACCTTGACGGTGTAGGGGTCGACCACGTCGACCTGCTTGACCAGCCCGAAGGTGAAGCTGGCGTAGGCCATGTCCGGCGTGGCCTTGCCCGGGAGCTGGCGGTCGATGCTGAACTTGACGGCCTCGGCGTTGAACGGGGTGCCGTCATGGAACTTGACGCCCTTCTTGAGGTAGAAGGTGTAGACGAGGCCGTCCTTGGAGGTTTCCCACTTATCGGCCAGGCCGGGGCGGATGTCGGTGGTGCCCGGCTTGTACTTGATGAGGCCGTCGTAGATCTGGATGATGGGCTTGAAGGACTCGCCGTCATCCGGGATGGCCGGATCGAGCGAGACCGCGTCCGAGCCGCGGGAGTAGACGAGGATCTTCTTGCCGTTCTTGGCCGGTTTGTCGACCTTGTTGAGGTCGATCCACCCGGTCGGGTGGAGCTTAAAGCCGGTCACGTCGGCCCGCGTGGCGACCATGTCGTTGGTGTGGCTGATGAACAGCCAGGGGGCGTCCTTGACGATGATCTCCTGGGCCTTGACGTATTTGTCGAGGCGGGCCGCTGGGTCGGTCAGGATCTGGGCCTCCTCCAGCAGCTTATCGACATCCTTGTTACTATAGTGGGCGCTGTTCATGTTGGCCGTCCCGGAGATCTGCTTGGTGTCGAGCAACATGTACAGGAAATTGTCCGGGTCGCCGTTGTCGCCGATCCAGCCGAAGAAGACCATGTCCCCTTCGCCCTTGTTCTGGACGGCGTCCTTGTACTCTTTCCAGGGGAACTTCTTGATCGCCACCTTGACCCCGATCTTGGTCAGGTCCGCGGCAATCGCCTCAGCCAGCTGGTCGGCAACAGGGTTGTAAGGACGAGGGTTGGTGTAGGTGTACATCGAGACGGTTAGTTCTTTCTTGCCGATGTTGCCGCAGCCGGCGACGAGCGATGTGCCGAGGAAGGTGACGATGACGAGCCAAAGGATGAGTCTCCACCGCTTAAGATTGCGCAAAGCCTGTCAACCTCCTCATAGGTTCTCGGGCCGCCGGGCGTTTCGCCGGGCGGCTTGGGCACGGATGAAAGCGAACCCGGGCCGCCTGTCTTCGGGCCGGTCGACCCAGCCCGCTCACCACCCCCCGAGGTGAATCCCTGCAGCTCCCCGAAGCGAGGAACCGGCTTGTCGTAAGAATCGATCATTTATTGCCTTCGGGTCATTGCAGACAGTAGGATTCGGGGCGGACTGTGAAAATCCTCCTGGAACGGGGTACGGCTGGAAAAGAACGAGGTCGGGGAACTTCGGCCGGCGGGGTCCGTAATATCTGGCAAGGACACCCGCGCGGTCGCTTGAGCCGTCCCCTCGCTGGGCATATAATTCAGGTAGGACGTCGAGGTCATTCGGACCCCCTGGGGGTGGGACGCCGTGCAATACATGTTCTTGACCGTCATCGTGCTGGTCCCGGTGGCCCTGGCCATCGATCACCTCATCACCCGTTACCGCTACAGCGCCAAGAGCCGGACCGTCCTGGTCCTCCTGTGGCTTCTGAGCTTCTTGGCCGCCCTGGGCTTCATCCGCTACAGCTTCCCGGGCATCGAACCGGCCTATATGTACTTCTTCGCCCTCGCCCTATCGCTGCCCGTCTTTGCCGGGCTGGCCCTCGCCGCCGTGACCTACCTGCGAGGCCGCCTGCTGAGCGGGTTCGACCAGGAGATCGGCCGGCTCAACCGGGAGCTCGAGCGATGTCACTCGGCCCTCGCCCTTGTCCAGCAGCGTGAGGCCCTGACGGGAGCGCGCCGGCGCGCCCTGGAGGGGCGGCACCGTGAGAAGCTGGCCGAGCAGCGGGTGCTCCAGCGCCTGCTGGATGACTGGCAGCAGGCCGGAGGGGTCGCCCGGCTGCGGGCGGTCAAGGTCCAGGAGTGGCGGGATGACTTGGCCGGCCTGGACCGGGTGGCCCTTCGGGAGAAGCGGACGGCCGTCCAGGCCGAGCTGGCCCACCTCGAGGCCGAGGGGACGGCCACCGACCGCCAGGACCAGCTCCGGGCGCAGTTGAAGGTGGTCGACCTGGCCCTCCTCGAGCCGGACGTGGGTCGGCCCAACGAGGAGCTGGCCGAGTTGGAGAAGACCGCGGCCGAACTGGCGGCCCAGCGCAAGGACACGGAGGCCGAGCTCGAGCGGGTACGGCAGGAACTCGAGGAAGGCCAGACCCGCCGGAGCGAATTCCTGTCCCGGCAGATCACCCTGGGCTAGGGAGGCTTGCCCTTTGAGCCACATCGCCTCGTACAAGACCAAGATAAGGGTCAAGCCGGGCAGCCCCGAGAGCCCGGCCACCCAGAACGACCCGACCTGGAAGATGCTCCGGACCGCCATCGAGGCGGCCGCCGAAGACCTCGGGGGGACCATCGGCGACTCCATCATCGACTATTACAACAACCGGCGTTACTGCGACTTCGCCGTCAGCACCCCGGAGTTCCGCCGCGGGGTGGGGATCCGGGTCTCCCGGACCACCGGCGAAGTGCGCTTTGTCTACGATCCGTACGGCGACACGAAGGGTGCGGCCAAGGCCATCGGCGACCGCGTCACCCAGAGCTACACGACCCTCGCCGTCGCCCGGGCCCTCAAGGAACTCAACTATGACGTCGAGGTGACCTCCGGCGACCAGGCTGAGGCCAGGGCCGGCCGGCGCGACGTCCTCGTCCGGGGGGTGCTCTGATGCCCAAGAAGGTCGAGGTCGTCGTGGCCCCCGACGGGCGCATCGAGACCAACTTCATCGGCTTCCTCGGCGACGAGTGCTTCGACGAGGCCGAGAAGCTGAAGCGGGCCCTGCAGGCGGTGGGCCTGGAGATCGACCCCGCCGAGGTGGTCAAGAAAGGGCCGGAGCGCATCGCCCTCGAGACCGGGCAGGCGGAGGAGGAAGAGGATGCCAGGAAAGCCCGCAGCGGCGGACGGGGGAAGCAGCCCAAGTAAGCGAAGCGGCCCGGGCAAGCGGCGCGCGGCGCGCCGGGTCGCGGACGCGGCCGGCGGATCGCCCGCCGCGCTACCCGACCGCCCGGCCAGCGTGCTGGAGATCCGCGTCTTCCCCGGAGCCATCGAGGTCAGCGAATACTACAGCGAAGGCCAGTCCGAGGCCCTGGCCAGGGCCCTGGCGGCGTACGGCGTGCGGACAGACCGCCGTTTCGCTTCGCGTTGCGGATAGGCGGTCGGCGCTCAGGTGTCCAGCCATCAGGGGTTCAGCGGTCGGGCACCGAAGGTCGGCGGAAGAGAGGTGCGCGCGATGACGGCAGAGGCGGCGGGTCTCGACACCCGCTGGATCGAAGACGGGCTGCTCAAGCGGAAGAGCATGTACTCGCCCATCGTCTGTTACGAGACGACCGACCCGAAGCGGCTCTACCAGCTCAAGGAGTATCTCCTCAGCCGGCCCGAGACCAAAGGGGCCGACTACGTTTTCGTCTACGACCAGTGGGAGGGCCTCGGGAAGCTGACGGCCACGCCCGGGAGCGCCGCCGGCTTCACCGTCGACCCCTACAAGCGCCCGGTCGGCTCCTCGGCCCTGGCCCAGAAGCTGGGCGAGGAGGCCTCGGCCCTGGTCGCCTTCAAGGCTGTCCTGAAAGAGGTCGACGGCTACCTCAAGAAGTGGCGGACCATTCTCATCGTCCAGAACATCTCCGACAACCGCGAGGCCGAGACGGGCTTCCAGAGCGCCCTCCGGGCCTGGGCCATCGACCCGGCGATCATCAACAAGGGCTCGATGATCTTCGTCATGACCTCCGACGCCAACCGCATCCTCGACGAGTTCACAAAGGAACTGGTGGTCATCATCTCGGTCGACCCGTCGTCGGCTGCCGAGCGCGAGCACATCATCCGCCGCGACGCCCACGAGCTGGAGCTGAACCTGACCGAACCGCGGGTCCTCGAGGTCAGCGTGGCCACCGCCGGCCTCAACCTGCACCAGCTGGAGAGCCTGCTCCTCGAGTCATACCACCGGACCCGGGGCTTCGACCTGCCAACGGTCAAGCAGCTCAAGTCGGAGCTGGTCAAGCGGTCCGGCGTCCTTGAAGTGCGCGACCCCCAGACCGGCTTCGTCGACATCGGCGGCTACGAGGTCATAAAGGACTTCGTCCGCAAGTACATCATCAACGTCCTGAAGGAACCGGACCGGGCCGGCCGCTTCGGCCTGCCCCTGCCCAAGGGCATCCTCTTCTTCGGGCCTCCGGGCACGGGCAAGAGCCTCTTCGCCAATGCCCTGGCCCGCGAGATCAACCTGCCCTTCATCAACCTGGTCACCGAGAACATCTACTCCAAGTGGCTCGGCGAGTCGGGCCAGAACCTCAGGAACGCTATCCGCCTGGCCGAGAAGATGTCCCCGGCGATCGTCTTCGTCGACGAGATCGACCGCTTCGGCAAGCGCGGCGAGGCCACCTCGGACTCGGCCGGGGAGGAGACCAAGCGGGTC
>JAJZPE010000075.1 GCA_021811325.1 Bacillota bacterium
GGTGATCGCCCGCATCAAGGGGGCCGCCGACCAGGCGGCGGCCGGCGTCGACCTGGCCGTCGAGATGATCAAACGGGTGCGCGGGATCGAAGGCGTCCGCGGCGTCCACCTGATGGCCGTGGGCTGGGAGGAGAAGGTCCCCGAGATAGTGGAGAAGGCGGGGCTGCTGCCGAGACCGAAGGTGAAGGAGTAAGTCCATCAAAATCCCTGAACCGGGCGCCCGAAGGGCGCTCGGCTTTTTTCTGCTCCGAATGGTTGGAGGGAAGGATTACCAACGGAAATTGGCGAAATATGACATACTAGTTCCTTCTTGGAGGCTTGACCAGATGCCTGCAGAAGAAACACTAAAGCAGTTGCAATGGATTATCGAAAGGCAGGATGCTATCATCGGCAGATATGAAAGCGTACTGCTGATCATAAGTCTGGTTTCCTCAGTGCTATTGGCTATGCTTGCAGGATTTATCTATCTTCGGATCAAGGACATGGTCGTTAAGGCCGCCGATACGGCTGTTCGTAATCAAGTTGGTGAAATGACTGACAAGAGATTGGGGGAGCATATTCAAAAATGGGAACAGAGGTATCTCGACCTGGACCGCAAGTTGACAGACCTAACGAGAGTGGCGAACAAACATCTTTAGCGTTAAGAACGGCAGACATACTCGCCTACCGAGTATTCTTGGAGAATGACGACACTGAATCGGTTACTCAGCACTTGGCGAGACGCCTACTTCAAGTAGTAGCTCATAAGTCAGCCCTCGATAGGGACGCTCTATTGGAAGAAGTAGAGCGGCTACTTGGCTCATCGAAGTTGCCTCGAGAAGTACTCGACGAGGAACTAGATAAATGCTTGCAAAATGGCCTACTTATAAAGAAAGACGGCAGGATTAAGCTTGGCAGTCAGGCTGCGAAGATCTTAACGCGGTCTCTTGATGGCGCTCTACAGGACGAAGAAAGGCTTAGAAAAGAACTCTCTAAGCCTGTTGAAGCTTACACATCGGTCAAATCCAAGGTTGAACAGGCGATTCAAGCGATAAAGGAAACACTTGTGCAAGCAGTGTGGAGTTCAGGGTTGGCCGCTGCAAGGATTCTTTCCGGCCAAAAGGTCGAGCCAAGCCTTGAATTGAAACATAACAGTACACTCGAAGACAGGCTGTCGGAAATCCTCGGCGGTCGAGCAGTAGCGGTGGACGTACTTACTGAATTACTGGAGGTTATCAGGGACTCCGAACCGGCAACGCGGTTCATGGGGTCCGCACTACGAACAGTGTTCTCATTACAGGTCTTGGGGATCGACCCCAGAGTTCTGGAGCTTAAGAAACGGTACCTGTCAGACAGGGTCATTTATGTGGATACTAGCATAATACTAGGGCGTTTCTTCGACGTCGCTGCCGGACCGGGCCTCGAGATACTGTTCGCCAACATCAAGAATGCTGGTATATCACTCAGAGTGACTTCGGCAACGTGTGAAGAGTGGAAACGGGTGATACAGGAGTCCGGCAGGGGGTATGGAATTGTCTTTGAAAAGTTTAGACGGTCCGGCTCCGGAAGTTGGATCCACTTTATGGATACCTACCTTCCGGCAGAGCGTTTTCTGGAGAGCCAGGGCTTTGGAATCGAGGAGTGCCCGGAAGGTCGGCCTGGCGATCTCAGGCTAACGCAAATCACCCAGCAGCTTGAGGATTGCAAAAAGGGAAAGCAAGCTAACTACGGGCGCTTTCTCCGGGTTGATACCCTGAACCATGACGTCGACGATCTATGCCATGTCGCAACTCAACGACAGCTCGTTGAGCCCGATGCAATGGGGCATAGGATATGGTATCTTACGGCCGACTCCTGCATCGCTAAGTGTGCACCCCATATGGCATGGTTGCCACATGAACTGGCGGCTGTCGCGACTGTCAATAAAGGCGCGAATTCTGAGCGAGCCTTTGTCTCCCTTGTAGTGGAGTCGCTTATTCCTCTTGGAAGCGATTACGAGATAGATGAACTACTAAACCAGGTTCTAAGCTCATCGGGCATAAACGTGGAGGGGCTGTCTACACAGCCCCCCCAAGATGTCGAAAGAATTGTTGGCCAAGAAGTAGCAAGGCATGGACGCAAGTCTAAAACCCCGGCTCAGAAGGCGCCTTCGTCGGATAAAGTGGCTCAGGTCCTGTCAAGAGCGATGAGGAAGATGAGGCTTCTGGAAGCGAGTGTGGAAGATGAGCGGCGGGAGCGAATTCGAGTAGAAAGCGAACTCCAGCAGCTGGCAAGCATGCCGTGGTGGAGGCGCCTTTTCTGGAAGGTTCCAGAGCACCGTAAGATTCCGCCTGAGCGGTGATGTAGTCATACCAAGAGTTAAGTACGCTGATAGCGTCTACAGTACCGCGTTTTCTCAGCACTGGGTTATCCGGCATTTTGATCCCCCTATTGCTTACATCGGATAGAACCCTTCCCTTATTTAGCATGCCCCGGTGTTCTGCAGACCAGTCTCCCATTCAGTGTATTAACGTGGTCGTCTCGGGTTGACACCAATCGCGCCCGCCGCCGAGACACAGATCAGATGACTGTTGCTTCAGCAAGCTTATCCCGGCATGTCTATCGCCAATGCTGGAAGAGCCCCACGGTTAGCCCGATGGGGTTGGTTTTTTCGCGCTACTTCTTGGAGAACTTGCTTAGGGGGCCAAGATGGGACAGACCATTACCGCAGGAATTCCCCACTTCTCTGACGAAAAGGTTCGCAAACAGAACCTTCGGGGGGAGCGAAATTCCGATGACGGTCAAAGCCACCACCGCCGCCCGCTGGATCGATGACCACCGGCGCGCGCTCATCGCCACGGCCGACGACATCTGGGGCTATGCCGAACTGGCCTTGCACGAGGAGAAGTCGGCCGCGCGCCTGGCCGAGGCCCTGCGGGCCGAGGGGTTCAGGGTCGAGACCGGCGCCGGCGGCATGCCGACGGCCTTCGTCGCCGAGTGGGGGAGCGGCCCACCCGTCATCGGCTTCCTCGGTGAGTACGACGCCCTGGCCGGCGTGTCGCAGAAGGTCTCGCCGGTCCGAGAGCCGATCGTCGAGGGCGGCGCCGGGCACGGCTGCGGGCACAACCTGCTCGGGGTCGGCGCCCTTGCGGCCGCCGTCGCCCTCGCCCGCGAACTGGCGGCGCGCAAGCTGCCCGGCACCGTCCGCTACTACGGCTGCCCGGCCGAGGAGAACCTGAGCGGCAAGGCCTTCATGGCCCGCGACGGCGTCTTCGACGACTGCGACGCCTGCCTGACCTGGCATCCTGGGGCGCTCAACCGCGTCAGCAGCAATTCCTCGCTGGCCAACAACGCCGCCAACATCACCTTCCGCGGCCACTCGGCCCACGCGGCCGGCGACCCGTTCAACGGGCGGAGCGCCCTCGACGCCGTGCAGCTGATGAACATGGGCGTGGAGTTCCTGCGTGAGCACATGCCGCCGAAGGCCCGGGTCCACTACGTCATAACCAACGGCGGCAATCAGCCCAATGTCGTGCCGGCCATCGCCCGGGTGTGGTACCTGGTGCGGGCCCCCGAGCGCGACCAGGTCGACGAGCTGTACCAGCGCGTCCTGGACTGCGCCGAGGGCGCCGCCAAGATGACCGGCACCACCTACGAGGTCGAGTTGCTCAAGGCCATCTGGAACGTGCTCAACAACCGCACCCTCGAGGACGTGCTCGACGAGGCCCTGCGGCGGGTCGGGCCGCCGGCCTTCACCGCGGCCGACCTCGAGTTCGCGCGGCGCATCTCCGAGAGTTTCCGCCCGGACCAGAAGGCGTCGTACCTCTCCCGCCAGGAGCTGTCGCCCGAGGACCTGAAGACCCTGCGCGGGCAGGTCCTCAACGACACCATCATCGCCCGGCCGACGACGCTGAAGGACCCCTCCGGGTCCACGGACGTGGGCGACGTCAGTTGGTGCGCGCCCACCGCCCAGTTCGGCGTGGCCTGCCAGGCCGTGGCCACGCCGGGGCACTCCTGGCAGTACGCGGCACAGGCCGGCATGGGCATCGGGCACGCCGGCCTGCTCACCGCGGCCAAAGTGCTGGCCGAAGCGGGGTTCGAGCTGATGACCAACCCGGAGGCGCTCGGCAAGGCGAAGGCGGAGTTCCAAGAACTCACCGGCGGCCGCCAGTACCGTTCGGCCATGCCGCCCGGGCAAAAGCCGGCCTTCCACCAGTTCGCCGACGAGTGAGAACCCAGATGTGATGAACAGGCCCTCCCGGGTTCGCCCGGGAGGGCTTAAGCTTGTCAACATGGCCAATCAAAGGTGAAGGGGCGACGGCCCGCCCCCATCTGGCCGGCGTACTCCCGAATAAAGCCAAGGCCAGCCCGATGGGGCTGGCCTCGGTGTTTCACGGTCGCGGCCCTTGGCGGCCCGCCATGCCGCGGGGACGACCGGGCGCTGATCTCGGTCAGCCGGGTCCCGGGCAGCTCGTCAGGTCGCCGGTCAACACGTCCGGCCCCGTCAGGCCGCCGCCCTGGGGGAACACGGCGATGCTCGTCGTGTTGGGCAGGCGCAGCGTGGGGGAGACAATGCCGCCCGTCCAGAGGCCGATGGTCGCGTCGGCCAGGGACATCGCCTGGATGATTGGCGCCTGGCCGGGAATCGTCAACCGGAAGGCGTAGCCGGTGAAGGCCGGGTTATAGGCGCTGGGGGCGAGCAACGAGATGCCGGTGGCCGTCAGCTGTGAGCCCGACGAACTCTGGGCGATGAAGAAGGAACCGATGGCCGCCGAGAACGGCTGCACCTGGGTGTTCTGCAGGGGCACGCAGCATTCGCTGGGGGCGAAGCTGATGGGGAAGAGGGGGAAGGGCTGCGGCGCGGGGTGGTTGTTGTGCAGGCCAAGCTGGTGGAAGGTCTGCGGACCGACCTGGCCGTCGACGGCGATCCCGGTGGCCGCCTGGAAGGCCCGCACGGCGGCCTGGGTGGCCGCGTCGTAGTAGCCGTGGCGAGGCCCTGAGTAGAACCCGTTTAGCTGCAGCACGTCCTGGACGAAGACCACGTCGAAGCCGTTCCGGCCGGGCAGGATGCCGCGCCCGCCGGCGAAGGTGTAGATCCAGGTGGCGTCGAAGGTCGCCGGCCCGACGACCGAGTCAACCGGCAGGCCCGCGTCGCCGTTGTTGACCGCGTCCTGCTGGAAAGCCGCCACCGCGGCGGCCGTCTTCGGGCCGAACACGCCGTCCGCGGGACCGCCGAGGATGGTCGCATAACGGAATGTGTTCAGGCGGTTCTGGAGGACCTTGACGTCTCCCCCGGACATGCCCTGGGACAGCGAGCGGCTGCCGTAGACGGGGCCGCCGTAGGTGACACGGCTGCCGACGCCCTGGCCATAGACGAAGTAGACATCCTCTCCGGCGATGCCGTCGACCGCCAAGCCGAAGTAGGACTCGATGTTCTTGACCGCCTGGGCCGTGGCGGCGTCGAACGTGCCGGTGATGGGAATCGGCGGCCCAATCGGGCCCAGGGGCGGGTTCATCACCTGCAGCAGCAGGTCGAACACGCCCTGCAAGATGGCCACATCGGTGCCTGTCAGGTTCGGGGTCTGCAGTTTCAGGACTCGGCTCCCAAACGGAACATAGGGTCCGAAGATGCTTTCGAAGAGAGCCATGGCCTTGCTCCTTTCTTCGATGAAGTCACTGGCGTACGTGCCGTCCATACGCCTACGTTAACAGGTTATGTGAAACAGGGGCGGTTGTGTGCGTCTCTCCGGCCTCGCTTCGGGCGACTGGCGATTTCGGTCCGGGGGTGCGGGCTGTGCGAATGGCAGGAGCTGGGGCGGATTGGTAGAACTTCTCAGGAGACGGCACTCGCGCGGTGACTCCACGCCATGGAGACATCATCCGCCCCGGAGGAGGACCGCCCAGGCATGAGACGGACCGGCATCGTCGTGACCCTCTTGTCGACTCTCATCCTTGGGGGCTGCGCCACCCGCCAGGTGGGCAAACCGCCCGACGCGCCGCCCCAGGGCGTCACCGAGACCCGCCAGGTCGCGCCGACCTACTCCATCGCCGAGGTCGGCGACGGGCGCGTGGTCACGCCGTACCCCGGGCCGCGGGCGGGCTACGACGTGACCGTGGGCCGTCACGTCTTCAGAATCACCTTCAGCAAGGACGTCGATCGGGCCTCGGTCGAAGCGGCCGTGCGCGGGATCCTCGAACGGATGTCGAGCGGCTTCGCGGCCCCCGTGTCGGTGCCCAAGCCCAGCTTCGAGTGGCGCGACGACCGGACCGTCGAGGTGGCCGTCGACCTGGACGCCGGGCCGAATGACGGCCGTTTCTTCGAAGGCGCCCGCAACTACCTCATCTCTCCGGACGGGGCCAGCTTCAAGGACGGACAGAAGATCGCCCTCGACGCCGGGCTGTGGCTGACGGCCAGGGCGCCCGTGACCGTGTACGCGGTGCGGGCCTGGCCGGGGGGCGTCGGTTCAGACCAGGTTGGCGCGACCGGACGGGCGGTCATGACCCTCGACCCGGGCCGGCCCGTGGCGTCCGTCTTCGGCGACGGGCAGGCCCTGCTCGCCCTGGAGAAGGAGAGTGACGCGGCCATCGGCGATTCCGGGGACGCCCCGCCCCTCTTCGTCCCCTGGCTCTATCCGGGCGACGGGAAGCCGGCCAGTCTTTACGCCCAGACCCGTTACGCCATCGACTTGGGCTTTCTCACCGACGGCCGGGTCTGGACGGCCAGGATGCGGGAGATGGCCATCATCGGCACCGAGGCCCGGCCGGCCCCGCCCATCACCATCGGCGTGGGGACCGAGTTAATCTTCGACGCCCTGGCCGTCTCCGGCAACGGAGGGACCGTGGCCTATCTCATGCGGGCCCGCGGCGAGACCGCCAGGGGCGACAAGGAGCAGGCCAAGTTGGACCTGATAATCGATCGCCCGGCCATATATGGCAGTGACGCCGTCGCCATCGGGCGGGATAGGGTTGCCGCGGTCATGCGGATGCCGGCCATGGCCGATTTCTACGGGCCGCCCATCGGCATGGCCCTCGACCACGACGGCGACACGCTGATCTTCAACGACCTATCGGTCCGGGTCCACCCCCTGGTGGTCATGGACCTGAAGACGCGCGCCAGGCGGACCATCGCCGCCCCGGAGAGCTTCCCCGGCATCGCGCCGGTGGAGGGCTACCCAATCAGGGGCTTCGCCGGGAACCTGGCCATCTCGGTCGACGGGACGAAGGGGGCCGGCCTGGTCACTGGCGTGCCTGTGGTGGTCGACCTGGAGTCCGGCGCGGTGCGGGCGATCAAGCTTCCCGCGCGAATCCGTCTCGACGAGCGACGCCGGCCCTTCTCGTCTTCTTTCATGTTCTCGCCGGACGGCCAGACGCTGGCCTTCCCGGTCATTGCCGGGCGGACCGAGGCGGAGGAGGAAGCCAGGGTGGCCGTCTACGACCTCGCTTCGGGCGCCGTGACCGACCGTGGCCCGGGCAAGCTCGTCGGGTGGTCGACCGACGGCTCCAGCGTGTTCGTGGTCAGGCCGGCCAAGTAGTCGGGCGGCTCACCCGTCACCGCTCATCCGTCACCGCCCACCCGCCCTGGAAAGGTAACTGCCCCGCCCGCGTAGAACACGTCGGCGGGGTGTTTGCACAGTGGTGGTTGATACCGACCGCGGCCGTATCTTTGATGTCATGCGTTACTCGACCCGCGATGGGCCGGGCATCCGGGTGACGGTCTTCTTCAAGGGTTGCCCGCTCCGCTGCCGCTGGTGCCACAACCCGGAGGGCATCGAGGGCGGGCCGGAGCTGATGTTCCGGGCCGACCGCTGCACCGGCTGCGGCGATTGCGAGCGGGTCTGTCCCAACGGGGCGGTGAGCGTGGTCGACGGGCGCTCGACGGTCGACCGGGTCAGGTGCCGCCGGTGCGGGATCTGCGCCGAGGTCTGCCTCCAAGGGGCCAGGCAGATGGCCGGACGGGAGGTCTCGCCGGCCGAGGTCCTGGCCGAGATCGAGCGGGACACGGTCTTCTTCGACGAGTCGGGGGGCGGGGTCACCTTCAGCGGCGGTGAGCCGCTGATGCAACCGGCCTTCCTGACCCGGCTGCTCGAGGAGGGCCGGGCGCGGGGGCTGAAGACCGCGGTCGACACGACCGGGTTTGCCCCGACCGAGACCCTGCTGGATTTGGCGCCCCTGGTCGACCTCTTCCTCTACGACCTGAAGGTCATGGACGAGGGCAAGCACCGCGAGCACACCGGCCAGTCCAACGCCCGCATCCTCGAGAACCTGGCGGCCCTGGCCGGCCGACATTCGAACATCGCCGTCCGCGTCCCGGTCATCCCCGGGGTCAACGACGATGAAGAGAACGCCACTCGGATGGGCGAGTTCCTGAGGCCGCTGAAAGCGGTCAGATCGGTGAGCCTACTCCCATATCACCGGGCCGGGGTGGACAAATACCGCAGGCTCGGCCGGGAGTATACGCTGCAGGACCTGGCGCCCCCCGACGCGGAGGCCCTGGCGGCCATCGCCACCCGGCTCGAGGGGTTCGGCCTGACGGTCAGGATGGGGAGATAAAGGTAGTCGTGCCGGGAGGCGGCATCCGGATGAACGAACGAGTGGCGAAGTTGCGCCGGGAGAGCGTGGGCGCGAAGCCTTCCCTCTCCGCCGAGCGGGCGTCGCTGATGACCGAGTTTTACCGGCAGGCGCCCGTGGTCTCGACGCCGGTGCTCCGCGCTCTGGCCTTCAAGCACTTGCTGGAGAACAAGGAGATCTGGATCGGCGACGGCGAGCTCATCGTCGGGGAGCGCGGGCCGCGGCCGAAGGCCGCCCCGACCTACCCCGAACTCTGTTGTCACAGCCTGCAGGACCTCGACCTCCTGGACTCCCGGGAGAAGATCCCCTTCGCCGTAGCCCCGGAGGTCCGAGGGCTCTATGAGCGTGAGTTCATCCCCTTCTGGCGGGGCCGGTCCATCCGCGACCGCCTCTTTGCGGCCATGACCGACGAGTGGAAGGCGGCCTATGAGGCCGGCATCTTCACCGAGTTCATGGAGCAGCGGGCGCCCGGTCACACCGTCGCCGGCGACAAGATCTACCGGAAGGGCTTCCTGGACATCATCCGGGACATCGACGAAAGCGCCGCCCGCCTGGGCCTGGATGACCCGGCCAGGGGCGAGGAACTGAAGGCCATGCGCATCGCCGCTGAGGCCATCATCGCGTATGCCGAACGCCACGCGGAGAAGGCCAGGGCGATGGCCGCCGCCGAGCCCGACCCGGCCCGCCGGGCGGACCTTCTACGCGTCGCCGAGGTCTGCTCCCACGTCCCGGCCCACGCCCCGCGCGACTTCCACGAGGCCCTCCAGACCTACTGGTTCGTCCATCTCGGGGTCATCACCGAGTTGAACACGTGGGACGCCTTCAACCCCGGCCGCCTGGACCAACACCTCCACCCGTTCTACCGGCGCGGCCTGGAGGACGGCAGCCTCACCCGCGAGCAGGCCCGGGAGTTGCTCCAGTGCTTCTGGGTCAAGTTCAACAACCAGCCTGCGCCGCCCAAGGTCGGCGTGACCGCCGCGGAGAGCGCGACCTACACCGACTTCGCCAACATCAACCTCGGCGGCCTGCGGGCCGACGGGGCCGACGGCGTCAACGACGTCACCTACCTGCTCCTCGAAGTCATCGACGAGATGCGGTTGCTCCAACCAAGCACCAACATCCAGCTCAGCGCAAAGAACCCGGACCGCTTCCTGAAGGCGGCGGCCCGGGTCATCCGCCAGGGCTGGGGGCAGCCGTCGGTCTTCAACGCCGACGCCGTCCGCGAGGAGTTGCTACGGCAGGGCAAGGCGATTGAGGACGCCCGCAACGGCGGGACCAGCGGCTGCGTCGAGGCGGGGGCCTTCGGCAAGGAGGCCTACATCCTCACCGGCTACCTCAACCTGCCGAAAATCCTCGAGATCGCCCTCAATGACGGGGTCGACCCGCGCACGGGCAAGGCTATCGGCCTGGAGACCGGCGCCCCGGCGTCATTCGCCACCTTCGATGAGCTGTTCGTCGCCTTCCGCCGGCAACTGGCCCACTTCATCCGGATAAAGACGATGGGCAACGACGTCATCGAGCGGCTCTACGCGGCCGAGATGCCCTCACCGTTCCTTTCGCTGGTGATCGACGACTGCGTCGCCCGCGGGAAGGACTACAACGCCGGGGGCGCGCGCTACAACACGAGCTACATCCAGGGGGTCGGGCTGGGCTCGCTGACCGACGCGCTGGCCGCCATCAAGCGCCACGTGTTCGACGACCGGGACCTCGCCATGAGCGAGCTGCTGGCCGCCCTGGCGACGGACTTCGGGCGCGACGGGCGGGGGCCGGCCTTGAGGCGGTCAGCCTCAGTCGCGGGGGCCATGCCGCAAGACCCGGCGCGCCTCCGTCAACTCCTCGTCAACAAATCCCCCAAGTGGGGCAACGACGACGATTACGCCGACGAACTGGCGGTGGCCGCCTTCAACGCCTTCTTCGAGGCCGTCGACGGCCGGCCCAATCAGCGCGGCGGGGCCTACCATGTCGACATGCTTCCGACCACCTGTCACGTCTACTTCGGTTCGGTCACCGGGGCGATCGCCGACGGG
>JAJZPE010000076.1 GCA_021811325.1 Bacillota bacterium
CCGAGCTGAAGCGGGCGGGCTTTGATGCCGTCATCGTCGAGGGCCGGGCCAAGGGCCCCGTCTATCTCTGGGTCCACGAGGGCCAGGCCGAGATAAAGGACGCCTCCAAGCTCTGGGGGCTCAAGTCCTACGACGTGCAGGAGGCCATCCGGGCCGAACTCGACGACAACGGGATAAGGGTCGCCCAGTGCGGCGTGGGTGGCGAGAACAAGGTCCGCTTCGCCTGCGTCTCCAACGATGTCACGCACTTCTACGGGCGCGGCGGGATCGGCGCCGTGATGGGCTCGAAGAACCTGCGGGCCGTGGCCGCCCGTGGCCATGCCGCCTACGCGGCGGCCGACGCCGAGAAGGTCAAAGAGATGGGTCGGGCGATGAGCCAGCAGATCGCCGAGCACGATAAGGGCTTCACCGAACTTGGCACGCCGGGTATCGTGGCCAGCCTGAACGCCGCCGGCGGGCTGCCGACGCGGAACTTTCGTGACGGCTTCTTCGAAGGCGCGGCGAAGATCGATGGGACGGTCCTCCGCGACACCCTCCTGGTCGGCCGCGAGACCTGTTATGCCTGCGCCGTCCACTGCAAGCGGGTGGTCGAACGGAAGGAAGGCGAGGGCCGCTACGTCATCGACCGCAACTACGGCGGACCCGAGTACGAGACCCTCGGCGCCCTCGGCTCCTTGTGCGGGGTCGACGACCTCGAGGCCGTCTGCAAGGCCGGCGAACTCTGCAACGCCTACGTCCTCGACACCATCTCCACCGGCGTGGCCATCGCCTTCGCCATGGAGTGCTATGAGAACGGCATCCTGACCAAGAAGGACACCGGCGGCCTCGACCTCCGCTTCGGCAACGGCCGGGCGATGGTGGAGATGGTCGAGAACATCGCCCACCGGCGCGGCCTCGGTGACCTCCTGGCCGAGGGCGTCGCCCGGGCGGCCGAGAAGCTCGGGCCGAAAGCCCGCGCCCTGGCCATGCACGTCCGCGGCCAGGAGTTGCCGATGCACGAGCCGCGCTTGAAGATGGGCCTCGGCGTCGGCTACACCATCTCCCCGACCGGGGCCGACCACTGCCACAACATCCACGACACGATGTTCGTCAAGCGGGTCGATTCGGTCAAACCCCTCGGCATCCTGGAGACCATGCCCGCCGACGACCTCTCGCCGCGCAAAATGAAGACCCTCAAGCGTTTCACCGACCTGCGGCACACGATCAACTCCCTCGGGCTGTGCCAGTTCGTCAGTTGGAACTATAACCAGCAGGTCGACCTGGTCCAGGCGGCCACCGGCTGGAACACCTCCCTTCTCGAGCTGTCGCTGGTCGGGGAGCGGGCGGCCAACCTGGCCCGCGTCTTCAACATCCGTGAAGGCCTGGCGGCGTCCGGCGACCGGCTCCCGGACCGCTTCTTCCAAGGTATCGAGAACGGGGCCATCGCCGGGACGAAGATCGACCCGAAGCTTGCCGAGGATGGAAAGCGCCAATACTACGCCATGATGGGCTGGGACCGGACGACCGGCCGGCCCTCCGAGGCGAAACTGGCCGAGCTGGGCATCGACTGGGCGGTGGCCTACCTACCTAAGGAGCCCGCCAAGGTCAAGCGTCGGGCGACGGCCACGCAAGCCCAGACGCCCGCCGGAAGGCCCAAGCCCCGGAGCGCACGGAGGGGAAGGGCTTGAAGCTGGCCATGGTCAGCAAAGGCAAGGGCGGCGGCCCGGTCGTCGTGGTCGCCACCGAGCACGGACTCCTCAACCTGGCTGAGCTGGCCCGTCGTGGGGACACCGCCCTCCCGGCGGGCCTTTCCTCGGACGACCCGGACCCGGTGGCCATCGCCGCCGACGCGGCCTTTATCGCCGCCGCCGGTCGCCTGGCCGCCTCGCTCGACCCGGCGTCGGCGCGGGACCTGGTCCTGCGGCCCGAGGACGGCTACGTCTTCAGGCTTCCGGTACGCCGCCCGGGCAAGATCATCGCCATGGGACGGAACTACTCGGCCCACGCCGCCGAGCGCGGGCGGGCCGTCCCCGAGGAAGCGATGTACTTCGCCAAGGCCACCTCGTCGCTGATCGCCTACGGCGAGGCGGTCCTATTGCCCGAGGGCATCGGCCGCGTCGACCCCGAGGGCGAGCTGGTCGTGGCCATCGGGCGCGCCGCCCGGCGCGTCCCGGCTGAGCGGGCGATGGAGCACGTCGCCGGCTATTCGATCATGAATGACGTCAGCGCCCGCGACATCCAGTGGTCCGACGTCGCCCGCGCCTGGCCGTGGTTCCGCGGCAAGGCCCTCGACACCTTCGGGCCGCTCGGGCCGTACCTGGTCACCGCGGACGAGGTCAAGGACCCGCACGCGCTGCGCCTGACCCTCGCCGTCAACGGCGAGGTCCGCCAGGACGCCACCACCGGCGACATGGTCTACAAGATCCCGGAGATCATCGCCGCCGTTTCCAACCTGATGACTCTAGAGCCCGGCGACCTCATCGCCACCGGGACGCCGGAGGGCGTCGCCCCGGTCTACCCCGGCGATGCCGTCCGGATAACCATCGAAGGCCTCGGCGCTTTAGAGAACCCGGTCCGGCGCGACCCGTCGGACGAACCGGCCCGCTTCACCCGGTCGAAGCAGAACTGAACCCGGCGCCACGATGCCGATTCACTGAAACAGTCAAACAGTTGAAAGAGGGTCCGCGTCTTGAAAACTTCCCTGTTCGGCAGAGCCAGAGCTCCACTGGCCTCATCGCAGTACCTCCTCATCGCCATCGCCGCACTGGTGGGAGTGGGTAGTGGTCTGGCCTCTTACATCTTTTTCCGCCTCATCGTCTACTTCACCGATTTGGGGGGACGGCTGGCTCCTCTGGGCTCCTGGCGTTTCTCCCTTTACGGAGCCATCGGCGGCCTCTTGGTCGGACCGATGATTTACTTTTGGGCCCGCGAGGCCAAGGGCCACGGGGTGCCGGAGGTCATGGAGGCCGTCGCCGTCAAGGGTGGCCGGATCCGGGCCCGCGTGGCCGTGGTCAAGAGCATCGCGTCGGCCATCACCATCGGCACCGGCGGGTCGGCCGGCCGCGAGGGCCCCATCGTCCAGATCGGCTCTGCCCTCGGATCGACCATCGCCCAGGGGCTCCGCCTCACCGACGACCGGGTGAAGACCCTCGTCGCCTGCGGCGCGGCAGCAGGCATCGCCGCCACCTTCAACGCCCCCATCGCCGGGGTCTTCTTCGCCCTGGAGATCATCCTCGGGCAGTTCACGGCAGGGACATTCAGCCTTCTGGTGGTCTCGTCGGTCACCGCCGCTGCGGTAGCCCGGTGGCTGGTGGGCAACCATCCGGCCTTCATGGTCAGCCCGTACGAACTGGCCAGACCGGAGGAACTTATCTTCTACGTCATCCTGGGGGTCATTGCCGCCCTGACCGCCCAGCTGTACTCGCGCACTCTCTACGGCCTGGAGGACGTCTTCGATAACCAGCAACTGGTCCCCGACTGGGTCAAGCCGGCCATCGGGGGTCTGCTCTTCGGGGCCCTTGGGGCCCTGGTTCCCCAGACCCTCGGGCGCGGGGAGGACATCATCTCGACGGCCCTTGCCGGGGTGATGCCCCCCATCGGCGCCTTGACCGGCCAAGCGGGCTCAGCGCTCCTCGTCCCGGTCCTCGTCCTGGGGGCCCTCGGCCTGCTCAAGATCCTGAGCACCTCGCTGACCATCGGCTCGGGGGGGTCAGGCGGCATCTTCTTCCCCGGGCTCTACATCGGGGCCATGGTCGGAGGGGCCTTCGGTTGGGTCGTCCATGCCATCTACCCCTGGACGGCCAACCCCGGGGCTTACGCGATGGTGGGGATGGCGGCCGTCTTCGCCGGCATGACCCAGGCCCCGATAACGGGGATAATCATCCTCTTCGAGATGACTCAGGACTATCGGATCATCCTTCCACTGATGCTTTCGTCGGTCATCGCCACCCTTCTGTCGTCGCGGATGAGCGAGGAGACCATCTACACGATGAAGCTGGCCAGGCGCGGCATCAAGCTGCGCCAGGGCCACCTGGCCAGGGTGATGGCCTCGATCCCGGTCTCCCAGGCCATGACCACTCCGGTTTCGACCGTCCACCCCGACATGCCCTTGAGCAGCGTCATCTCGTTGATGCAGTCGACGAGACATAACGGTTTCCCGGTGGTCGAGGGGGATTCGCGGCTGATCGGGATCGTCGCCCTCGAGGACATCCGTGGCACGCCGCTCGAAGGCCGGCTCCAGCGGAAGGTCAGGGAGGTCATGACCACCGCGCTCGTGGTGGCGAAGCCGGACGATGACCTCGAGTCGGCGCTTCAGCGCATGACCGAAAGGGACATCGGGCGTCTGCCCGTGGTCTCCGCCGATGACCCGACCCGGCTCGTCGGGCTGGTCACCCGGAGCGACCTGCTCAACGCCTATCAGAGACGCCTAACCTTCGCCGGTGAGCAGGGTGAAGGTCCCGCGGCGCCGCCCCCTGAAGTCATGACCAGTCGCCCGGGTCCAGAAGGATAGGCACAAGGGAGAGGAAGAAACCCCATGACACGGGAATCCATGAGTCAAGGGCAGGTCCAAGCGGCCCCCGAGGCCACCACCGACCGCCGGGCCGGGCGTGGCGCCTTCTACAACGTCTTCGTCCTCGGGTTTACCAGCCTGCTCACCGACATCAGCTCGGAGATGGTCTACCCGCTGTTGCCGCTGTTCCTGACGATGCAACTCGGGGTCGGCCCGGCCATCGTCGGGACCATCGAGGGCATCGCCGAGAGCCTGGCCAGCGTGCTGAAGGTGTTCTCGGGGCACATCTCCGACCGGTCAGGACGGCGCAAGCCCCTGACCCTCGGTGGCTACGCCGGCTCGACCATCGGTAAGCTCTTCCTCTACCTGGCCTGGTCGTGGCCGATGGTCCTGGTCGCCCGGATCATCGACCGCTTCGGCAAGGGGGTCCGGACGGCCCCGCGCGACGCTCTCATCGCCGACACCGTGCCGGCCGAGGCCCGAGGGCGGGCCTTCGGCCTGCACCGCCTGCTCGACACGACCGGGGCGGCCATCGGCGCCCTCCTCGGCTACTTCTTTCTGACCCGGTATCAGGGCGACTTCAAGGCGGTTTTCATCTGGTCGCTGGTGCCGGCGGCCATCGGGCTGGCCGTCCTGGCCTTCGCCCGCGAGCCGGGGAACCGCCGTAAGCTGGCCAAAGAGCTGAGCTTCAAGTGGGGAGCCCTGGACCGGCGGCTGAAGGCCTTCCTCATCATCGCCTTCGTCTTCGCCCTCGGGAACTCATCGAACCAGTTCCTGCTCCTGCGGGCGGGCAACGTCGGCTTCAGCGCGCCCACCGTCATCCTTCTCTACCTGGTCTACAACCTGACCTACGCGCTGGTCTCTTACCCGGCCGGCCGTCTGTCCGACCGCGTCGGCCGCAAGGCCCTGCTGGTCGTGGGCTACGCCTTCTATGGGCTGGTCTACCTTGGCTTCGCCCGCGTCCGGGCCCTCCCGCTGTACTGGTCGCTGTTCGTCCTCTACGGCGTCTACATAGGCGCCAGCGAGGGCGTGGAGAAGGCCTTCATCGCCGACATCGCCCCGGGACAACTGCGGGCGACGATGATCGGGTTGCACGCCATGCTGGTCGGCGTCGGCCTGTTGCCGGCCTCGCTCATCGCCGGCTTCCTCTGGAAGCTTTACGGCCCCGTCGCCCCGTTCTACTTCGGCGGGGTCATGGGCCTCTTGGCCTCGCTCGGCCTGGCCCTGTTGATCTGAGCCCCGACCACGCTGCAAGGAGGTCCCCCGATGAACGCTTACGATCTGGCCCGCCAGCTCGCCAGGGCCCTCGCCGAATCCGACGAGTACCGCGAGTTCCTGGCCCAGAAGAAGAGGCTCGACGCCAATCCGACGGCCTCCGAGATGCTCCTCGACTTCCGCCGCCGCCAGCTTGAGTTGCAGGCGGCCCAGATGATGGGGCAGGAGCCGGCCAAGGAGAAGGTCGACCAGTTTCAGAGGCTGGCGGAGATAATAAGCCTGCACGCCGACCTCGGGGTCTTCATCGCCGCCGAGTATCGCTTCAACCAGCTCCTCGCGGACGTGCAGCGGACTCAGGCCGAGGCCGTCGAGGAATGGTTCAAGTACGCCGACCAGGTCACCGAAGCGGCCCTGCGGACCGGGGCGGCGTCCGGGCATGACGGTGCCGCCGACGGCCAGGCCGCGCCGGCGGAACCGGGGCCGGCGGGGGAGGGCAAGGATGACGCTTGAACGGCGCCCGCTGGGGCGCACCGGCCACCAGGCCACGGTCATCGGCCTCGGGGGTGGCTTCCTCTTCAAGGACGGGCACCGGCAGGGGGTCGAGACCGTCCGCCGGGCCATCGACCTTGGGGTCAATTACCTCGATACGGCCAGCACCTACGGCGACGGCCAGAGCGAGCTGTGCCTGGGCGAGGTGATGAAGACCCGGCGTGATGAGGTCTTCCTGGCCACCAAGGTCCTCAAGCGGGGGAAGGCCGGGGCGGCCGAGGAGTTCCGCGAGAGCCTGCGCCGCCTGCAGACCGACCACGTCGACCTTCTGCAAATCCACGCCGTGCAGACGCGGGCCATGTGGGAGGAGGTCGCGGGGCCCGACGGCTCCCTGGCCGCGGCGGTTGAAGCGCGGGAGAAAGGGCTGGCCCGGTTCATCGGCATCACCGGGCACCACGACCCCGAGCCGCTCATCGGGGCCCTTCGGGCCTTCCCGTTCGCCACCGTCTTCTTCCCGGTCAACCCGGCCGAGACGCACCTCGGCGAGTTCACCGAGCGGCTGGCGCCGGTGGCCCGCGAGCGCGGGGCCGGCATCCTGGCCATGAAGGTGCTGGCCGAAGGGGCTCTGGCGGGCCGGCTGGAGGAGGCCATCCGCTTCGCCCTCGGCCGGCCCATCGATGTGGCCGTCATCGGCGCCCGCAGCCCGGCCGAGATCGAGGCCGCGGTCCGCGCCACGGAAGCCTACCGTCCGCTCGGGCCCGACGAAGAGCGCGCCCTGCTGGCCGCCGCACGCGACGTCGCCACCGGCGACGACATGTGGTGGCGCAAGCGAAATTACTGAGGGCCTCCGGCCGCGGGCGAAAGAGCCCGCCCCGATTCGGTGCTCGCGCGCAAGTGGAGAAAAATGTAGAACTTCTGGTCGGGGGCAGGAAATGGAATCCTGGTTGGCGAACCATTTGGGGGTTTCGCTAGAGACTTATTTCACAAAAAGACAATATTTGAGAAGTATCAGCAAATCCCAGTGTCGGACCGCTGTGCCGAGCCTTCGCGGACTGGCGCCGGGAGACCCCGCGGGACCCGGCGGGATACCGATTGACGCCGGTTTTTTCCTTGATTATATTGGTCTTTAGGGTTGTGCCCGCTCGCGCTTTCACGACGAGCACTGGCCGGCCTGGTTTTTGAGGCTCATGGTCTGGGTGGGGGCGCCCGCCGCCCCGAATCAACGCCGTCACGGGGGGCACTTGCATGGTAAGCTGGGTTAACGTTGGAATCTTCCTCATCGCCGGGGTCATCGTGGTCGCCGCCGGGCTGGGCCTGGCCTGGCTGCTGCGGCCAAGCTACCCCGACCCGCGGAAACTGGACCCCTATGAATGTGGGGAGGTCCCCTTCGGGGACGCCCGAATCCGCTTCAACGTCCGCTACTACATCTTCGCCCTGATTTTCGTGGTCTTCGACATCGAGAGCGTGTTCCTCTACCCCTGGGCCGTCCTTTTCAGGAAGCTGGGGGTTTTCGGCTTTGTCGAGATGCTCGTGTTCCTGGGCATCCTCGTCGTCGGTCTCGTCTATGCCTGGAAGAAGAGGGTGCTCGAATGGGTCTGAACAACACCGACGTCAAGCCCACGGAAGGCCAGGGGGACGACTTCCGCCTCGGCCAGCACCTTCCGGGGGTCATCACGACTCAGCTCCAGAAGGTCATCAACTGGGGCCGGCAGAGCTCGATGTGGTACATGAGCTTCGGCCTGGCCTGTTGCGCCATCGAGGACATCATGGCCGCGGGTGCGTCGCGTTACGACTTGGACCGGCTCGGTCTGTTCTTCCGGGCCTCGCCGAGGCAGTCTGACCTGATGCTGGTGGCCGGGACGGTCACCGAGAAGATGGCCCCACGCATCCGGACCCTCTATGAGCAGATGGCCGAACCGCGCTACGTCATCGCCCTGGGCACCTGCGCCATCGCCGGAGGGCCGTTCGCCGGCGGTTACAACACCGTCCTCGGCGTGGACAAGATCATCCCGGTCGACGTCTATGTCCCGGGCTGCCCGCCGCGCCCGGAAGCTCTCTTCTACGGAATCATGAAGCTCCAGGAGAAGATCCGCAAGCACGGGGTCAACCCGCCGGCGCCGCGCAAGGCGAAGACCGCCCCCAAGGAGGGGTCCAAAGCATGAGCCCCGAGGCCTGGGAAGAAGTCAAAGTCGAACCGGGCAAGTACCTCGAGACGATGAAGGCCCTCCGTAAGGGCGGCCTGAACCAGGTGTCCGACCTGACCGCCGTGGACTGGAAGGACCGTGGGGTCATCGAGGTCATCGTCCACCTACTGTCCTTGAAGCCGGGGGAGGACCCCCGGAACACGCTCGGCCGGCGCGTGCGGGTGAAGACCGAGGTCGAGCGGGACCGCCCGTCCATCGACAGCGTCACCCCGCTCTGGCCCGGGGTCAACTGGTATGAGCGAGAGGTCTACGACCTCTTCGGGGTCGACTTCCCCGGTCACCCGGACCTGCGGCGAATTATGACCCATGAGGGCTTCGTCGGGCATCCGCTGCGCAAGGACTTCGTCGACGAGCGTCCGAAACGCCAACGCGTGATCCCTTCCCGCTAGGGAGCCGAGTCGAAAACGAGGTGGAGCGAGAGATATGGGTGAGCTGAACGACTTCAGACTGGCCACCGGCGGCGAGAAGCCCGAGCTTCGCGACGTCGTCACCAAGGACCTCCACGAAGATGAGATCCTGGTCAGCATGGGGCCGCAACACCCGGCGACGCACGGGGTCCTCCGGGTGGTCCTCAAGCTGTCGGGGGAGACCATCGTCGACGCCTACCCGGACATCGGCTACCTGCATCGCGGCGTCGAGAAGATCGCCGAGGGTTGGACCTATCCGCAGTTCATCCCAATGACCGACCGTCTTGACTATGTCGCGGCGATGGGCAACGAGCTGACCTACGTCCTCGGGGTCGAGCGCCTGATGGGCCTCGAAGTCCCGCCCAGGGCCGCCTACATCCGGGTGATCATGGCCGAGTTGCAGCGCGTCGCCAGCCACCTCGTCTGGCTGGGGGCCTTCGGGACGGACATGGGCGCGTTGACGATGTTCCTGTACTGCTTCCGCGAACGCGAGAAGGTCATCGACCTCTTCGAACTGGCCACCGGGGCCCGGCTGACCTATAGCTACATGCGCATCGGCGGGGTCCGCAACGACCTTCCCGACGGCTTTGTCGAAAAGACCCGGGCCTTCATAAAGCTCATGCGGCAGCGGTTGAAGGAGTACGACGACCTCTTCACCGGCAACCGCATCTTCGAGGCCCGCACCAAGGGCGTCGGGCCGCTCACCGCCGAACAGGCCATCGCCCTGTCGGCCACCGGTCCGACCCTCCGTGGCTCAGGCGTCCCTTATGACGTCCGGCGGACCGACCCCTACCTTATCTACGACAAGCTCCAGTTCGAAGTCCCGGTGGGCAAGAACGGCGACACCTACGACCGTTACATCTGCCGGATGCAGGAGATCCGCGAGAGCCTCAAGCTCGTCGAGCAGTGCCTGGACGCTCTCCCGGAGGGCGAGGTCATGGCCAAGGTCCCCAAGGTCATCAAACCACCGGCCGGTGAGGTATACGCCCTCACGGAGGCCCCGCGCGGGGCTCTCGGGGTCTACATCGTCTCCAATGGCACGGCCAACCCCTACCGGCTCCACTGGCGGGCCCCCACCTTCGCCAACCTGCAGATCATCCCCGACACCACCAGGGGTTTCAAGATCGCCGACGCGGTGGCCATCATGGGCAGCATCGACGTTGTCCTCGGGGAGGTTGATCGCTGATGGCCGCCATCGCCGACACCTGGCGGGCCCTGGTCGACTGGTATTTCGCCCTCCCGCCCGTCGTCCTCGTCCCGCTTGCCGGGCTTCTCAAGGTCTTGGCCATCTTCGGCTGGATCGTGGTCAACGTCCTCATCCTCATCTGGCTCGAGCGCAAGTTCTCCGGCCGGATGCAAAGCCGCCTCGGCCCGATGCGCGTCGGCCGGCCGCACGGCTGGGCCCAGACCATTGCCGACACCATCAAGCTGCTGGTCAAAGAGGACGTCATCCCGCGCGGCGTGGACCGCTGGCTCTACGTCATCGCCCCGGCGGTCGTCTTCACCCCGGCCCTCCTGGTCTGGGCGGTCGTGCCCTTCGCCAAGACCTGGATCGTCTCAGACCTGAACGTCGCCCTCATCTATATCAGA
>JAJZPE010000077.1 GCA_021811325.1 Bacillota bacterium
TCTGGGCAGGATCACCGTTTTCCGCACGGACCTTGGCCCGGGAGGCCGCGGTCCCGGGGGGGCGGCCATCACAAGTGGGACAACCGCCTAGTCGCGGCGGAAGGCCATCCGGCCGCCGACGATGGTCATCTCCACCCGCAGGTCCTTGAGTTCGGAGCCCGGGATGGCCGTAGGGTCGCGGTCGAGGACCACCAGGTCGCCGAGCTTGCCGGGCTCGATCGAGCCCTTGTCCTTCTCCTCGAAAGCGGCGTAGGCGCCGCCCAACGTGAACAGGCGGAGGGCCTCCTCGGCGGTGAGCCGCTGGTCGGGCAGCCAGCCCTCGCGGGGATGACCCTCGAGGTCCTGACGGGTGACCGCCGAGTAAAGCCCGAGGACCGGGTCGAGGGGTTCCACCGGGCAGTCGGAGCCGCCGGCGCAATGGACCCCGTGGTCGAGGAAAGTCCTCCAAGCGTAGGAGGTCCTGATTCGTCGCGGCCCGACCCGCCGCTCGGCCCAGCGCATGTCGGTGGTGATGAACTTCGGCTGGATGTCGGCCACCACGCCGAGCCGGGCGAAGCGCTCGAACTGCTCGGGCCGCATGATCTGGCCGTGGATGATCCGGTGACGGTGGTCGGGCCGTGGCCTGTCGGCCAGCGCCGCCTCATAGGCGTCGAGGGTCATGGCGATGGCCAGGTCGCCGATGGCGTGGACGGCCACCTGCATCCCGGACCGGTGGGCGCGGAGGACGTTCTCCTTCATCTGCTCCGGGGTGACCACCGGGATGCCCCGGCTGCCCGGGTTGTCGTTGTATGGCTCGGACAGGGCGGCCGTGCCCGCGCCGAGGGACCCGTCGGCGAACATCTTGACCGAGCCGACTTGGACGAATTCGTTGCCCGAACCGGTCCGCAGGTCGGTGGCCAGGAGGTCGCCGATGGCTTCGTTGGAGACGTCGACATGGACCCGGAACGGGAGCCCTTCCGGCCCGAGGTGCCCACGATAGAGGCCGAGGACGGGGCCGAAACCGAAGGCCCCGCAGTCGTCGCTGTGGACCGAGGTCACGCCGGCGGCCAGGGCCTGCCCCACGGCAGCCCGCAGGGCCGTCGCCAGCTCGTTCGCTCCGGGCTTGGGGATGACTCGCGTCATGAGCCCCATGGCCCGTTCCCGAAAGATGCCGGTGGGCTCGCCGGTCTCGTCCCGGTCGATCTGACCGCCGGCGGGATCGGGGGTCTCGCGGGCCACCCCCGCCCGCCGCAGGGCCTCGGAGTTGGCCGCCAGGGCGTGGCCGCAGGCCCGCGTGAGGGCCACCGGCCGGTCCGGGGCGACGGCGTCGAGGTCGCGCCGCGAGGGATAGCGCTTCTCGGCGAAGAGGTCCTGGTCCCAGCCGCGGCCGAGGACCCAGTCCCCAGCCGGCAGGGCCGCGTGCTTCTCGGCCACCAGGCGGGTCAACTCGGCCAGCGACTTGACCCCGATGAGGTCCAGCCGCTGCAGGTAGAGCCCGAAGTTGAGGAGGTGGAGGTGGCTGTCGATGAAGCCGGGCACCACCGTCCTCCCTTCAAGGTCGACCGCCGGGACGCCCCGTGGCGCCGCGGCCCGAACGGCCCCATCCGCGCCGACCGCCTTGATCCGCCCTTCGACGACGAGGACGGCCGTGGCGCCACGGGCCGCTTCCGCGAGCCCGATCACCCGGCCGTTGTGGAGCAGGAGGCTATTCCCTTCCCTGACCATCCTGCCGTTCGCCTCCCCCTGGCACGCCGTCCAACGCCTCGGTCACCGCCGCCAGGGCCAGGGCCTCGGTGGCGTCGATGACCGGGACGGGCAGCAGGCCTGGTTTCAAGACCAGCGGTATCTCGGTGCAGCCGGCGACGACCACGTCCGCGCCGGACTCGACCAGCGACCGGCCCGCGGCTGTGAGGAGCTCGCGCGGCCGGTCATAGTGCCCGGCCTTGATCCCGTCGCGGCCGTAGATGGCCTCCATGATCTGCTCCTGCACGGCCGGGGCCGGGTGGAGGACCGTCAGGCCCCGCTTGGCCAGGGCCCGGTCGTAGAGGCCGGTCCAGACGGTCCCGGTGGTCGCCAGGAGCCCGATGCGGCGCGCCGCGGGGTGGTCCCTGGCGATGAACCGCGCGGTCTCCTCCATGATGTGGAGGACCGGGACGGGCAGCCCGCCGGCCAATCGCTCGTAGAAGTGGTGGGCCGTGTTGCACGGGATGACGATGAAGTCGGCCCCCGCCCCGATCAGTCGCCGCCCGGCCTCGAGCATGGCCGGCAAGGGGTCCGGCCCGCCCTCGAAGATGGCCGCGGTGCGGTCGGGGATGCTCGGGTCGTCCTCGACGACGATCCGCAGGTGGTCCTGATCCCGTCGGGCCGGGGTGTTCTTGACGATCTTGGCGAACAGGTCCACGGTGGCCTCGGGGCCCATCCCCCCGAGGATACCGACGACTTTGGACATCGGCGAAGCGCCTCCCGGGTCAGGCGATGGCCGACCGGCAGCGGTCGCAAAGCCCCGGGTGGGCCTCGTCCGTGCCGACGGTCGGGCTATACGTCCAGCAACGTTCACATTTGGCCCCGGGCGCCGTCCGCACCTGGACGGCCAGGTCGGGCCGCCGCTCGCCGCGGAGTGCCTCAGCGGCCGGCTTCTCCCCCTCAGGGGCCAGGGTCACGACGGAGACGATGAAGACCGTCGCCAGTTGATCGCGGAATTCCTCGAGGAGCTTCCGGTCCTCGCCGGAGGCCCAGATGACCGTCTCGGCCTCGAGGGAGTTGCCGATGGCCTTGGCCTGACGGGCCGTCTCGAGAGTCTTGAGGACGTCCTCGCGGACGGCCAGGAGCCGTTCCCAGCGGCCGGCGAGCTTCTCGTCGGCCAGCTCCGGCCGCGCCACCGGCCAATCGGCCAGTTGCACCGAACCGGGCCGGTCGGCGGTCGCCGGCAGGTAGCCCCAGATCTCCTCGGCCGTGTGGGTCAGCACCGGCGCGATCAGCCGGACCAGGGCCTCGAGGATGTCGTAGAGGACCGTCTGGGCCGCGCGGCGGGCCGTCGAGCCGGCCTTTGACGTGTAGAGGCGGTCCTTGAGCACGTCGAGGTAGAACGCGCTCATGTCGAGGACGCAGAAGTTGTGGACGTCGTGGTAGACGAGATGGAACTCATAGTCGGCGTAGGCTTTGGTCACTCGCCCGATCAGCCCCTGCAGGCGGTGCAGGGCGAAGCGGTCGATCTCCTGGAGCTTGTCGTAGGGCACGCGGTCCCGCGCCGGGTCGAAGTCGTTCAGGTTGCCCAGGAGGAAGCGGGTGGTGTTGCGGATCTTCCGGTAGACCTCGGCCATCTGCTTGAGGATGTCGTCGGAGACGCGGACGTCGTCTTTGTAGTCCGACGACGACACCCAGAGGCGCAGGATGTCTGCCCCGTACTGCTTGATGACCTTCTCAGGGTAGATGACGTTGCCGATGGACTTGGACATCTTCCGTCCCTCGCCATCGACGACGAAGCCGTGAGTCAGGACGGCGCGGTAGGGGGCCCGCCCGCGGGTGGCCACGCCGGTCAGGAGGGACGACTGGAACCAGCCGCGGTGCTGGTCCGAGCCTTCAAGATAGAGGTCGGCCGGCCAGCGGAGGGCGTCGCGGGTCTCGAGGACCGCCGCGTGGCTCGTCCCCGAGTCGAACCAGACGTCCATGATGTCCGATTCCTTGCGGAACTTGCCGCCCCCGCACGACCCGCACTTCGTGCCCTTGGCGAGGATCTCGGCGGCCTCCGTGGCGAACCAGGCGTCCGACCCGTGCCGGCGGAAGAGGTCGGCCACGGCGGCGATGGACTCCTTGGTGATCAGCGGCTCGCCGCAATCGGCACAGTAGAAGACGGGGATGGGCACGCCCCAGACGCGCTGCCGGGAAATGCACCAGTCCTGGCGGTCGGCGACCATGTTGTGGATCCGCTCGCGGCCCCAGGCCGGGATCCACTCGACCTCGTCGATGGCCTTCAGGGCGTCCTTGCGAAAGCCCTCGACCGAGGCGAACCACTGCTCGGTGGCCCGGAAGATGACCGGGCTCTTGCACCGCCAGCAGTGCGGGTACTCGTGACGGATGAAGCCGAGCTTGAGCAGCATCCCCCGCCGTTCGAGCTCCTCGGCGATGGGCTTCGAGGCGTCCTCATAGAACAGCCCCGCGAAGGGCCCCGCTTCGGCGGTGAACTTGCCGTCGCCGGCGACCGGGTTGAGGACGGGCAGATTGTACTTCCGCCCGACCTCGAAGTCCTCCTGGCCGTGACCCGGAGCGGTGTGGACGCACCCGGTGCCCTGCTCCAGGGTGACGTGGTCGCCGAGGATGATGACCGAGTCACGGTCGAAGAACGGGTGGCGGCACCTGGCCCCCTCGAGTTCACGGCCCGTGAAGGTCTTGTCCACCGAGGCCTCGCCCAGCTCGATCTCCTTCATCACCCGGTCGACCAAGTCGCGGGCGACGACCAGGCGGCCTTTCTCGGTCCTGAGGACGACGTACTCCAGGTCGGGGTTCAGGGTGATGGCCAGGTTGGCCGGGATGGTCCAGAGGGTCGTCGTCCAGATGACGACGTGGGTGTCCTTCTCAGGGATGACGCCCTTCCCGTCGACCACCGGGAACTTGACGTAGACCGACGGCGAGCGCTTCTCGGCGTACTCGATCTCCGCCTCGGCCAGCGCGGTCTGGTCGACCGGGCACCAGTAGACCGGCTTCAGCCCCTTGTAGATGAACCCGCGGCGGGCCATCTCCCCGAAGACCTCGATCTGCCGGGCCTCGTATTCCGGCTTCAGGGTCAGGTAAGGATCGTCCCAATCGCCGCGGACGCCGAGCCGCTTGAACTCCTCGCGCTGGATGTCCCTGTATTTCAGGGCGAACTCGCGGCAGCGCGCCCGGAGCTGCACGGCCGTGACGTCCTCGCGCTTCAGCCCCTCGGCCTTCATCGCCTGCCGCTCGATCGGCAGGCCGTGGGTGTCCCAGCCTGGTACGTAGGGCGAATCGAAGCCCTGCAGGCTCTTGAACTTGACGACGATGTCCTTGAGGATCTTGTTCATCGCCGTGCCGATATGGATGTCCCCATTGGCGTAGGGAGGCCCGTCGTGGAGGATGAACTTGTCGCGGCCGGCGTGGGCCCGCTGGACAAGACCGTAGATGTCGATGCCGTCCCACTTCTTCTGGATCTCCGGCTCCCTCTGGGGCAGGTTCGCCCGCATCGGGAAGTCGGTCTTCGGCAGGTTCAAGGTCTGGCTGTAATCCAAGCTTCACCCTCCCAACCTGGGGTCTAGCGCTAGGCTCTCCTCCGTCCAAACGGCGTATCCCGGACGGCGTCCCCTCCGGGTCCGCCGGCGAAGGCGGCAGAATAAGAAAACGGCTCGACCGCTCGAGCCCGTTAGGTCTGACGCTTCGGAGACACGCCCGGCGGCGTGCCCCAAGGACCTATAGCCGTTCCACGGCGCGGCGCACGGTCTCCGGGTCGACCCCGGCGACCAGCACTCGCTTGTGCCGCGAGGTCTGGCCGGCGGTCAGGCTCACCTGGGACTTCCGGACGCCGAGCCATTCGGCCACGGTCTCCAGCAAGGCCCGGTTGGCCTCGCCTTCGACCGGCGGGGCCGTCACCCGGACGACGACCGCCCCGTCCCGTGGGGCTTCCACCCGCGACCGGCTGGCCCGAGGCTGGACCCGCACGGACACGATGACCCCGCCCGGGACCCTGCTGACCTCGACGCCGCGCGGACCCTCCTCCTTCAACTCCCCGCGTTCCCGCCCTCGGCCTTGTCTTCCCGCCCCAGCTCCTCGAGCTGAGCCAGGAGAAGGCTCCGCAGCTTCAGCCGGAAGACGGCGGCCTCCTTACGGACGTTCTCGTAGTCGCGGGCGGTCTTCTCGGCCTTCTCACGGGCCGCCGCCAGCCGCCGCTCGGCCTCGCCCTCGGCCTCCTTGACGATCAGGTCGGCCTCCTTGCGGGCATTGGCCTTGACTTCCTCGGCCGTCGACTGGGCGACGACGAGGGTGTTGTTGAGCGTCTCCTCCAGCCGGCGGAACTGGCCGATCTTCTCCTCAGCCTTGGCCAGCTCGTCCTTGAGGCGCTCGATCTCCTTGAGCATCTCCTCGTAGTCCCGGACGACCTGATCGAGGAACTCGTCGACCTCTTCCTCGCTGTATCCGCGAAAGCCCTTGCGGAACTCCTTGTTGTGGACGTCCAACGGTGTCAACACCGGCATCGGATCACCCCCGACTGGCGATTGGCGACTCTTGATTGGCGGGCAGCTTCGACCTTGTCGGATACCTTCGACGTTGGCGGATTGCTTCGACAAGATCAGCTAAAATCCCTCTGGGGCTCGCCCCTGACGGTCAGCGGGAGAGCAGAGAGATGAGCATGCGGCTGATGAAGCTGATGAGGAAGATGGTGATGAGGGGCGAGATGTCGAGCCCCCCGAAGTCTGGGAGGAGCCGCCGGATGGGCTGGATGATCGGCTCCGTCGCCCGGTAGGTCAGGTTGTAGAGGATGCCCCAGAAGTCCCGCCGGCCCTGGGCCCGCGGGTAGACCCATTCGATGACGATACGGACGATGATGGCCCAGTAGAAGACGAGCGACAATAGCTGAAGAGCTTGGATGAGGACACCTTTAATCACTTGCGGCCACTCCTGTTTCGAGCCGCGCGGCTCGTCGTTTGCCTCACCTGGCCCAGGGGAAACCCTCGCCCTCGCCGCCACGCCCGCCCTCGAGGAGCGAGTGGTCTTTGACCACGGCCGTTACGTCCACGCTGTTCGGGGCGAAAAGAAAGACGCCGGCGGCGATGCGCTGCGTGATACCGTCGATGGCGAAGGCCGTGCCGCTCAGGAAGTCGATGACCCGGCGGGCCAGTTCTTTGTCGACCTCTTCCAGGTTGACGATGACCGGCCGGCGGCTCTTGAGGTTTTCGGCGATGTTCTCAACCTCGTCGAAGGACTTCGGCTCGACCACGACGACCTTGATCGGCTTGGCCGTCGGCAGGCTGACCACGGCCCCACGGCCTCGCGGCTTGGCCTTCTCCGGCTGGCGTTCCTCCGCCCGTTCGGGCTCGAACTCCTCTTCCTCGACCTCTTCCTGCTCGAAGCCCAGGAAGTTCAACATCCTCTCCATCAGACCCTTCCCCATCCCCTGCCACCTCCGGGTGATGATTGCGGCGTCACTTGCGCGGTCCGAAGATCGCCGTTCCGACGCGAATCACGTTTGCTCCCTCTTCCACGGCGACCGGGAAGTCTCCGCTCATGCCCATCGACAGGTAACGCATCTCGACCTCGGGCCAGGCCCGCCCGGCGATGTCCGCGAAGAGCGCCCGCAGGCGCCGGAAGTACGGCCGGACGGTTTCCGGGTCATCGGTCAGGGGCGCCACGGTCATCAATCCCGAAACCTTGATGTTCTCCAGAGGCCTGAGCGAGTCGACGAGAGCCATCGCCTCACCCGCGCCGACCCCCGATTTACTCGCTTCTCCCGAGACGTTAACCTCGACGAGGACTCTCTGCTGAAGGCCTGCCCGTTTCGACAATCGGTCAATCTCAGCGGCGACGGCCATTCCGTCGACCGAATGGATAAGATTTACCTTTTCTACCAAGTATTTTACCTTATTGGTCTGCAAATGTCCAATGAAATGCCAGTGGGCCAAGGGTCCGAGAAGACCGTACTTGTCGCGGAACTCCTGGGCCCGGTTCTCCCCGAGGTCGGTGAGGCCCGCGGCCACGGCCTCACGGATCGTGTCCACACCCACGGTCTTTGAGACCGCGACGATAGTGACATCCGCGGGGTCTCGGCCGGCCCGGACGGCGGCCTCGGCGACGCGGGCCCTCACGGAGGCGATGTTGGCGGCGATGTCTGCAGCCACGGGCGAGTCCCTCCACTGACCTGACCATGCCGGGCGGCGCTTCGCTTCGAGCGCCGTCACGGGGCTATTGGATCTGCTGCTCCACGCCCAAGATCAACCAGGGGTTGGTGACCACCTGGGCCCCGGGCTGGATGCCCTCGACGGCCGCGCGGCGGCTGTCGCCCCCGACGACGGTCACCGGCTTGAAGACGACCTGGGCCTTTCGCAAGATGAAGACACCTTCGCGTCCGTCCCGCTTGGCCAGAGCCCCGCGAGGCACGATGACCCCGGCGAAGCTGTCCTTGACCACCTGGACCGGCGTGTGGCGCAGGGCGGCGAATTCCTGCAGGAACTGGTCGGTGCTGAAGACGGCCAGGCCGTAGCCGCTCCGTTCCCTCTCCCCCACCCGCTCCAGGCTCGCCGCGACCGCCTGCCCCTTCAGTTCCGGAAAGCGCAGGGTCAGCATCGTCTTGCCCTGCAGGGCCGGGAGCTGGTCGCCTGGCAGGACCACGGCGATGTAGGCGCGGACCGAGTCGACGACCTTGAACACCGCCTGGCCGGCCCGGACCGTGTCGCCGCCCTTGACCACCGCCGTCCGTTGGACCTCGGCCATGATCTTCTTGCCGTTGAGTCCGGCCAGCGAGGACGGGGTCAGCACGGTCTCCAGGCCGTCGCGCTGGAAGGAGACGATCCCCGCGACCGGCGCGGTCAGTTCGGCCGTTGCCTTTTCGACCAGGGCTCTGGCCGCCGCCGCCTCGCCCTCCAGGGAGGCCTGCTGTTGGTTGATCTCCTCCAGGCCGGCGGACAACTCCGCGCGGGTCTGGGTGAGCTTGCGCGAGGCGGCCGCGGCGGCATCGAGGGCCTTCAGGTCGCGGCTGAACGAAGCCCGCTGCAGTTCGGCCAGGGTCCGGTTCAGCCGGCCGTCGGTCTCCGCCAGCTTCGCCTGGAGGTCGGCGACCTCCGCCGCCTTGGACGCCTTGAACTCGACCAGGCGGCGCTCGGCCTCCTGCACCCGGCCCTGAGCCTGACCGCGGGCCTCGCTGTTGGTGATGCGGGCGATGGGCGTCCCGACGCGGACCCGTGCGCCCTCACTTTGAAGAAGCGTGAGGGTACCGGCGATGGGCGTGACGACCACGGTCTCGCCGCGCACAACCGTGCCGTCGCCCGGGGCGACCAGCTCGATCACGCCTTGCTCGGCCGAGGTCATCCGGATGAACTGTCCCGCGATGACCCTCCGCAGCCATGGGAAGGCGATCAGAATGACCAGCACGGTCAGGGCGAAGACGATGAGTTTGGACCGGTCGGCCTCGGAGCGCCGGCGCCGCCGCGACCTGCGCGGTTTGGACCCTTTTCGCCCGGCGGGTTTCCTGGTCTGTCGGGCCACCTCGGTCGTCCTTTCCGTCCGTCAAGGTGAAGTCGATGGGCCGGCGCCGGCGCCGCTCCCGCCTTCCGGGCGCAACGCCAGCAGGGCGGCCATCCGGCCGGCCCGGCCGTCGGAGGCTCGGTGGGAGAAGAACCGGTCCTGGTGGCAGGCCGTGCAGAGGCCGGCCACCCCGATGTTCTCCGGCCTCAGGCCGGCTCCGAGGAGGGTCAGGCGGTTGGCCTCCCAGAGGTCCAGGCGCCACCGGTCGGGGCGGTCCTGCGGGATGAGGAGCCCGTCAGCCGCCTGGCCGAAGGCCCGTCTGACCGGGCCGGCCACCGGCTCGTCCACTTCGTAACAGCATGGACCGATCGATGGGCCGACGGCCGCGAGCATCGCCTCGGGCCGCGAGCCGAAAGCCTCGGTCATCGCCCGGACCGTCTTGGCGGCGATGCGGCCGACGGTCCCGCGCCACCCGGCATGGGCCAGGCCGATGGCCGGACGCTCCGGGGCGAGGAGATAGACCGGCACGCAGTCGGCGCAGCCGATCATCAGGGTCAGCCCAGCTTCGTCGGTGATCAGGGCGTCGACGCCGGGGATGGCCGTTTCCCGGGCCGTGGCCCCACGGCCGGCTTCGCCCCGGCCGACCCGGGCCACCCGGTCCCCGTGGACCTGCTCGGCGGCGACCACCGAGGCCAGAGGGAGACCGACCCCGTCGAGGGCCAGGCGCCGGTTGGCCAGGACCGCTTCCGGGTCGTCGCCAACGGCCAGCCCCAGGTTGCACTGGGCCAGATGGCCGCGGCTGACCCCGCCGCGGCGGGTGGTGAACGCGGCCACCACCGGCGCGGCGGCCTCCAGCCGCCTGATGTGGTAATAGCGGCCCTCAGAGTCGAGGGCCAAAGCTTCTTCGTCGGGGCGCGTGATTTGACATTCCTCCGCAGCCGTCTGGGATCTAAACGTACCCGTTTGCCCCGGACTAGCCTGCCCCAGGACGACCGCGGACGTCCATCCCCTCGAGGTGGGCCACGTCGTTCCGCACGGTCATGCTCCAGACCGCGCCGGAACGTCGCAGGCGGTGCAGGCTGGTCAGGTCGGCGGGATAGGATTGCAGCTTGTTGGACCAGGGCAGCCCAAGGACATGAGCGCAGATGACTTTGATGACCCAACCGTGGGTCACAAGCAAGGCTCGCGGGCCCAAGCGGCCCGCGATTATCTTCTCCTCGAGACC
>JAJZPE010000078.1 GCA_021811325.1 Bacillota bacterium
CTCTTCGGTCTCGTCCTTGGTCGACTCGGCGGTCCGGCGTTCCTTGGCCTCAAAGGCCCTTCGTTCCTCCGGCCCCATCGGCTGGTCCCGGTGCTTTCCCGGTTCCGTCTGGCGGTTGTCCTCGTCCACGGATCTCACCCCCACGGGCTTTTGCTCGTTCTCGTTCGACCTTGGTATGCCCTGGGTGCGCGGGGGTTATTCCGGCGCGCTTCGCTCCCATGACGATGATGCCGGGTTGTCCGCGTCTGGCCGGGCGGCGAGCCGTCTCGACGAACCCGGCGCTCGCGTACATCCGCCTGGCCCGCTCGTTGAAGTCGGCCACCTCGAGCCAGACTCGCTTGACGCCGAGTTCCGTGAACAGGTACTGGGTGAAAAGGCGGGTGGCCGCCGTCCCATAGCCCTTCCCCCAGTGCTCGCGGCCCAACCTGATGGCCATCTCGACGCTGCCGGTCCACCGGTCCAGGCCGCGGTGGAGGACGTAGCCCACCGGCCCGACGCCGGCGACCTCGATGACGCGCCAAGGCGGCAAACCGCCGGCGACGAGCAGCCGTCCGATGCGGTCAAGGAAGTCATCGCCGGGTCCCTGGCGGACCACGCCCGAGTCGTAGTAGTCGGCCTCGGGGTCGGCCCACCACCGCTTGAAATGCTCGAGGTCGCCGAGGGCGACCGGCCGCAGGCCGACCCGGGCACGCCCCGCCCGGCCACGCCCCGTCGGGCCGCGACCCGCCCGGCCCCCGTCGTTCGCTTGTCCGTCCACTTGAAAACCCCCAGGCAGGGATTGTGACTGGTTGGCCGAATTTACTGTTTAAAAGCCAAATAGTATTCTATTCCGTGGCATCCCATTTCTGACCGTAGCGGAGGTGCCGAACAGATGGACGAGGTATCCAGGAACGAGGGGAAAGCCCCCGACGAGGGAACGGCCGGCTACAAGGTCGCCTGGCGGCCCGACCAGCCCTGGGTGAAGACCTCCATCCTGCAACGGTTCATCGACCGGGTGGGGGTGCGCGACCTCGCCGCCCTCCGGCGGTGGGCCGCCGAGCAGCCCGAGGCCTTCTGGCAGAATGTCGTCGAGGACCTCGGCATCGAGTGGTACGAGCCTTACAAGCGAGTCATGGACCAGTCCCAGGGGCTGCCCTGGACACGCTGGTTCACCGGCGGCCGCTTCAATATCGCCCACAACTGCCTCGACAAGCACGCGGCCAACCACCACCGCGACAAGCCCGCCATCATCTGGGAGGGCGAGGACGGCGAGGTCCGCAAGCTGACTTACCACGACGCCTGGCTCGAGGCCAACCGTCTCTGCAACGCCCTGGCGGAACTCGGGCTGCAACCCGGGGAGAGGGTCGGGCTCTTCATGCCGATGGTCCCGGAGACCGCCGTCGCCCTCCTGGCCCTGGCCAAGTTCGGGGCGATGGTCATCCCCATCTTCTCCGGATACGGCCCGGAGGCCGTCGCCACGCGGCTGCGCGACGCTGAGGCCCGCCTGCTCATCTGCGCCGACGGGTTCCGGCGGCGCGGCAAGCCGGTGGCCATGAAGGAAGTGGCCGACGCGGCCATCGCCCTGGCGCCGACGGTCGAGAAGACCATCGTCTTCCGCCGGCTGGGCGCGGCCGCTCCCAACGTCCCCTGGACCCCGGACCGCGACCACTGGTGGGACGAACTCGTCACCCGCCAGCCGGCGGCTTTCGAGACCCGCGTCCTCGACAGCGACTCGCGTCTGATGATCATCTACACCTCGGGCACGACCGGCAGGCCCAAGGGGGCCCAACACGTCCACTCGGGTTTCCCCATCAAGTCGGCGCAGGACCTGGCCCACTGCTTCGACCTGCGTGAGTCCGACACCCTCTTCTGGTTCACCGACATCGGCTGGATGATGGCCCCGTGGATGATCTACGGCACGTCCATCCTCGGCGCCACCATGTTCCTCTACGAGGGTACCCCCGACTACCCGGGCCCGGACCGGCTCTGGGCAATGATCGAGCGGCACAAAATCACCCATCTGGGCATCTCACCGACGGCCATCCGGGCCCTGATGGCCCACGACGAGTCCCACGTAACCCGCCACGACCTCTCGTCCCTGCGCGTCCTGGGCTCCAGCGGCGAGCCGTGGAACCCCGAGCCGTGGTACTGGTTCTTCGAGAAGGTCGGCGGCGGGCGTTGCCCGGTCATCAACTACTCCGGCGGCACCGAGGTGTCCGGCGGCATCCTCGGGTGCTTCCCGACCGAACCCATCAAGCCCTGTTCGTTCTCGGGCCCGGTGCCCGGGATGAGCGCCGACGTCTTCAGCGAGATGGGCCTGCCGGTCCGCAACGCCGTCGGCGAGCTGGTCATCCGCGGCCCGTGGGTGGGCATGACCAACGGCTTCTGGCGCGACCGCCAGCGCTACGTGGCCACGTACTGGTCGCGCTGGCCCGACGTCTGGGTCCACGGCGACTGGGCCTACGTCGACTCCGACGGCTTCTGGTACATCCACGGACGTTCGGATGATACCCTGAAAGTGGCCGGGAAGCGCATCGGACCGGCCGAGGTGGAATCGGCCATCGTCGCCCACCCGGCCGTCCGTGAGGCGGCCGTCATCGGCGTGCCCCATGAGATCAAGGGCCAGGCCATCGTGGGCTTCGCCATCGTCCGGCCGGGGTACGCCGACAAAGTCGGGCCGACCCTCGAGCGGGACGTGGTCGACTATGTGGCCTCGGCCCTCGGCAAGTCGCTGCGGCCGGAGTGCATCCACTTCGTCTCGGACCTGCCCAAGACAAGCAACGCGAAGATCATGCGGCGCGTCATCCGCTCCGCTTACCTGGACGAGGACCCGGGGGACCTGTCGTCGCTCGAGAACCCCGGGGCCGTCGACGTCATCAGGGACCTGGGGCGGCTTACGGGCGGGGCTTCGGCTCCTCGGCGACAATCTTGAAGACAACCGGCTTGTTGGGGTCCGGGCAACCGACATAAGTCACCCCGGGTTCGCTATCCCAAGGATGCCTTCCGCCCAACTCCAAGACCCTCAGGTGTGGCCACAGAGTATTGAAAGCCGCCGCGCAAAAATCACTGGGGCAGCGTTCGAAGTCAAACTCGAACTGCTGCCCCTCTGTATGAAGCTGACAACCGCCGCGCTGCGGATGGATGGTCACCCTGTCGACGACGATCTTGACCTTCTTCGGCTGATTGTACACCTGGGCCATGGCTGGTTCCTCCCGACGTTGTAGGTTGATTACTGCTTCTTATACGGTGTTCCCAGGGACGCCGGGGAGACCGTTCTACCGGCCGCCACCATGGCCACAAGGGTAAGCACATAGGGAAGCATGAGGAGGAACTCGTACGGGATCGGGAGGCCGGCGATCTGCAGCTTGAGTTGTACGGCGTCGGCGAACCCAAAGAGAAGCGAGGCTCCCAAAGCTCCGAGCGGATTGTACTTACCGAAGATGATGATGGCGAAAGCCATGTAGCCTCGTTCCGCCGTCATCATCTCGATGAAGGTGTTGGCGTGGGCCAGTGAAAGGTAGGCCCCACCGAGCCCGGCGAGAGCCCCACTCACCAGGACGCAGCCGTAGCGAGTCAAGGTCACGTTCAGGCCCACGGTATCGGCGGCCTTGGCGTGTTCACCGACCGACCGGATCTCAAGGCCGAGGGCCGTGCGATAGAGCAGGAACCAGGTCACCGGGACCAGCAGGAAGGCCAGGTAGACGAGAACGTTCTGGTTGAAGAAAATCTGCCCGACGACGGGGATCTGGCTGAGCCCCGGGATGGCCACGGGCTGAAAGGGAGTGATCCGGACGAAGTCGCCGCTAGACCGGAAGAGCACCCGGTTGAGAAAACCGGTCCCGCCGGCGGCCAGCATGACCAGGCCCGTACCGGCCACGGCCTGGCTGACCCCGAGGGTGACCGCGAAGTAAGCGTACAGCAGAGCCAGCAGGGCCCCGGCGATCATCGCCGCGAGCAGGCCGATCCAGAGGTTGCCGCTGTAATAGGCCCCGACGAAGCCGCCGAAGGCGCCGCCGAGCATGTACCCTTCCAGGCCGATGCTGAGCACACCCGACCGATCGGAGTAGAGCCCGCCCACGGCCGCCAGGAGGACCGGAGCCGTGGTCCGCATGGTCGAGGTCAGGAGTTGGGTGATGGCGGTCATGGTCAACAGGGACTCAGTCATTGCTGGCACCCGCCCCTCCGACCGTATCAGCCGCGCCGGCCTTAGCCCGATCGACCCCGCGCTTTCGGTTGCTCCGTCGACGCGCGAAGCCTTCCTCGTAGACCGCGTAGGCCAGGACAAAGAAGATGACCAGCGCTTGCATGACCGAAGCCAGCATGGCCGGTACCTCGGCGGCCCGTTGCATGCTGTTGGCCCCCGTCGCCAGGGCGCCGAAGAGGAGCGCCGTGAGGATGACAGCGAGCGGGTTACGCTTGGCGAGGAGGGCCACGGCGATGGCGCTGTAACCGTAACCTGGCGAGAAGTTCTGGTACAACTTCCAGGTGACGCCCATCAACTCGACCGCACCGCCCAGGCCGGCCAGACCGCCGCTGATGGCCATCGCCAGGATGATGTTCCGCTTGACGTCGATGCCCGAGTACTCCGAGGCCAGCGGCCCCGAGCCGACGGCGCGGATCTGATAGCCAAAGACGGTCTTGTAGATAAAGACATGGGCCGCCACCGCCACCAGGACACCGATCAGGAGACCCAGATGCAGCCTGGTTCCGTGGACCAGGACAGGCAGTTTGGCGGCGCTGAGGATCTCCGCCGTCTCCGGGTAGAAGTGTCGGGGCTCCTGCAACGGCCCCTTGATTATCCACGAGACGATCTGGACGGCGATGGAGTTCAGCATCACGGTGGTGACGATCTCCGACGCGCCGATACGGGCTTTCAGATAGCCCGGAACGGCCCCATAGGCGCCCCCGGCAACGAAGGCGGCCCCCAGGAGAATGGGAATGAGGATTATCGAGGGGACACCCTTGATGGCCACGCCGAGCCAACTGACCGCCAGGGCTCCCATGTAGAACTGACCCTCGGCGCCGATGTTGAACGACCGGCTCCGGAAGGCGATGGCCACCCCGAGGCCGGTGAAGAGGAACGGCCCGCTCTTGACCAGCGTCTCGGTGAAGTTGTACCAACTGCCGAAGGCCCCGTCCAGAAGAGCGGCGAAGGTCTTGGCCGGGTTGAAGCCGGCCAGGGCTACGACGAGGACCCCGACGACAAAGGCCGAGAAGACGGCCAGGAGGGGGACGACAAGTTGCCTGGCCGGTCTGAGCGCGGCCCTCAGCCGCTCTCCCGCCTTCATGAGTCACCGACCCCTCTTGGCGCAGTGGCCGTGAACATGGTCTTGGCCCCGGTCATCAATTGCCCGAGGTCCTCCTGGCTGACGTCGGGCCAGACCAAGCCGGTCAGAGCGCCCCGATGCATGACGGCGATCCGGTCGCTCAAGCTCATGACCTCCTCCAGCTCGGTCGACACCAAGAGGATGGCCTTCCCCCTGGCCCGCTCCCCGAGCAGCCGGCGGTGGACGTATTCAGTCGCCCCGACGTCCAACCCCCGGGTCGGTTTCATGGCGATGAGGGCCTTCGGGTCCCGCGAGATCTCCCGAGCCAGGACGACTTTCTGCTGGTTGCCGCCGGACAGCGAGGAGACCGGTTCTCCCGCTCCGCCGCTGGCCCGGATGTCAAAATCGGCGATCATCGCGTCGGCGTACTTACCCACCCGGTGGTCGTCGATGAACATCCCTCGGCGGAAGGGCGCGACCCGGTGCGTCTCCAGGATCAGGTTCTCGGCGATGGAGAAGTCCATGACCAGGCCGCGGGCCTGCCGGTCCTCGGGCACCAGGGCGAGGCCGGCGTCGATGGCCTGGGCCGGACCCTTGCCCGTGAGTTCGTGACCATCGAGGATGACCCGGCCGGAGTCGGCCGCGGCCACTCCGAAGACCGCTTCCACCAGTTCTTTCTGGCCGTTGCCGTCGACACCGGCGATACCGAGGATCTCGCCGCCCCAGACCTCGAGGGAGATGTTGGCGCAGGCCCTCTTGCCCTCCTGTCCGACGGTGAGGTTCTCGATGGTCAAGACAGGGTGCCCGTGGGTTTCCGCCCGGGAACGCGCTGGGTGGACCAGGTCGCGTCCAATCATCATCCGCGCAAGCTGGGGCGGATCGGTCTCGGCCGTGTTCACGGTCCCCTGGACCTTCCCAAGGCGCAGGACGGTGACCCTCTGGCTGATCTCCATCACTTCGTTCAACTTATGGCTGATGAAGATGACCGACTTGCCCTCGCCCTGCAGGTGCCGGATGACCTTGAAAAGCTCCCCTGTCTCCTGCGGGGTCAGGACAGCCGTGGGTTCATCCAGGATGAGCACTTGGGCCCCACGATACAGGCTCTTAAGGATCTCGACCCGCTGCTGCAGGCCGACCGGTAGGTCGCCGACGCGGCTCGATGGGTCGAGGTCGAAATGATAGCGGTGAGAGAACTCCCGCACAGACTCATGCAGCCGGGCCTTGGTGATGACGGCCCCGGTCTTTTCGCGCATTCCCAGGACCACGTTCTCGGCCACGGAGAAGGCGGGAACCAGCATGAAATGCTGGTGGACCATGCCGATTCCGAGGTCGATGGCCTGTCGGGGCGACCGGAGTTGGACCGGCCGCCCCTTCACCAGAACCTCACCCTCATCCGGCCGCGAGAGGCCGTAGAGGATGTTCATCAAGGTGGTCTTGCCGGCGCCGTTTTCGCCGAGGAGGGCGAGGACCTCGCCTGGCCGCACGCCGATGGTGATGTGGTCGTTGGCCACCAGACTTCCGAACCGCTTCGTTATCCCTCTGGTCTCAAGGGCATACACCGGGCCTCACCCCCCTCGGACGATGGTCTTAATAGGCTCCGATGTTGATCTTGATCTTGCCGGCCTGGATGTCTTGCAGGGCCTTGTCATACGCGTCCTTGGCTTCCTGGGGGATGGTCATCTTGTCGTTCCAGAGGAATTGGACCACGTTGTCCTTGGTCCCGACCCGGATCACCCCGGGCTTCCAAGTGCCTTCCTTGACCTGCTTGACCAGAACGCTGAAGGCGTTGGAGAAGTCGATCACGCCATCGGCGATGACCACGTCGGGCGCGCTCTGGGACCAGCGGGAATAGGCCCCGAAAATCTTGACGCCCTTCTTGGCGTTCTCCCGAACGGCCTGCAGAGCGCCCTGGCCGGCGGCGTTGGCACTGACCCAGAAGATGTCGGCTTTTGAGTTCATCATGGCCAAGGCCGCTTCCTTGGCCTTGCCGACGTCATCCTGTGTCCCGATGTAGGCGCTGAGGACCTTGACGTTGGGATTGGTGTCCTTGACCCCTTGCGTAAAGCTGATCAGGGTCTTGGAGATGGCCGGCATCTCCTGGCTGCCGATGGTCCCGACGACCCCGGTCTTGGTCATCTTGGCGGCGACCACGCCCATCAGATAGGTCGCCTGTTCGAACTCGGTGTAGATTGGCGAGACGTTGTCCATGACCGTCGTGCCGCCGCTCGTGATGAAGATGGTCTTTTTGAAGTCCGGGGCCACGCGCTTGGCCGCGTCCTGATAATCATAACTGTGACCGAAGACAATCTTGTAGCCCTTTTGCGCGTAATCCCGGAAGCCTTCCACGACGTCGGAGGGCGACTTTATCTGCATGTAGCTGATTTCGGCGCCGAAATCCGACTCGACTTTCTTCAGCCCCTTGTAAGCGGATTCGCTCCAGCCCCCGTCCGTGATCGAACCGGGCACCAGCAGGGCGACCTTCAACTTCCCGGAGTCCTTGGCCCGGCCGCAGCCGGCCGTTCCTCCCACAACCAGTGCCAGGATCATCAACCAGATCAGAGCTGACCATTTCCGGTGAACCTTCTTCACTGGCTCTCCTCCTTGTCTTGGTCTCTGAGGACCTTCAACCTGTAGGGTGCTTGGGTTGATACGGTACTTTCGAGCCACGGTTCTCTCGGTGCGATTAGGTCTGCCGCGTCGCCCAGTCTAATGCGCCTTGCTGGGTCCCTCCCTTCTCACTCGACTGTCGTCCTGTTCTTCCCGGTCCCGGCTCGGCTCCCAAAGTATGTCTTCAGCAGAGTCTCGGTCTCAGTGGCCAGGTCCAGCGATTTGTCCTTGACCTTGGTCGTGACCTTATAAAGGACGGCGTCCACGAGGGCCATGGCGGCGGAGTAGGAGATGAACACCCCCTGCGTGCGGACGACGAAGGTCAGGTCGGCCGTTTGGGCGATGGGGGCGACGAGGTTGTCGGTGACGGCGATGGTCTTGCAGTTGCGCTCCTTGGCGAAGCTCATGACGTCCAGGGTGAAATTACGGCTCATCAAGAAGCTGGCTCCGATCACCAGGTCCTTCGGGCCCCAGAAACGCAGATAGTCGAAGACGTCTCCCAGACCCGGGGTGATCAACCTGGCATTGCCGAGGATCTCGTTGAGGAACGTGTAGAGGACGAGGACCGGAGCGACGGCGCTACGCAGGCCGACGACGCCGATCCGGTCGGCCTTGACGATCATCTCGGCGGCTCGGTCCAGGTCCGCCCGGGGAACGTTGGCCATCGTCTCGCGGATGTTCTGGATGTCCTGCTCGAAAACCCGAAGGCCGTCGTTGGCCGCCTGAGAATCCTGGGCCAGGGAGTGCCTGAGCCGGTCGACCACTTTCAGGCGACCCCTCAGGATGTGCTGGTTGGCCTCCTGCAATTCCCTGAACCCTGAGTACCCGAGGTCCAAAGAGAAGCGGGTGACCACCGACTCGCTGACGCCGACCTCTCTGGCGATCATGACGGCCGAATAGAAGGCCGACTCGTCCGTGTTCTGCAGCATCCACTCGGCGATCTTCTTCTTGGCCGGACTCAGCCGTGGGTAAGCTTGGCGAATCCGAGCTTCAAGCTCCGACTTCCCGGTCTCACGAGCTGATCGTCGACGTGTCATGACGCTTCACTCCTCAGTAGTTTCCAGATTCCACGGGGTGGACCGACTTCCTGCCGCAAAAGGTCTTGCTAAAGTGAAATCGGCAAGAGGTTTTCTTGCTGTCCCCGGTCAGAGCCAGCCCGGCCCTCCGATGGGGTGGGGGTATCTCCCCGCCAGACGCCGCGGCTCGCCAACGCGAACGTTCAAGCCGGCGGGGGTAACCCGGGGTTGGAACTGCCGCCGGCCTCAGACAGACCGATGACTCAACCCGAGACCGTCGCAGGGCCCATTGATGTGGCGGTCATATCCAAGGGAAAGGGTTTCGGACAAGACTGGGTAAAGAACTGCTTAGAGACCCACATGAGGCACTCAAACGGGAGCCCTCAACTTCGCCCCCCTCGCCTCCCAGCCTGACAAACCCTAGGTTGCCATTTGCCCTTCTGCGCACTTATCTTTCTGTACCCCGCCGATTGGGCCTTACCGTCAAAGAGCATGGCTCCCGGCAACCTCGGCGGGAGCTTTGATTTGGAGTCACCGGGCCTTCGTTGAAGGTTTCGACCGCCCATAACTCCCAGCTAGTGCCGCCTCAAAGAAGGAAGACTGCCTTGCAGCCAGAAATCCTACGGTGATATACCCGACCGTGGCGAGGTGACCCCCTTGCCCAAACGCCTCAAGTACTGCGCCAACAACCAGTGGCTCGAATCCAAGACCAGCGAGTACATGCCGGTGACCGACTCCAGCACCGGCCAGGTCATGGCCGAGGCGCCGTGCTGCACGACTGATGAGGTCAACGCGGCCGTCGCGGCCGCGGCGGCGGCCTTCCCGGGCTGGTCGGCCACCCCGGTGGTCAAGCGGGTCCAGCTCATGTTCAAGTTCAGGGGCCTTCTCGAGGCCCACCTCGACGAGCTGACCCTGCTCGTCTCAAAGGAGCTTGGCAAGAACCTAGATGAGGCCCGCGGCGACATCCTCAAGGCCATCGAGGTCGTCGAACTGGCCTGCGCCCTGCCGGTGACGATGCAGGGCGACTCGCTAATGAACGTCTCCGAGGGCTTCGATACGGTCATGTACCGCGAGCCGGTGGGCGTCTTCGCCGGCATCGTGCCGTTCAACTTCCCGGCGATGATCCCCTTCGGCTGGATGATCCCGCTCTGCATCACCACCGGCAACACCTTCGTCCTCAAGGCGGCCAGCCTGACCCCACAGACGGCGATGCGCACCCTCGAACTGCTCATCGAGGCCGGGCTGCCCAAGGGCGTCGTCAACCTGGTCACCGCCCGCCGGACCGAGGCCGAACTGCTCCTCAAGCACCCTGACGTCAAGGGCATCTCCTACGTCGGCTCGACGTCGGTCGGCCGGCACATCTACGCCACCGCCGCCGCGAGCGGCAAGCGGGTCCAGGTCCTCGGCGAGGCCAAGAACCACGGCCTGGTCCTCCGCGACGCCAACCTGGAGCAGGCCGCCCGGGTCATCATCAACTCGA
>JAJZPE010000079.1 GCA_021811325.1 Bacillota bacterium
TCCGCTGACATTGGCCCAGGTGTCCCTGAGGGTGACCGTCCGGTTGAAGACCAGAACCTCAGGGCTGGAATCCCGGTCGACGCAGAAATAACCGTGTCGCAGGAACTGGTAACGCGAGCCCGGAGCAGCCCCGGCGACGCCGGGTTCGACCTTGCAGTCGGTCAGGACGTCCAGCGATTTCGGGTTGAGGTTGGCCATGAAGTCGCCGCCCTCGCTCGGGTTTTCCGTCAAGAACAGGTTGTCGTACAGCCTGACCGTGGCGTCCACGGCGTGGGCCGCCGACACCCAGTGAATCGTGGCCTTCACCTTGCGCCCGTCGGGAGCCTCTCCCCCGCGGGTCGCGGGGTCATAGGTGCACCGCAGTTCGACCACCCGGCCGGTCGCGGGGTCTTTCACCACGTCCTGGCACCTGATGAAGTAGGTGCCCTTCAGGCGGACCTCGCGCCCAGGGGCCAGGCGGAAGTACTTGGGCGGCGGCTCCTCCATGAAGTCCTCTTGCTCGATGTAGAGCGTGCGGGAGAACGGGACGCGGCGGCTGCCGGCGGCCGGGTCTTCGGGGTTGTTCTCGACCTCGAACTCCTCGGTCTGGCCCTCCGGGTAGTTGACCAGGGTCACTTTGAGGGGCCTGAGGACGGCCATCATCCGGGGCGCCGTACGGTTGAGGTGTTCGCGGACGGAGTGCTCGAGCTGGGCGAAGCTGACGACGCTGTTGGTCTTGGCCACCCCGACCTCGCCGCAGAAGCTGCGGATGGCCTCAGGAGGGTAACCGCGCCGGCGCACCCCCGATAGGGTCGGCATGCGGGGGTCATCCCAGCCGCTGACATACCCCTCTTGGACCAGCCGGCGGAGACCGCGCTTGCTCGTCAGCGTGTTGGTCAGGTTCAGCCGGGCGAACTCAATCTGCTGCGGCGGGTCCGGGATCTCCAGGTGCTCCAGGAGCCAGTTGTAGAGCGGCCGGTGGTCCTCGAACTCCAGGGTGCAGATGGAGTGGGTGATCCCTTCGATAGCGTCGGACAGGGGATGGGCGTAGTCGTACATCGGATAGATACACCACTCGGCCCCCGCCCGGTGGTGCTCGGCGTGGAGGATCCGGTAGAGGACCGGGTCGCGCAGGTTGATGTTGCCAGAGGCCATGTCGATCTTGGCCCGCAGCACCCGGGCTCCATCCGGGAACTCACCCGCCTTCATCCGGCGGAAGAGGTCCAGGTTCTCCTGGACCGACCGGTTCCGATAGGGGCTTTCCCGCCCCGGCTCGGTGAGGGTGCCGCGCTGCTCGCGGATTTCGTCGGGCGAGAGGTCGTCGACGTAGGCCTTGCCCTTCTCAATCAGCTTGATGGCCCACTCGTACAGCTGGTCGAAGTAGTCGGAGGCGTGGAAGAGGCGGTCGTCCCAGTCGAAACCGAGCCAGCGCACGTCGGCCTTGATCGCCTCGACGTACTCGCCCTCCTCCTTGGTCGGGTTGGTGTCGTCGAAGCGCAGGTTGCACAGGCCGCCGTTGGCCGCGGCGATCCCGAAGTTGAGGCAGATCGACTTGGCGTGGCCGATATGCAGGTAGCCGTTGGGTTCCGGAGGGAATCTGGTGTGCACCCGCCCCCCGTGGCGCCCGGTCTGCTTGTCCTTATTGATGATGTCCTGGATGAAGTTGGCCGGGTTGTAGCCCTCCGCCGCCAATGAGACCACCTCTGAATGGTTAGTCTAGCCAGAGCCAGCCGCCCCTAATTGTAGTTGAAAAGCCCCGGGTAGCGCAACTGGTCCGGGGTGACGGGGCCCCGGCGGTGTTTGACGCCCGGAGCCCCAAACCGTACAATGGGCTGGGAAAAGACCCTATCTCCCCCGTCTGGAGGTTTGATTATGGGCGAACTCACTCTTCTCGGAGCCAAAACCCAGGGGCCCATCAAGAAGCTGGAATGGTTCCCCGCTCCTAAGCACGTCGAGGAGGTGGTCTTCACCACCCCCGAGTTCACCAGCCTGTGTCCCAAGACCGGTCAGCCCGACTTCGCCACCATCAGCATCGCCTACACCCCCCGCGAACGGTGCCTCGAGAGCAAATCCCTCAAGCTGTACCTCTGGACCTTCCGGGAGAAGGGCGCCTTCCTCGAGCAGCTCACCTCGGAGATCCTCGATGACATCGTGGAAGCCCTCGACCCGATGGACTGCTCCGTTGAGGTAGTCTCCAACCCTCGGGGGGGCATCGCCCTCCGGGCGGTGTCGCGCTACCACCGCCAGACGGACGAGGAGCGCAGCTCCTGAGGGTTCTCTGGCGGCTCATCCGAACCGGCCGGTGACGTAGTTCTCGGTCCGGCGGTCGCGCGGGTTGGTCATCATCTGCAGGGTCGGGGCGGCCTCGACGAGTTCGCCGTTTAGGAAGAAGGCCGTCTTCTCGGAGACGCGCGCGGCCTGCTGCAGGCTGTGGGTGACGATGACGATGGTGTAGTCCTTGCTCAGCTTGCCCAGGAGGTCCTCGATCTTGCCCGTCGAGATGGGGTCGAGAGAGGCGGTCGGCTCGTCCATCAGGACGACGTCGGGCCGCACGGCCAGCGCCCTGGCGATGCACAGGCGTTGCTGCTGGCCGCCGGAGAGGGCCGCCGCGGGGGCGTTCAGCTTGTCCTTGACCTCGTCCCAGAGGGCCGCCTGGCGCAGGGCCTCCTCGGCCGCCTCGGCCAGGAGGGCGCGGTCGGTCACCCCGTGCCGGCGCGGTCCATAGATGACGTTCTCGACGATGGACTTGGGGAACGGGTTCGGCCGCTGGAAGACCATCCCGACCCGCTTGCGCAGCTCGACCAGGTCCACTCCGGGGGCGTAGATGTCCTGAAAGCGGCCGTCCCACCGGACGAGGACCTCGCCGCTCGTGGCGACGCCTGGGAACAGCTCGTTCATCCGGTTGAGGGCCCGCAGGAAGGTGCTCTTGCCGCAGCCGGACGGGCCGATGAGGGCGGTCACGGAACGCTCGGGGAGGTCCAGGTCGACGCCCTTGATGCCCAGGGTGGTCCCGTAGGTGACGCTGAGGTCCCGCACCCGTACCGCGGGCTGGGGCTCGGGGTCGGTCTCCCCCCGGGCAGCCGCACGAGTGGTCTCGGGCGCCGCGGAGGTGGCTTCGCGCGCGGGCGGTACCATTGTCGGCAGGCTCATGGTCTCCGTGGTCATGGTCTGACCTCCTCCGTTGGTCGGCGCATCGTGTCCGTTGGTTTGCGCGGCGTCCGATGACGATGACGATGTTTCAGCCCTGGCCGGCCAGCCGCCGGTCGAGCCGGCGGGCCAACCAGCCGATGCCGAGGCTGACGGCGAGCATCGCCAGGATGAGGAAGGCGGCCGTGCCGTCGGCGATGCGGGCCGCGTCGGATAGGGAGTTCTCGGCGTTGACCGCCCACAGGTGGACGGCCAGGGTCTCGCCGGAGGCGAGGGGGTCGAGGGTCAGGTAGCGCGGCGAACTCATCCCGGCGGTGGCGATGAGGACCGCCGACTCGCCGAGGGCGCGCCCCGCGGCCAGGGTCACCCCGGTGGCCAGCCGACCGACGGTGGCCGGCAGGACGGCGCTGAAGATGGTCTGTTCCTTGGTCGCGCCCAGGGCCAGGCTGGCGTGGCGCAGGTCGGCCGGGACGGCGCGAATGGCCTCCTCGGAGACCCGGACGATGAGCGGCAGGTTCAGGAGGGCCAGGGTGGCCGCCCCGCCCAGGCGGGAGAAGCCCAACCCGGCCGCGTTGACGAAGACGACCATGCCGAACAGGCCGAAGACGATTGACGGCACGCTGGCCAGGCTCTCGGTGGCCAGGCGGATGAGCGAGGTCAGCCGTCCGGGCAGGGCGTACTCGGCCAGGTAGACGCCGGCACCGAGGCCGACGGGCACGGCCATCAACATTGACATGATGACGATGTAGAGGGTGTTGAAGATCTGCAGGCTGATGCCGCCGCCGGGCCCGAGGTTCGACGAGCGGCTGGTCAGGAAGTGCCAGGAGAGGACCGGCAGCCCGTTGATGAGAACGCTGCCGAGGATGTAGCCGAGGACGAGGAGGATGAGGCCGGCCGCGGCGGTCACGGTCCATCTGGCGATTTGGTCAGTGCGCCTCGCGGACACCGGCGGTCGCCTCCCTTCGCGTCGCCCGCACGGCGACGATGAGGCCGAGTGAGACAAGCAAGAGAAGAAGGCCCATGGCGAAGAGGGCGTTGTTGGCCGGCGAACCCTGCGGGGTGCTCCCCATCTCCAGGACGATCTCGCTGGTCAGGGTCGAGGCGGGAACGATGAGACCGGTCGGGATGACCGGCGAATTCCCGAGAACCATCTGGACGGCCATCGTCTCGCCGATGGCCCGGGCCAGGCCCAGGATGCCGGCCGCGGCGATGCCCGGCCAGGCCGCCGGGATGATCACGTGGGCAATGGTCTGCCAGCGGGTGGTCCCCAGGGCCAGCGAACCATGTTCGATGTCCTGCGGGACGGCGCGGAGGGCGTCCTCGGCCAGACTGATGAAGGTCGGCAGGACCATCACGCCCAAGACGATGCCGGCGGCGAGGAGCCCGAAGCCGGTGACGTGGCCGCTGTGCCGGCGGATGAACGGCACCAGCGCGGTCAGACCGACCCAGCCGTAGACCACCGACGGGATGCCGGCGAGGAGTTGGATGGCCGGCCGCATGACCCGCTGGGCCCGCGGCGTGGCCAGCTTGGCCAGGTAGATGGCGCCGGCCAGACCGAGCGGCCCGCCGATGAGCAGGGCCATCCCGGTCGCGGCCAGCGAGCCGGCGAAGAACGGTAGGACGCCGTAGAGCCCGTGCTCTGGCGCCCAGACCCGGCCGAAGAGGAAGGCCCAAGGCCTCACCTGCGCGAACAGGGCGATGGCCGGCCTTCCAATCATGACCATGATGGCCGCGATGCTGATGACCAGGAAGATGGCTGAGGCGAAGAACAGCCCCCGCCAGATGGCGCCGGCGTCGCGCCGCCGACCGCGGATCCGAGTCCGGACCGCCGCCGGTGTCGCGACGGCGGTCCGCCCGGTGCTCACCCGGCTCATTTGGGCATCTGGGATACCGGGATGAATCCCAGCTTGCCTACGTTCCTGTTCTGGAAGTCGGCGCCGGTGACCAGGTCCAGGAAGGCCTTCACGGCGTCCTTGGGTTCGCCCTTGGTGTAGAGGTGCTCGCGGGCGAAGATCTTGTACCGGCCGGAGATGACGTTGTCGGCGGTACAGGCCACGCCGTCGACCTTCAGGGCCTTGACCGAGCTGTCGACGAAGGCCAGGTCGACGTAGCCGATAGCGCCCGGGGTGGTCCCCACGGCCTTGCGGACGTCGCCGCTGGAGTTGAGGACGGCGCCCTTCGGGTCGAAGTCCTTGTCGCCGAGGATGGTCGCCTTGATGGTGGCCCGGGAGCCCGAGGCGGGAGACCGGCCGATGATGGCGATGGCCTGGTCGGGGCCGCCGACGGCCTTCCAGTTGCCGACCTTACCGGTGAAGACGTCGACGAGTTGGGCCTTTGTGAGGCCGTCGACGGTCACGCCCGGATTGACGATGATGGCGAACGGGGCGACCGCGACGACGTGGTCGACGAGGCCCTTGTCTTTGTACTCGTCGGTGTAGGCGACGTCGGAGGCGCCGATGCTCACGGCTCCTGCGGCCACCTGGTTCAGGCCGACGAACGAGCCGCCGCCGGAGACGTCTACGGAGACCTTGGGGTACTTGGCGCCGAACTCATCGGCCGCCTGCTTGACCAGCGGTCCGAGGGCGGTCGAGCCGGCCACGCTGATTTTGCCGGAGAACTGGCCGTTGCCGTTGGCGGCCGAGCCGCTCGAACAGCCGGCCGCCAGGAGCGTGGTCCCGACCAGAGCCGCGGTGATGAAGGTGAGGAGCTTGCGATGACCGAGGTTCATCTGACGTTCCCCCTCAGGTAAGTTTTCAAGAACCAGCCGACGCGAATTCCGGGCGTGACGCAAATTCCAGGCCCAGTGGTTGTCCGTTTATGCGGCTTATCTTCTTCCAGTTACAACGATAACACCCGCCCGTTATGCGCACGTTGGGCGGGTGTTAAAGTCGGGTTAACGATAGGCTGAAGATTCGGCCGAAAATCGGCCGCCATCGATCTGACCCGCGCAAACAGGCGAGGCCGTTCGTGGCCTCGCCTCAATCGGGTCATGGGCAAGTGGAAATGCGGGTGGCGGCTCTTCAAGCCGGCGGCGCGAGGTGGCCCTTCACAGCGGCAACGTGAACCAGAACCCCGAGCCCTTGCCCGGCTTGCTCTCGGCCCAGACGCGGCCGCCGTGGGCCTCGACGATGTGCTTGACGATGGCCAACCCGAGGCCCGTGCCGCCGCTGGCCCGGCTGCGGTCCTTGCCGACCCGGTAGAACCGTTCAAACACGCGCGGCAGGTCCTCCGCCGGGATGCCGACGCCGGTGTCCTCGACGACGAAACGGGCCTCGCGGCCCGGACCGGCGCTCGCCCCGCCGCGGCGCCCCAGGCCCGGTTGAAGGTCGAGGAGGAGCCCGGAGACCGTGACTCGGCCCCCGGCCGGCGTGTACTTGATGGCGTTGCCGACGAGGTTCATGAACACCCGCCGGAGCAGCTCGCGGTCGGCTCTGACCGGGCCGAAGTCGCGCGGGACGGCGTTCTCGAAGGTCAATTCGCCGGCGTCGAGCTGGGGCCGCAAAACCGCGGCGACCTCATCGACCACGGCGGCCGGGTCCAAGTCGGTCGGGTGCAGCTCGACGCGCCCCGATTCGAGCCGTGACAGCTGCAACAGGTCTTCGACCAGGGCGACCATCCGGTCGGCCTCGTTGTGGATGATCTTGGTGAAGTCGCGGCGGGCGGTGGGGTCCTCGTCCGCGCCTTCCTGAAGCGTCTCGGCGAAGCCGCGGATGGCCGTCAACGGCGTCAATAGCTCGTGCGAGACGTTGGCGACGAAGTCCCGCCGTAGCCGCTCCACCTGCCGCATGGCGCTGACGTCGCTGAAGACGGCGACCACGGCGGTCACCTCGCCGGCGTCCCCGCGGACCGGCGCCAGGCTGACGTTGAACCAGCGTTCCGGGGCGATCAGGCCGATCGGGACGACTTTCGGCCCGCCCTTGCCGGCCACTTCCTCGATCCGGTCGGCCAGCTCCGGGCTGCGGACCGCCTCCAGGACGTCCCGCCCGGCGAGGGGCGCCCCGGCCCCAAAAGCGCGCTCGGCGGCCGGATTGCCGATGATTATCCGGCCGGCCTTGTCGGTCATCACGACCGGGCTGGCCATGCTGAAGAGGACGGCCTCTAACCGGCCCTTGGCCGTCGTCAGCTCGTCGACCCTCGAGCGGAGCGTCTCCCGCATGTGCTCGAGGGCGGTGGCCAGGCGGGCGACCTCGTAGCCGCGGGCGGCCGCACGACCGGCCCCGGGGCCGGTCAGACCCCAGCCCGACAGGAGCGGCCGGGCCGAAAAGTCGCCTGCGGCCAGCCTGGTGGCGGTCTCCGTCATCTCTTCGATCGGCCGCGACAAGCGGCTGGCCACGAAGAGGGCCACGACGGCCGCCAGCAGAGTGACCGCGAGGGCCGCCCCGCCGATGATCCACCAGAAGCGGGCCACGGCCGCATCCACGGTCGACAGGGGAACGGACAGCCGGACCACGCCCAGCGGCGTCCCGGCCGGGCCATCGACCCTCAGAGCCGTGTAGAGCATGTCCGTCCGCATGGTGGCGCTCGGCCTGACGGCCGAGCCCCGACCTCTGGCAAGCGCCGCCATGACCTCGGGCCGACCGGCGTGGTTTTCCATCTGCTCCGGCGGGTTCTGGTTGTCGGCCAGGACGGCTCCGTCCGCGGAGATGACCGTCACCCGGACGTCCAATGACCGACCGACCTCGGCGACCATGGCCTCCAGGCGGGCGCTCCGGGCCGGCCCGCCCGCGCCCCCGGCGCCGGCGGCGACGAGTTCCGCCGTCAGGCCCCGGGCCAGTTCGGTCTGGCGGAAGAGGGTGGCCTCGAGGTCCCGCATGTACGCCGAAGACCAGTAGTCGGCCAGCACTCCTCCGACGGCCGCCATGGCCAGGGCGATGATAACGATGTAGGTGACCGCGAGCCGCCATCTGATGGCGCCCATGGTTAAACCCCGCCTCCCGTGGGCGTCCGCCCCGGGAGGTCTTCGCGGAAGCGATACCCCACGCCCCGGACGGTCTCGATGAGCTCCTCCTCTGCCCCGCCCTCCCGCAGCTTCTGCCGCAGGTGGCGGACGTGGACGTCGACCGTGCGGGCGTCGCCGAAGAAGTCCTGGCCCCAGACCCGCGTCAGGAGGGCGTCGCGGTCGAAGACCCGCCCCGGCGAGGAGGTCAGCGTCCAGAGGATCCTGAACTCGGTATAGGTCAGGGGCACGACGCGGTCGCCGACGGTGGCCCGGTGCTTGTCGGGGTCGATGACCAGGGGCCCGGCCGAGATGGCCCGGCCTGGGAGGTCCACCGCGCCCGGCTCGCCGGCCGACGCGGCCCGTTCGGCGGCCGCCCGGCGCAAGATGGCCTTGACCCGGGCGACCAGTTCCCGCGGGCTGAAGGGCTTGAGGACATAGTCGTCCGCCCCGAGTTCCAGGCCGACCACCCGGTCGACCTCGTCGGTCCGGGCGGTCAGCATGATGATGGGCACCGCCGAGGCCTGCCGCAGGGCCTTGCAGGCCTCAAAGCCGTCCATCTTGGGCAGCATCAGGTCGAGGATGACGAGGTCGGGCCGCTCGCGCTCGGCCGCCTCCAGGGCTTCCTCCCCGTCGGCCGCCGTCACCGTCTCGTACCCGGCCTTCCTCAGGTTGTAGGTGACGAGCTCGACCAGAGCCGGCTCGTCGTCGACGACCAGGACCTTCTCGGCCATCAGACCACCTTCTCTTCCGGCCGGCCCGCGTCCGCGGTCAGCCCACTCTGCCTTTGAAGGCGAAATTGGCCACCAGGTAGATTATGTAGATACCCATCAACAGAAAACCCTCCGCCCGCCCGGCCCGCCGCCGACCGAGCATCCAGGCCGTCAGGGCGGTCACGCCGATCATCACCGGGACGTCGAAGACCAGGGTCGCCCGGTCGACGGGGAGCGGCCGGATGAGGGCGGCCACGCCCATGACCCCGAGGAGGTTGAAGATGTTCGAGCCGACGGCGTTGCCGGTGACCACGCCGGCCTGCCCGCGGGCGGCCGAGGCCACCGAGATGACCTTGTCCGGCAGGGTCGTGCCGACGGCCACGAGGGTCAGGCCGACGACGACCTCCGGCAGGCGCAGGGCCCGGGCGAAGTGGAGGGCGGACTGGACGACGGCCTCGGCCCCGGCGATGATCAGGACCAGGCCGAGGAAGGCGCGACCGAGGTGGCGCCAGAGGAGGGCCGGGCGTTCGTCGGCCATCTCAGTCATCCTCCCGTTCGAACCTGACCCGCAGGCTCCCGCGGGTCAGGAGCCGCCAAAGGGTGGCCAGGTAGCCGACGAAGAGGACGACCAGAACGCCGCCCATCCAGCGGTCGACCAGGCCGGTGGCCATGAAGACTGAGGCCAGGAGGGTCACGCCGGTCGCCGCCCAGGCGAAGTGGCGGTCGTCGGGGCCCGGTTCCAGCGGCCGGACCAACAGCCCCAGGGAGAACGAGCTGGTCAGGTTGGCGATGTTCGACCCGATGATGTCGCCCACGGCCAGGCCGGTGGCCCCCTTGGCGGCCGCGATCACCGCGACCACGAGTTCCTCCCACTCCATGCCGGCGGTCAGCAGGCCGATGACCGTCGGCGAGGCCCCGGTGTGTTCGGCCAGGTCCCCGACGGCGTCGCCGAAGAGGTCGGCCCCTTTTTCGAGGAGGACGAGGCCGGCGACGAAGAGGCCGATGTAAACCAGGATGGTCAAGGCCCGGGCACCTCCGACCGGCTCTACCGTTACCCCCGGTCTGTTCTAGGCCTTCGCCCATTAGTCCTTCCCCGCCGCTCAAGCTTTGCCGCACGGACCCCGGCCACCGCGCCGTCTCGGTCGGGGCGCGCGCCGGGGCTTGGGACGCAGATTTGGGACTCAATGAACGAACGGCCCAGAAAGGCCGTCCTTTGAGTGCCTGAGCTTTGGGACCGAGGATTCCGGTCAGCCGGCCCTTGCCGCCGCGCGCTTCTTGGCCTCTTCCCGGACCTTCGCGTACAGCTCGGTGTACTCCGGCCGGTCGGCCTTATACAGCTCGCCAATCTTTATCTTGCCCGCGGGAACCTCGGCGTCGAGGCGGTCGACGCGGACGCACTTCTCTTTGTACTGCTTCATCATCTCGGGGGCGGCCCCGGCCTTGTTCAGCCGCCCGAACTGGTTCGGGCACTGGGCGATGGCCTCGACCAGC
>JAJZPE010000080.1 GCA_021811325.1 Bacillota bacterium
GAGATTGCCATGGCCAAGCTCTTCTGCACCGACGTGGCCATGAAGCACACCGTCGAGGCCGTCCAGATCCACGGCGGCAACGGCTACATGCGCGAGTACAAGGTCGAGCGCTACATGCGCGACGCCAAGATCACCCAGATCTACGAGGGCACCTCGGAGGTCATGAAGCTGGTCGTCGCGACGAGCCTGCTGAGGTAGGACCGGGCCGCCTAACGCCAGATGGAAGGGTTCCGGCGGCCCTGTGAACTAGCCGGCCGCCAGGTTAAGACGCTCCTGAAGATGCGGAAAGGCTCCCGCCGTCGGGCGGGAGCCTTTCCGCATGCGGGTCACCGCCTGCTGCGCGCCAGAGCCGGCGGGGCCGTGGCCGGCTTGCAGCCGGCGACGACGAGGCGGACGAGGGTTTCCGGGCCGGCCTCCCGGCAACACTTATCCATGGATGAATCGCGAGAGGGGGAAAGGGCGCCGGCCCGCACTGGCGGGCGGGCGCGCGGCCATGACTGTTCAACGCACTCGGCTCAATCGCGGGCTCATCGCCGTTCTGGCCGTCATCGTCGCCGCCGGCCTCGTCGGCGGCGGCTACTGGCTCGGCTGGCGACAGGCTTCGCGCCAGTACGCCGCCAGAAACCGGGCGCCGGCCAAGAAGCTGGGGAAGAAGGCGGGGGCGGGCGTCCTCGACGGCCAGGCGGTGGGCATCGTTTGCGACGTCAACGGCACGACTCTGGCCATCCGGGACCAGGCCAGCGGGACGCTGGCGACCGTCATCACCACGCCCCAGACCGCCGTCTGGAAGGGCGGCAGTTACGTGCCGTTCGACTCGCTCAAGCCCGGGATGACCGCCGAGGTCACCGGGGACTTCGGGAACGGCCTCATCACGGCCACGCAGATAGCCGTGACGGGCGAGGTCCCGATGGCCGGGGCGGCCCCCGGCGGGACGATGGGGTCGGGCGGCCCGGTCGAGCCGGGCGGGGCCGGTGGCACCGGCGGGGCGGGCGGCATCCCCCCTAACGCCGCGGGCGCGCCCGGACCGGCCGACGCCAAGGCCGCCAAGATCAAGCACATCATCTACATCATCCAGGAGAACCACACCTTCGACAACTACTTCGGGACTTTCCCCGGGGCCGATGGCTTCCCGGCCGGCGTCAAGCTGCCCGAGAGGCCCGGCGCCGCGCCGACTGTGGCCCCGTTCCACCTGCAGAGCCTGAACCACGACCTGTCCCACGCCTGGGAGGTGGCCTGGAAAGCCTACGACGGCGGCCAGATGGACGGCTTCGTCTGGGCCGAGGGCTCCAAGGACACGATGGGCTACTACGACGCCTCGGACCTCCCGAACTACTGGACCTACGCTAAAGAGTTCGTGCTGATGGACGCCTTTTTCTCCTCGCTGATGGGGCCGTCGCTGCCGAACCACCTCTATACGGTAGCCGGCCAGTCCGGCGGGGTGACCAAGAACATGAAAGAGGCGCCCGCGGCCGGGTTCAATTTCCCGCCTCTGGCGTCTCTCCTGGCCAGGTCCAACGTGACCTGGAAGTACTATGACGGCAAGCCCGACCCCCGGGCCTTCTCGCTCTGGAACCCGCTCCCGGGGTTCACCGAGTTCAAGGACAACCCGGCCTTGATGGAGCACCTCCACGGCACCGAGCAGTTCTTCGCCGACCTCCGCAACGGGACCCTGCCGCAGGTGGCCTGGGTCGTCCCGAACGGCCAGGAGAGCGAGCACCCGCCACAGAACCTGCAGCTCGGGATGTGGTACGTGACCGACCTCATCAACGCGGTGATGAAGAGCCCCTACTGGGACAGCACGGCCATCATCCTGACCTGGGACGACTACGGCGGCTTTTACGACCACGTTCCCCCGCCGCAGATGGACAAGTACGGCTATGGCCCCCGGGTGCCGACCATCGTCATCTCACCCTACGCCAAGAAGGGCTTCATCGACCATACCCAATACGATTTCACGTCGGTCCTGAGGTTCATCGAGAAGCGCTTCGGCCTGCCCGCCCTGACCGACCGCGACCGCAACGCCAACGACCTGCTGGCGGCCTTCGACTTCGATCAGGCGCCGCGGGGGCCGGGGCTGATTCTGCCAACCAGCGGCAAGTAGCCCGTCGACGACTCACCGGGGCGTTCGCGAGGGCCCATCCGGCCAGCAGGCGTGGCTGACCAGCAGCCTCCTGAGTTCAATGAAAAGATGGGGGTGGAACCTCTCCGACGCCGGGTGGTTCGACACGGTGCTGTGGAAATCGCGACCGTCTGCGCCCGCGATGTGGATGACCTCCTCGTCTGGGTCATACCAGATCCGGACCGTCAGGTCGATGGCGGACGGAGTCCGCCTGGGTTCAGTCTGGGCCATTCCCACACCCTCTACCATCTAACGATAAGGGCCTGAATACCCTTCAATACGACCGGCCGGGGACGCCTGCAGCTACTATACGGAATAACAAGTGAATAATGGCCACCCTCCCACTGCTTCATCGCCAGGCCGACCCAGCGTCCCGACGCCCGCGTCTGGCCCATACCTCGACCTTCTCCTGACCCAGCAGGGCCCTTTGGTCGTCAGCGAGGCCTGCTCTTGCCTGAGGCGTTACTTCACCTCGAAGGGGAAGCCGGCCACCAGGACCCCGCCCACGAAGCAATGCAGCTCGTAATTCCCGGGCCTGAAGCCCACCAGAGGGGCTGCTACCCGCAAACCCGCCCGGCTGCAGGACGATGGGGCTCGACCATCCCAGCCGGGCATTTTGGCGTTAGGGCCATGCCTTGACGGAAAGCCGAGATTGTGTCATCATTTAATTGACTGACCAGTAAACTTATTCTTGATGGACAGAAAGCCGGTGAAATGCGGTGTCGCCCCGCCCGAAGAACTCGCCCCCCGATCGGCGGAAGGACATCCTGGACGCCGCCCTCCAGGTCTTCTCCCGCAAGGGGTTCGCCGCCGCCACCAACGCCGAGATCGCCAAGGCGGCCGGGGTCACCCCGGCCGCCCTGTACTACTACTTCCCCAGCAAGGAGGAGATGTTCAAGGCGGCCATCAGCGAGCGGCGGGGGGTTATCCTGCCGGTCTTGGAGCAGCTCGATGGCGCCCTCCTTGACCTGCCACCGAGTGAGGTGCTCCCGGCGCTCGCCCGGAACATGATCCAGTTCATGTCGGAAGAACGGACCCAGGCCATCCTTCGCATCGTCTTTTCGGAAGGCCCCCGCAACCCCGTGGTCTCGCGCATCTATCAGGAGCAGGTCGTCGACACCATCATCCGGTTCATCATGACCTACGTGGCCCGGCAGATGGAGCGGGGGACGGTCCGCCGGATGCCTCCCCCCTTGCTCATGATGCTCATGGCCGGGCCGCTCATCGCCACCCTGTTCGCCCGGGACTTCCTACAGATCCCCATCATGAGCGGAGTCACCAACGAGGCGTTGCTCCGCCAGCTGACCGAGACCCTGATCCCGGCCCTCCTCACGGAGACCCCAGCCAAGCCTACCGAAACGCCGAAGAAGGAGTGAGCACCGTGCTGAACCGTCTCCTGGCCCTCGCCGGCAAGGAATTCATCCAAATCCGCCGGGACAAGCGCACCCTGGCGATGATGATCGTCCTGCCGTTGCTCTGGCTGGTGCTGTTCGGTTACGCCTTCAGCTTCGACGTCAAAGAAGTCAAGGTCGTCGTCATCGACAACAGCGGCAGCCCGACCGGGGCCTTGGTGGCCAAGGCGTTCCGGGAATATGACCGGTCCCGCGTGGTGACCCTGGCCGATTCGTCGGAGGCCGGCATCAGGGCGGCCATGTACCGCGGCGACGTGCAGATGGGCATCATCATCCCGCCGGGCTACGCCGAAACGGAGTCAAGTCCACCGATGAAGGTCATCCTCGATGGGTCGGACCTCTTCGCCGCCCAGACCGGCACCCGGATGATTCAGAAAGCCCTGGAGCCGGTGCAGGACGAGGTCAAGGCGCAGATGCAGGCCAAGGCCAAGGCCGACCTGGCCGGCCGGATAGCCGAGCAGTTCCAGAAGGTCAAGGGGGCGCTCCTGGCGCAGGTGCCGGCCCCCGTGATGGCGCAACTGGGGGGCAAGCTGGCCGCGCTGCAACCCCCGGCGGACGCCCTAGCCTTCACTCCCCCCGCCGTGCCCCAGTTGGTGCCCCAGGTTGAGACGCTCTATAACCCGGACCTGAAGAGCGCCAACGTGATGATCCCCGGCTTGCTCGGCCTGGTGGTCATGTTCATGGCCATCCTCATGACCGTCCTCGGGATCGTCCGCGAGCGGGAACACGGCACCCTGGAGCAGCTGGTGGTGACCCCGATCACCCCCTTCGAGTTGATGCTCGGCAAGCTGATCCCCCCGTTCGTCATCGCCGCGATGGACTTCGCCCTGGTCTACCTCCTCGGGATCGACCTGTTCAACCTGACCTTCGCCGGCAACTTCCCGCTCTTCGTCGGCCTCTCGATGCTGCTCCTCTTCACCACGTTGGGGCTCGGGCTGCTGCTCTCGACGGTGGCCCAGAACCAGCAGCAGGCGATGCAACTGGCCATGTTCACCATCTTCCCGCAGATCCTGGTATCCGGGCTCATCTTCCCCCTGATCTCGCTCCCCAAGTGGGTCCAGTACATCGCCTACCTCTTGCCGTTCACCCACTACGTGCCCATCGCCCGCGGGATGTTCATCAAGGGGCAGGGGCTTGACCAGCTCTTGGTGCCATCTTTGGTGCTGGCCTTCTACGCCGTCGCCGCCCTGGTCCTGGCTTCGGTGCGCTTCCGCAAGCGGCTGGCTTAGGGGGGTGGCCACATGAACGCAGCCATTCGCTTCATCAACGTCTCCCGTTCCTATGGGGCCGTCCAGGCGGTCAGTGGCGTCGACCTGGAGGTCAACCCCGGAGAGATGATCGGCCTGGTGGGCCCCGACGGGTCCGGTAAGACGACCCTGGCCCGGTTGGCCGCAGGGGTGCTGGCGCCCTCGGCCGGCAGGGTTGAGCCGGAATCGCGCGGGCGGGTCGGCTACCTGACCGGAAGGGGCAGCCTCTACGTGGAGTTGACCGTCTGGGAGAACATCCGCTTCTTCGGCCGGATCTACGGGATGTCCCGGGCCAAAGCCGCGGCGGAAGGGCAACGGCTCCTGGAGTGGATCGGGCTCTGGCCCTTCAAGAACCGGTTGAGCGGGCAACTCTCCGGGGGGATGCGGCAGAAGCTGGCCCTGGCTTGCGCAATCGTGCACCGGCCGCCGGTCTTAATCCTCGACGAGCCCACCACGGCCGTCGACCCGGTGGCCCGAGCCGACTTCTGGGACCTGCTCCACGGTCAGGCCAAGGAGGGACGGGCGGTGATGGTCACCACGCCTTACATGGACGAGGCCGAGCACTGCGACCGAGTCGGACTACTGCATCGGGGGCGGCTGCTGGCCATCGACCGGGCGCCTTCCCTGATCGAACGGTTGCCCTGGCGGATGGCCTTGCTGACCCCGGCCCCGGGCGCGGGTCCGGGCCCGGGCCGGATGGCCGTCATCAAGGTCGCCGGGGAGCTCCGAGGGCAACGGTGGATCCAGCCGAAGGGGGCAGGGGTACGGGTGGCCCTGGAGCCCGGGGCCTCGATGACGCCGCCCGTCGGTTACGAGCTCACGCCCGTGTCGGCCAGTCTCGAGGACGCCTACGTCTGGCTCTCGGGAGCCGCCGAGGAGGTGCGGGCGGGATGAACGCGCCGATTGCGGCGAACGCGGCCATAGCGACGACGGGGTTGACGAAGCGCTTCGGAGACTTCACGGCCGTGGACGACGTGACTTTGGAAGTGCCCGAGGGCGCGGTCATGGGTCTGTTGGGCCCCAACGGCGCGGGAAAAACCACCCTCATCCGGATGCTGCTTGGGCTGTTGACCCCCAGCGCCGGCGGCGGGCGGGTGCTGGGGCACGACCTCTTGACGGAATCCGAGGCCATCCGGCGCAAGGCCGGCTACATGTCGCAGCGGTTCAGCCTCTACGACGACCTGACCGTCGACGAGAACCTGACCTTCTACGGCCGGGTATACGGGCTTAAGCGCGGCCCCCTGCGGGAGCGCATCGATGAGCTCCTGGCCTGGAGCGGGCTCGAACACATGCGGCGCGCGCCGGCCGGCCAGGTCGGCGGCGGACTCCGGCAGCGACTGGCCTTCGCCTGCGCCATCCTCCACCGGCCGCCCCTGCTCCTGCTGGACGAGCCGACGTCCGGTGTCGACCCCGTCTCCCGGCGGAAGTTCTGGGACTTGATTTACGGTCTCTCGGACACGGGCACGACGGTCCTGGTTACGACCCACTACATGGACGAGGCCGAATACTGCGACCGGCTGGGGATGATCCTGGCCGGGCGGCTGGTCGCCCACGGCACGCCGGCCGAGTTGCGGGCGGTGCACGCCGGCGGCGGCAGCCTGGACCGGGTCTTCATCAATCTCGCAGGCAGGCCGCTGTCGCCTTCCCCGGCGCCGCAATGATTGGCCCGCGAGCGGCGTCGCCTTTCCCAGCCGAGGGTCGGATCAACCGTCGCTGAACTCAAAGCCCCCGTGCCATCCGGCGCGGGGGCTTTGATTCTTGGTGGGTGCGGCCGTGTGGACCTCGGTCACAGGCCTTTGACGGCCTTTTCCAGCCGCTCCAGGGCCTCCTTCAGCAGCGGTCGGGGGCAGGCCAGGTTGACCCGCTGGAAGCCCTCGCCGCCCGGGCCGAAGGCGAAGCCGTCGTCGAGGGCCAGGCGGGCCTCCTCGCGCATGAACCGTTGCAGCTCGAGCGGGCCGAGGCCGAGCCCGCGGCAGTCCACCCAGGCCAGGTAGGTCCCTTCCGGGCGGACCACCTTCAGCCGCGGGATGCGCCGGGCGATAAAGTCCAGGAAGTACTCGAGGTTGCCGTTCAGGTACTCGCGCAGCTGGGCCAGGTAGTCGTCGCCGTGGCGGAAGGCGGCTTCGAGGGCGACGAAGCCAAAGAGGTTCCCGCTGTTGTGGCCGTTGCGGGCCTCAACGTAGCGCCGGCGCAGCCTGTCGTCGGGGATGACGGCGAAGGACGTGGACAGCCCGGCCAGGTTGAAGGTCTTGCTGGCGGACATGAAGGTGACCGTGGTGCGGGCGATCTCCTCTGATAGGCCGGCCGTCACCGTGTGCCGTGCCCCTTTCATCAGGAGGTCGCAGTGGATCTCGTCGGAGAGGAGGACGCAGCCGTTGTCCACGCAAACCCGCCCGAGCGTGGTCAGCTCCTCAGGGCTCCAGACGCGGCCGACCGGGTTGTGCGGGCTGCACAGGATGAGCGCCTTGACCCGCGGGGTCCGGGCTGGGAACGACGTCCTGGCCTCGAAGAGCGCCTTCAGCCCGGCGAAGTCCATCAGGTAGCGCCGGCCGTCGAAGGCCAGGTGGTTGTAGAGCAGCTGCCGGCCGGTGTTCTTAACCGCGCTGAAGAACGGGTAGTACACCGGCGGCTGGACGATGATCTCGTCCCCGGGGTGGGAGTACGCCTCGACCGCCGAGTAGAGGCCGTTGACGACCCCGGCGGTGAAGACGATCCAGTCCTTCTTGACCCGCCAGCCGTAGCGGCGCTCGAGCCAGCCGATGATGGCCTCGTAGAGCGAGTCGGGCGGGAAGGTGTAGCCGTAGATGGGGTGCTCGGCCCGCTTGCGGATGGCCTCGACGACCGGCTCGGGGGCCGGGAAGTCCATGTCCGCCACCCACAGGTCGAGGACGTCCTCGCGGTCGAAGTTGACCAGGTTCATGTCCCACTTGACGCTGTTGGTCTGGTGCCGGTCGATGACCTTGTCGAAATCGTACCTCAATCCGTGGTCACTGCTCCCTTCAGGTCGCCGGCGGTGCGGTCGACGTTGGCGTAAACCCGCTCGTCGACGACGACGCCGTGGTCTTCGAGGGCCGTCAGGTAGGCCCCGACGGCCGGCTGGTAAACGGGCGGATGCAGGCGGGCCCGCGGGCAGACGCGGTGGATGGCCAGGTTCATCGCGTCGATGAGGAGCGGGTCCTCGCCCTTGTAGACGCTGCCGACCAGGACCACCTCGACCGGCTCGTCCTCCAGGCCAAGCTGGCGGATGACCCCGCACACCTGGTCGCCCTGGTCCGTGCCGATGGAGACGAGGATGTCCTGGGCCGCCTGGTCGCCCTGACTGGCGAGCTTGAAAACGAGCGGGGCGATCCGCATCAGGTCTTCGTAGGAATAGGCCGAACTCATCAGCTCGTCGAGGTCCTTGTAGCCCATGAGCTTCGGGACCTCCGCCTCGAGGAGCGACTTCGGGCCGGAGCGCTCGAGGGACCTGAAGGCCCAGTGCATGGCGTCGCGGACGATGTCGGCCGCGCCCCCGCGGTTGCCGGTCTCGTAACCCATCGCGTGGAGGACGGCTTGGCGCCCGTCCCGGCTGCGGGCGGCGGCGTTGGCCCCGCTGCCGGAGACGGCCACGGCGCCCCAACCGGCCCGGGTCCCGCCGCGCAGCCCGACCCAGGTGTCGTTGAGGACGCGGAAGGGCGTGCCCCCGAGCACCCCCCGGGCGCCCTTGTCGAGCTCCTCGAAGTCGACCGGGCGGTCGGCCCCGGCCAGGCCGAGGGCCGCGTAGGTGAGGTCGGCGCGCGTCCGGCGGGCCTGGGCGCAGGCCAGGTCGATGGCCTCGCCGACGGCCTTCATCGCCGCCTCCAGCCCGATGAGCTGGTAGTTGCCCGGCCCGGACCGGCCCCGGCCGAGGATGTTCCCGTGCTCGTCGCCGATGACGGCCAGGGTCTTCGTGGCCCCGCCGTCGACCCCTGCGAAGAAGGGCATGGTCTCAACTCCTGATTCGGGCGGTTGGTGCCAGGGTTTCGTGGGGTCACCGGCGTAATCCTCCATGGTGGGCGTGAGCCCGACCACCTGGGGGTGTGGGGCCTTGTCCAACCTTCACCGTCTGCAGTGGATAGACGCCGAGATAAGGGTGGGGAAGTACCCCAATGCCCGGAGCCTGGCCGAGCATTTCGAGATCTCGCGGCGGCAGGCCCTGCGGGACTTCGAGTACCTCCGCGACTCGCTCGGGGCGCCGCTCGCGTACTCCGCCATCCACCGCGGCTTCTTCTATGGCGATGAAGCCTATGTCTTGCCGGGGCCTTACGTCACGCCCGCCCAGAAGGACCTGCTGGGCTACCTGGCGGCCTTCTACTCGGGCGCTTCCCGGCGCGACAGCCGCTTCGCGGCCGCCTACGCGGAGATGGCCGCCCTCTTCAACCGCCTCGGCGGCGCGGCTAAAGCCGGCGGAGCCGCCGCCGGCGGTGGCTCAGGTGACCCCGCCCCCGACGCCCCTCAACTGACCGCCGCCATCGCGCCCTATCGGGCCATCCTGCGGACGACCGAGACCATCCCCTCGCCCAGCCTGGAGCCTTTCTGGCGGGGCGCCGTGGCCCCCGGTTCAGTGGCCTGCGAGTTCAGCGACCCCCTGGCCTTCATCGCCGCCATGGTTCAGGCGCGCCGGCCGGCCCGCGTCGAGTGGCCGTCGTGGCTCCGGGAGCGGGTCCAGGCGCGCCTGGACGAAGTCGGCCGGGCCCAGGACGTCCAGCGCGGGCGCGGCGCGGATGAGGTGACATCCCCTGTCACACCACCTCTGGTATCCTCGGGGTGTGACAAGGCCCCGGCCGCGGCTGGGGACACGAAAGGGAGGGACCATCAGATGACAGACGCGAAAGCGGCCGACGGAAAGCCCGCGGCCGGGACGGCCAGGAGGACCACGGACGCCCGCTTCCAGCCCCTTTGGACAAGCTACGGGGGTGCGGCCTATGGCGTCCTAAGAGCGGCCGGATCGTACGACGGGGACATCACGCGGCTCATGGGCCAGAGCGGCCTGGCCTTCCACCTGATCTGGCACGAGACCTGCTGCCCATCGTCGGTGACCGTCTACGACTGGGCCGACGAGCACCAGACGGCCATGGAGCGCGTCGGCGTCCTGGCCGAGAGCTTTCAGGCCATGCCTGGCTCGCCCACCTACGAGGCGGCCCGCCGGCGGGCCGTCGATAACATCAAGGCGGCCGTCGACCGCGGCGTGGGGGTCATCCTCTGGGGCGTCGACACGGGCGAGTTCGGCGTGGTCTACGGCTATGATGATGCCGACGGCGTGTTCCTGGTGGACGGGGTGGGCAAGGTCGGGACAGGCTCGAACCCCATCCTCTACGAGAATGTTGGTAAGACCTTTGAGGGTGCGCCCATCCTGCACTACCAGGCGCCGGTG
>JAJZPE010000081.1 GCA_021811325.1 Bacillota bacterium
CCCGTCCCACAGGGGAAGGGCAAGGGCCCGCTCCTCTTCGACACCGACGAGCACCCGCGGCCCGACTCGAGCCTCGAGGGCCTGGGCCGCCTCAACCCGGCCTTCAAGAAGGACGGGACGGTCACGCCGGGCAACTCCTCGGGGATGAACGACGCCGCGGCGGCCGTCGTCCTGATGGGTGAGAGGAAGGCGGCCGCGTTGGGCCTCGAACCGCTGGGCCGGGTCGTCAGCTTCGCCGCGGCCGGCGTGGAGCCGGGGATCATGGGCATCGGGCCGGTCCCGGCCAGCCGACAGGCTCTGGCCAAAGCCGGCCTGACCATGGACCGCATCGACCTGATAGAGCTGAACGAGGCCTTCGCCGCCCAGGCCCTGGCGGTCCTCAAGGAGTGGGGGATGGCCGATGACCCGCGGGTCAACGTCAACGGCGGGGGCATCGCCCTCGGCCACCCCATCGGCGCCACCGGGGCCAAGCTCCTGACCACCTTGCTGTACGAATTGAGGCGGCGCAAGGGTCGCTACGGCCTGGTCACCCTGTGCATCGGCGGTGGGATGGGCATCGCCACGGTCGTGGAGCGGCTGAGTTGATGGACCTATGCGACTTGGGGCCAGAGGCCGCGGGCGGCAGGAAATCCACCGGCGGGGCACGAATGTAAGCTCGGTTTTGCACTTTACGGCACAAACGGCCGCCCGGAAACAAGCCCCCCAAGGCGGGGGTGCGCCGGGTGAGCCGTCCGGCGCTAAGGAGGAGGCCCAGCATGAGAGTAGCTGTCCTGGTGAAACACGTCCCGGACACGGAGACCAGGATCCAGGTGAAGCCGGGCGACAAGAAGATTATCGACGAAGGTGTCACCTACGTCGTCAGCCCGTTTGACGAGTTCGCCATGGAGGAGGCCCTCCTCCTCAGGGAACGGCTCGGCGACGTGCAGATAACGGCGGTGACCCTCGGACCCCAGCGGGCCACGGAGGCCCTGCGGACGTGCCTCGCCCTCGGGGCCGACGACGCCATCCTGGTCTCGGACCCGGCCTTCGACGGCGCCGACGCGTACGTTACGGCGAAGGCCCTCGCGGCCGCCCTCAAGGGCGGGAACTTCGACCTCATCCTTGCCGGTAAGCAGGCGGTGGACGACGACGCCGCCTTCGTCGGGGCGGCCGTGGCCGAGTTCCTCGACGTGCCGGTGGTCAACCTGGTGACCAAGCTCGAGGTGGACAAGGCGGCCGGCACGGCCACCGCCACCCGCGACCTCGACGGCTATAGCCAGGTCATCGAGGTCAAACTGCCGGCCCTCTTCACCGCCCAGAAGGGGTTGAACAACCCGCGGTTGCCGGCCCTCATGGGAATCATGAAGGCCAAGAAGAAGGAACTCAAGGTCCTGAACGCCCAGGCCCTCGGGCTGGCCCCGGGCGAGGTCGGGGCGGCCGGCGCCAAGGTCGAGGTCAAGGAGATGTTCGTGCCGAGCAAGGCTCGGAGGAACAAGGTCCTGACCGGTGCGCCCGCGGAGACCGCTCCGGAACTCGTCAAGCTCCTGGCCGAAGAGGCCAAGATCCTGTGAGAGGGGGCCTTTCACATGGCCAAGGACATCTGGGCATTCATTGAACTGCGCGAGGGCAAGCCCCGCAAGATTTCCCTCGAAGCCATCGGCAAGGGCAAGGAGCTGGCCGCGGCCCGTGGCGTCAAACTCGGCGCGGTGGTCATCGGCGCCGGCTCCGGCGCGGCCGCCGCGGAAGTCGCCAAGTACGGCCCCGACGTGGTCTACGCCGCCGAGGACGAGCGGCTCAAGGACTACAGCACCGAGCCATACGCCCGCGTGCTGGGCGACCTGATCAAGGAGCACAACCCCGGGGTCGTCCTCTTCGGCGTCTCGGCGCTGGCCAAGGACCTCGCCGCCCGCCTGGCGGCGCGGCTCGGGGCGAGCCTGGCCGGCGACGTCATCGCCCTCGAGGGCGACGGCGAACTGGTCGCCACCCGTCCGGTCTACGCCGGCAAGGCCCAGACGAAGGTGGGCTTCAAGGGCGAGCCGGTCTTCCTGACCATCCGGCCCAATGTCTTCCCGGCCGCCGCGGCCGGCGATAAGCAGGCCGAAGTGGTCAAGGTCGGCCCCAAGTTCGAGGACAAAGACTTCCGGGCCCAGGTCAAGGAGACCATCGTCCCGAAGAAGGAGCGCGTCGACGTCCTCGAGGCGGACATCATCGTCTCCGGCGGCCGCGGGATGAAGGGCCCCGAGAACTACGGAATCATCGAGAAGCTCGCCGACCAACTCGGCGCGGCCGTCGGGGCCTCCCGCGCGGCCGTCGACGCCGGCTGGCGCCCATACAGCGACCAGGTCGGCCAGACCGGCAAGGTCGTCGGCCCGAACCTCTACGTCGCCTGCGGCATTTCCGGGGCCATCCAGCACCTCGTGGGGATGTCCTCGTCAAAGGTCATCGTGGCCATCAACAAGGACCCCGACGCCCCCATCTTCAAGGTCTGCGACTACGGCATCGTCGGCGACCTCTTCGAGGTCGTCCCGGCGGTGACCGAGGAGGTCAAGAAGCGGAAGGGGCAATAGCCGGAGAGCACCCTCCATGTCACAACACGAGAGCCCGGGCGGTCGCGCCCGGGCTCTGTTCATGGCTGACGTTGTTGGACAGGGCGGGTCCGGCTCACTTCTCCACGGCGACCGGCGCCGATGCTGGGCTGCAGAGCGCCCCGGAAGAGGACCTCCTCACCGATGGGCGGCAGGATGACGCTGAAGACCAACCCGGCCCACCCCACCTGGGCCAGGCTGACCCGGACGACCTGGACGGCGGTGGCGTTGGTGACCGCCCGGAGCGCCGGCCAGAGGAGGTACATCGCGGCGGCCAGGACGAAGCAGGCCACGGCCCCGCCGAACCCGAGGGCCGCCCCCGTCCCCGACAGGAGGAAGCGGGGGAGGAGGTTCTCGTGTCGCAGGAGGTAGGCCAGCAAGACCCCGACGGCGATGAAAAAGACCATCGAGACCAGGCCCATGGCCATGACGCTGGGCGGCTTTCGTTCGGTTCGTTCCTCAGACATCACCGGTCCCCCCCAATGGGTCCGTCACGGCATCACGGTACGCCGACCGGCTTCGCCAATCACCCAGCTTCTTCCTGCCGGGAGCCCGGGGCTGTCCAGTTGGCTATGGGACTGGCCGGACGTCCGGCGGCCGCCCTCGGCCGGTCGCCGAAGTCAAGCCTGCCCGCGAAAGCCCAGGAGATAGGCCCGGCGACCATCTCGTAGACACCCACGCCGAGCATCACCGCGCGCACCCCGACCAGCTCGGCCAGGGAGGGGCCGGCGGCCATCGAGAGGACGGCGGCCGACTCCGTCAGCGACCCGAAGGTGCTGAAGACCCGGCCCCGCATCTCGGCCGGGACCTTCTTCTGCAGGGCGGTGACGAGCGGGATGCTGAGGAGCGGGTTGGTCAGGCCGACGAACAGCAGGATGACGTAGGCGAGGGGGGCGGAGCGGTTCAGGCCGAGGAGGAAGATGACCGCGCCGGCGTAGGCGACGGAACCAAAGGCGATGGTCCGGCTTGAGAACCGGCGGCCGAGGACACCCGCGGCCAGGGCGCCGAGGATGGCCCCGACGGCGCTGAGGCTCTCGGCGATACCGAGTTCTCTGATGCCGAAGCCGAGGACATCGCGGAAGAAGGGGAGGAAGAGGATGTTGACGCTGCCGGCGCCGAGCATGATGACGAAGCCGGCCGCGGCCACGTAACGCACCAGGGGCTCCTTGGCGATAAAGGCGAGGCCCGACTTCAGGCCTTCGATGATGTCGCTGGCCGAGGTCTTGCCGGCCGTCACGCCCGACTCGCGGACCCGGACGAACAGGATGGCCGCGGCCGAGACGAAAAACGAGATGGCGTCGCCGAAGAAGGCCATCTGGTAGCCGACGGCGGCGACCAGGGCGGCCCCGGCGGCCGGAGCGAGGACCCCGAGGAACTGGTAGGTCGTCTCCGAAAAGGAGTTGGCCTGCAGGAGTTGGTCCCGGTCGACGATGTCGGGCATCAGGGCCTGGCGGGCCGGGGCGAAGAAGCGGGAGATGACTGTGGCCACGAAGACCAGCGCATAAATCTGCCAGAGCGTGGTGAGGAAGGGGGCGACCAGGAACAGGGCTCCCCTGAGGACGTCGGAGACGATCATCACCGCCCGGCGCGGCCAGCGGTCGACGAAGACCCCGGCCACGGGCCCGAGGACGAGACTCGGGACGGAAACGGCCAGCATCATCTTGCCGACGTCGAGGGCCGACCCGTGGAGCCGGTAGAGGATGAAGAAGACGAAGCCCATGTTGGCGAGGGAATCGCCGAAGCGGCTGACGAACTGGGCCGCCCAGATGATCAGGAACTCACGGTTGCGCATCAAGTTCTTCGGGCGGGAACGCTCAACGCTGGCCTCGGAAACCAATGGAAACCCTCCTCAGTCCACCTGGGGCGGCATTTTCCTCTTGAGTACCTCTTTGACCTCCGGCGAGGCCCGGAGCGAGCCGTAGACCCGTAGCGAGCGGATGGTCTCGTCGGCCAGGTCCGGGGTGACGTCCGCGGCGAAGCTGAGCAGACCGATGATACTGAGGTCCAGCTGCTGCCCCTTCCGGCGGGCGGCCTCGAGGTCCCGCCGGTCGAGGAAGACGATGCCCGTGGCCGCGGAGGTCCGGGCGACTTTCTCGCGGACCTCTGTCTCATGCGTATCCAGGGTCCGCCGGACGGCGTCTTTGACAAAGTCGGTGCGGTTGGCGTAGAAACCCTGCTCGACCAGGAAATCGATCTTGCCCAGGTCGACGACGCTAAGGTTGATGGTTATCTTCTCGGTGGTTTCGGGCATTGCCATTTCCCCTTCCTTGAGCGGTCCGGAATCCCTACGCCATCCGGTGGGATGGCGACGCCATGGCCCCAGGGTAGCACAATCTGGAGGACCGGTCAATCCCCCCGCCAAGCAAGAGTTACGGGTCCGGTGGCGAAGTCCTTGGCACGGGCATGTGGGAGGAGAGAGGCGGATGGCCGAAGCGTCGGCTGAGAAGATCAGCGCCCTTCATTTCCTGTTGACCTACCAGTGTTCCAGGTCCTGCCCTCACTGCTTCGTCTGGGGAAGCCCAGGGCACCCGGCGACGATGGCCCGGGAGGACATCAGCCGCTGGCTTGACGAGGCCGCCAAGGCCGGGGTCGGACGGGTCGCCTTTGAAGGCGGCGAGCCGTTCCTCCACTTCGGCCTTCTGCTGGACTCGATCAGGGAGGCCAAGGGCAAAGGCTTCAGCATCGGGCTCGTCACCAACGGCTACTGGGCGGTGTCGCCGGCCGGCGCGCGGACTTACGCCCGGGCCGTGGCCGAGGCGGGTGCGGTGAGCATGATGATAAGCGCCGACGATTACCACGGGGGCCCGGTCGAGGCCGGGCGGGCTGAGACCGCCCTGGCCGCCGGCCAGGAAGCGGGCCTCGAGGCGTACCTGTCCCGGACGCAGCTCTCCGGGGTCATGTTCAGAGGACGCGCGGCGGACCGGTTGGCCCAGGCTGTGGCCGCGTCCCACCGCGCCTGGAGCGAGTTCGAAAAGTGCCCCTACGAGAACCTCCGGAACCCCGGCCGGGTCCACCTCGACGCCTACGGGTTCGTCCACGCCTGCCAGGGCTTGGCCATCGGGAAGGCCGGGGCACGGCCTCTGGCTGAGATCCTCACCGGCTACCGGGCCGACGACTACCCGCTCATCGCCGCCCTGCTGCGCGGCGGGCCGGCGGAGGCCGTCCGGGCTTTCAGCCTCGAAAAAGAAATCGGCGCCGGCACTGGGAAATACGCCGACGCCTGTCACCTTTGTTACCAGGCCCGAAAACTGCTGCGGGAGCGAGGCTTGGGCCACGAGGCCGAATCGCGGCCGGACCGCCTCGACCTCTTGGGCCCCGGCGAGATGTACGGTCAGGCTTAGCGAGAACCCCCCGTCGATGCCGACGGGGGGTTCTCGCGTGGTGACTATCAGCTGGCCGCCGGCGACGCCGCCTGGCGCGTCGCCAGGTGGCAGGCCACCTGGTGGCCGCCGCCGAGGTCGCGGAGCCCAGGCTCCTCGGTCTTGCAGCGGTCGACGGCGATCGGGCAGCGAGTGTGGAAGCGGCAGCCCGACGGCGGGTTGACCGGGCTCGGGACGTCGCCCTCGAGGACGATGCGTTCCCGGCGGTGCATCGGGTCGGGAATGGGGACCGCCGACAACAGGGCCCGGCTGTATGGGTGGAGCGGGTTCTCGTAGAGGTCGTTCTCCGAAGCCAGCTCGACGATCTTCCCGAGGTACATGACGGCGACGATGTCCGAGATGTGCCGGACCACCGAGAGGTCGTGGGCGATGAAGAGGTAGGTCAGGCCGAGCTTCTTCTGCAGGTCCTCGAGGAGGTTGATGATCTGCGACTGGATCGACACGTCGAGGGCCGAGACCGGCTCGTCGGCCACGATCAGCTTTGGGTTGAGGGCCAGGGCGCGGGCCACCCCGATGCGCTGGCGCTGGCCGCCCGAGAACTCGTGCGGGTAGCGCCGGGCCTGTTCGGGCCGCAGCCCGACCATCTCCAGGAGGTCGATGACCCGGTCGTGCTTGGCCTTGCCCTTGGCGATGCCGTGGACCTCGAGGGCCTCGCCGACAATCTGCTCGACGGGGATGCGCGGGTTCAACGAGGCATAGGGGTCCTGGAAGATGATCTGCATCTCGCGGCGCATCTTCCGCAGTTCCTCGCGGCCCATCTTGTTCAGGTCCCGACCATCGAAGAGGACGCGACCCGCGGTCGGCTCGAGGAGCCGCAGGACAAGGCGGGCGGTGGTCGTCTTGCCGCAGCCGGACTCACCGACCAGGCCGAAAGCCTTGCCGCGGGGGATGTCGAAGCTGACCCCGTCCACCGAGCGGACGTAGCCGACCGGGCGGCTGAAGACGCCGCCCCTCACGGGGAAGTGCTTCTTCAGGTCTTCGACCCTGAGCAGGACGTCGTCAGGCACCGAGGAGGCCCCCTTTCAAGGCGTTGCCCCGGCCGTCATTCAGCCAGCAGGACACGGCGTGCCGCGTCCCGTCGCCGTCGCTGCCGCTGACCATCTTGAGCGACGGCTGCTCGCTCCGGCACTTGTCCATGGCGTAGGGGCAGCGGCCGGCGAAGCGGCAGCCCGGCGGCAGGTTCATCAAGCTCGGGACGACGCCCTCGATGACGTGCAGCCTTTCTTTCGGGGCGTTGAGCCGTGGGATGGACTTCATCAACCCCTGCGTATAGGGGTGCAGGGGGCGCTTGTACAGCTCCATGACCGGGGCTTCTTCGACGACCTTGCCGGCATACATGACCACGACGCGTTCGGCCATCTCGGCCACGACCCCCAGGTCGTGGGTGATGAGCATGATCGCCATCCCCAGGTCCTGCTTGAGCTTCTTCATCAGCTCCAGGATCTGGGCCTGGATGGTCACGTCGAGGGCGGTCGTCGGCTCATCGGCGATGAGCAGCTTGGGGTTGCAGGACAGGGCCATGGCGATCATCACGCGCTGCCGCATGCCGCCGGAGAGCTGATGCGGGTATTCGTTGACCCGCCGCTCGGCCAGGGGGATGCCGACCAGGCGGAGCATCTCAACGGCCTTGTCCATGGCCTCCTTGCGCTTGAGGCCCTGGTGCAGTTCGACGGCCTCGGCGATCTGGTCGCCGACGGTGAAGACGGGGTTCAGCGAGGTCATCGGCTCCTGGAAGATCATCGAGATGTCGTTCCCTCGGATCTTCCGCATCTCGTCCTCGCGGAGCTTGAGGACCTCGCGGCCCTCAAAGCGGATCTCGCCGCCGGCGATGCGCCCGGGCGGCCAGGGGATCAGGCGCATGATGGAGAGGGCGGTGACGCTCTTGCCGCAGCCCGACTCACCCACGACCCCCAGGGTCTCGCCGCGGTTGATGTGCAGGTTGACCCCGTCGACCGCCTTGACCAGACCGTCTTCGGTGTGGAACTCGGTGTGCAGGTCTTTGACCTCGACCAGCGGTTCCATCGAAGTCACTCCTTTAGCCTTGGGTCGAGGGCGTCGCGCAACCCGTCGCCCAGGAAGTTGATGGCCAGCACGGTCAGGAAGATGGCCAGGCCGGGGAAAAGGACGAGCATGGGGGCGTTGAGGAGGTAGGCCTGGGCCTGGGAGAGCATGTTCCCCCAGGTCGGCAGGGGTGGCTGGACGCCGAGCCCGAGGTAGGAGAGGGCCGACTCGTAGAGAATGGCGTAGGCGACGCCGAGGGTGGCGGCGACGATGACCGGGGCCATGGCGTTCGGCAAGATGTGGCCGACGATGATCCGCGAGTCCTGAAGGCCGAGGGCCCGCGCCGCCTCGGCGAACTCCTGCTGCTTGAGGGAGAGGAAGGAGCTGCGGACCAACCTGGCGACGCCCATCCAGGACAACCCGCCGATGATGAGGATGATCGTCGTCGGCGAGGGCCCGATGAAAGCGGCCAGGACGATGAGCAGGAACAGGGAGGGGAAGGCCAGGACCATGTCGGTGAAGCGCATCAGGAGGTTGTCGAGCCAGCCTCCGTAATACCCGGCCAGGGCGCCGACGATCATCCCAATGACCACCGACACGGCCATCGATGAGAACCCGACACCGAGGGACACCTGCGACCCGTAGATGAGACGGGAGAGGATGTCCCGGCCGAGCTCGTCGGTGCCGAGGACGTGCCCCGGCGTGCCAACGGGGAGGAGTTGGCGCCCGGCCGCCAGGTCCTGCGTCTTGTAGTTATAGGGGGCCACGAGCGGGGCGAGGATGGCCACCAGGCCCAGGAAGATGAGGAAGACGGCTGAGGCCACCGCCAGGCGGTGCTTCTTAAAGCGTCGCCAGATGATCCGGCCCGGCGATTGGACTGGCGCCGTGTTGACCGGCACGGTCGCGCCGGTGTTGGTCTTGGGCTTCGCCATGGCTGTCCCTCCTCCCTCAGTCGTACTTGATCCGCGGATCAAAGAAGGCATAGGCGATGTCCGCGATCAGATTGAAGATGACGACCAGGCCGGCGCCGATGGTCAGGATGGCCATGAGGACGGTGTAGTCCCGCGACATGACCGAGTCGTAGTAGAGGCGCCCCATGCCCGGCCAGGCGAAGATGGTCTCGGTGACCACGGCCCCGGTGAAGAAACCGGGGATCTCCAGGGCCATGACCGTGATGACCGGGATCATCGCGTTTTTCAAGGCGTGTTTGTAGATGACGACCTTCTCGGCCAGGCCCTTGGCCCGGGCGGTCCGGATGTAGTCCTGGCGGACGACCTCGAGCATCGAAGAACGCATGTAGCGGCTCCAGCCGGCGATGCCGCCGAGAGAGAGGACCACCGATGGCAAGATGAGGTGCCTGATCCGGTCGATGAAGTCGGTGCTGTCGGCCCCGACCGACATCATCCCGGCCGATGGCAAGATGTGCAGCTTGACCGCGAAGACGACGATCAGGATGAGCCCGAACCAGAAGACCGGCATCGAGATTCCGAAGAAGGACAGGCTCGTGGCCGAGTAATCGAACCACGAGTACCGCTTGGTGGCCGAGAGGATGCCGATGGGGATGGCCAGAGCGACGGAGATGGCGAACGACACCGCCATGAGCTGAAGCGTGTTCGGCAGACGGCCGGCGATGATGTCGATCACCGGACGGCCGCGTTCGAGGGAGATTCCCCAGTCGCCCCTGATCAGCGCCGACAGCCACTTGAAATACTGGATGTAGATGGGCTGGTCGAAGCCGAAGTTGTGGCGCATCCGCTCGAGGTCGGCCGGGGTGATGTGGGGGCTCATCGACATTAGAGAGACAGGGTCCCCCGGGGTCAGCTTCATGATGAGGAAGGAGATGACCGTGATCCCCAGGAGCAAGGGGATGGCCTGGAGCGTGCGGCGGATCACGTAGGTCCGCATGGATAAACCCCCTTCTACGGGGATGGCCGCGCCCACCGGCAAGTCCGCCAGGCGGCCCGAGTGGGCGCCCGGGGCGAGTGGTGGCGCGGCCAGCCTTCAAATCCAGATACTCATGCACGGTCCGGTATGCTCGGCTCCAGCGTGGCCGCTCGTCCCAGGCGAGCGGCCACGCGTGACCGGAGTTACTTGACCCGGCTAAACTCCCACTCGTAGGCGTTCCAGAAGTTGGTCCGGAGGGTCGGGT
>JAJZPE010000082.1 GCA_021811325.1 Bacillota bacterium
GGTCGCCCGCGGTGGGGCGCGACGCGCACCCTCCGAAAACGCAAATCGAACCTCGCTTCCGGTCAAGACGGGGGCGGCTCGACGGGCTTATCCTCAGGTTGGCGGTGTCCGCCCCGGTCGGGGCGCCGCGAACCCGCGCACCGGATTCTCTCGGTGCATCGAGGAGTTGATCCGATGCCGCAGCCGAACAAGTTCACCTACCGCAGCCTCGAGGCCCTCAAAGAGGATGTCGCCCGACGGGGCCTGGAGGTCGGCTTCGACGACGACGTTTCGTGCCTCGCCGAGCCCCTCACGGTCGGGAACCACGAGGTCCCCAACCGCCTCGGCGTCCTCCCCATGGAGGGCTGCGACGGCACCGCGGACGGCCGGCCCGGTGACCTCACCCGTCGTCGCTATGTCCGCTTCGCCCAGGGCGGCTCCGGGTTGCTCTGGTTCGAGGCCGTAGCCGTCGAACGGACGGGCCGGGCCAACCCGCGCCAGCTCTGGCTGCACAAGGACGACTGGGAAGACTTCGCCCGCCTGCGCGAGGAGGCTGTCGCCGCCGCCCGCGAGGTGATGGGGCCGGACCACGTGCCCTTCACGGTCATCCAGCTCGTGCACTCGGGCCGGTACAGCCGCCCCATCGACGTCCCGCGCCCGGTCATCTCGCACCACTGCCCGTACCTCGACCCGGTGGCCAAGATCGGGCCGGACTACCCGGTCATCACCGATGACGAACTGGAGGCCCTCGAGGATGCCTACGTCGCGGCCGCCCGCCTGGCCCAGCGGGCCGGTTTCACGGCCGTCGACCTCAAAGTGAGCCACCGCTACCTCGGCTCGGAACTCCTGGCCGGCTTTACCCGCCCCGGCCTTTACGGCGGCTCTTTCGAGAACCGGACGCGCTTCCTCCTGAACACCGTCAGGAAGGTGCGCGACCAGGTGCCCGGCCTGACCATCGTCGTCCGCCTGGGCGTCTATGACGGGCTGCCCTACCCCTGGGGCTGGGGCGCGGCGAAGGACGGCTTCACCGGCGACCCGGCGGCCGCCCCGCGCGACCTCTCCGCGTGGCCCGGACCGCCCACCCCGCCCGGGCCGACGGCGACCCCGGACCTCACCGAGCCCATCCGCCTGGCCCGTCTGCTTCGCGACGCCGGGGTGGCCCTGATCAACGTGACCATGGGCAACCCCTACTTCGCCCCGCACGTCACCCGGCCGCACGACCAGGGCACCGCCGGCCAGTACGTCCCGGAGGAGCACCCGCTGGTCGGGGTCAACCGGCACTTCACCTTGACCCGCGAGATCCAGCGGGCCGTGCCCGAGATCCCCGTCGCCGGGTCCGGCTACAGCTGGCTCCGGCAGTTCGTCGGGCAGGCCGCCGCCCACAACGTCCGGCAGGGCTGGGTGGCCCTGGCCGGCATGGGGCGCCAGGCCTTCGCCTACCCCGATTTCGCCCGGGACCTCCTGGAGAAGGGCCGGCTCGAGCCGAAGCGCTCCTGCGTGACCTGCAGCCAGTGCACCCAGATCATGCGCGACGGCGGCCAGACCGGCTGCGTGACCCAGGACAAGGCCCTCTACCGCCCGATCTACCTGGCCGGGCGGGAACGGGCGACGAAGCGATGAACCGGCGCTGAAGGGGACGCCGCGCCGCCAAGGGGCGGCGGCCCCACCTCAATCACCATCACCATCATCAACGTTGAAGGAGTGACGTCACGCCCATGGCAACGAACAAGCCCGACCTGGCCGGCATCATCCCGGCCATCGTCCTGCCAATGACCGAGGACTACAGGTGCGACGAGGCCACCCTCCGCGATTACGTCGACTGGATCGTCCCGCAGGGGATCAAGGCCCTGGCCATCAACACCGACGCCGGCGAGGGCCCGCACCTCGGCACCGATGAGAAGCTGCGGATCCTCGACGTCGTGGTCAAGCAGGTCAACGGGCGGGTCCCGGTGGTCTGCGGGGTCGGGGCCCCCTACACCTCGGCCGCCGTGGACTTCGCCAAGGCCGCCCGGGACACCGGGGCCGGCGCCTTCCTCTGCTTCCCCATCACCGCCTTTCGCGGGGCCACCGGCCGCGACCCGGTCATCGTCAAGTATCACGAGGCCCTGGCCAAGGTCGGCGTGCCGATGATCATCTTCACCCTCCAGCCGGACCTGGGCGGCGTGGACTACCCGCCCGAGACCCTGACGGCGCTGGTCGAAATCGACGAGGTCTGCGCGATCAAGGAGGCCACCTTCGACGCCCTGAAGTACGTCCAGACCCTGGCCCACCTGAACTCGCTCCCCAAGCACATCACCCTCTTGACGGGCAACGACAACTTCATCTACGAGTCGTTCGTCCTCGGGGGCGAGGGGGCCCTGATCGGCTTCGGGGCCATCGCCACGCGGCTCCAGGTGGACATGCTGAACGCCGTCAAGGCCAAGCGGTTCGACGAGGCCGCCCGCCTCAACGACCTGTTAATGCCGCTGGTCAACGCGTGCTTCGCCAAGCCCGTCCGTGACTACCGGGCCCGGATCAAGGAGGGCCTGGTGATGCAGGGCGTCCTGAAGAACGCCATCGTCCGGCCGCCCCTCCTCCCCGTCGACGACGCCGCCCGGGCGCAGGTGCGCCAGGCGTTGGTCCACGCGGGGTTGGTGTAAGGGGGCAGACCTGGCTCGGGGAGACGACTCTCGGAATTGACGAGTCGGCTTAGTTCAGGCTCTCACAGGGAACACCACGCCCTGGCCACGGCGGCGCCCAATCTGGCGTTGTTGCGGATCAGGGCTATGTTTGTCTGCAGGCTCGCCCCGCCGGTGATGTCGCTCAGGCGGGCCAGCAGGAAAGGCGTCAGGTCGGCGCCGCGGACGCCCTCCACGGCGGCGTGGTTCAGGGCGTGCTGGACGGCCTCTTCGACGGTCTTCGGATCCAGTTCGGCCGAGGCCGGCACGGGGTTGGCGACGACCAGCCCGCCTTCCAGACCCAGGTCCCACTTGGCCCGCATGATGTCGGCAATCTCGTCGGGGGTCTCGGCCCGGTAGTCGACGAGGAGGCCGCTCGACCGGGTGTAGAAGGCCGGGAATTCGCTCGTCTGGTAGCCGATGACCGGCACGCCGAGGGTCTCCAGGTATTCGAGGGTCAGAGGCAGGTCGAGGATGGCCTTGGCCCCGGCGCAGATGACCGCCACGTTGGTCCGGCCCAGTTCGGCCAGGTCGGCCGAGATGTCGAAGGTCTCCGTGGCCCCGCGGTGGACCCCGCCGATGCCGCCGGTGGCAAAGACACGGATGCCGGCCATGGCGGCAATGGCCATCGTCGCCGAGACCGTGGTGCCGCCGGTGAGGCCGCGGGCGACGGCCACCGCAAGGTCGCGGCGGCTGACCTTGACCACCGCGTCGCGGGTGGACGAGGCCAGCAGGGCCAGTTCGCCGAGCTCCAGCCCGACCAGCGGGACGCCGTCAATGACGGCGACGGTCGCCGGCACCGCCCCGCCCTGGCGGACCTCTTTCTCGACGGCGATGGCCGTGTCGAGGTTCTCGGGGTGGGGCATGCCGTGGGTGATGATGGTCGACTCGAGGCCCACCACCGGACGGCCCTCGCGGAGGGCGGCGGCCACCTCGGGGTGGACTTTGAGCGGCCTGTTCGGGTTCAGGTGGACCTGATTGGGTGCGGTCACGGGTTAACCTCCCTGGAGGATTTCAGCATGAGAGGGTTAAGCTGAGTCAGGCAAAGAGTCACAACCGGGTCCGCCTCAAGGCGCGGCCCTTTTTTGTGTCAACGGGCGGGATGACCGCGACTATCTGGCGCCGAGGGCGCGGACGGCTTCGGCGGCGGCGCGGTTGCCGGCGATGGCGGCCTCGGCGGGCGGGGAGCCGCGGGCGATGGCCGCCAGGAAGCCTGCGTCGAAGGCGTCACCGGCGCCGGTGGAATCGGTGATCGTGAGGAACTCGGGCGTGGGGATGCTGGTCGCGTCGCCGGCGGCGGTGCTGCCGGTGGCGCCGGCGGCGGTGCTGGAACCGGCAGAGGCCCGGGTGGCCAGGAGACAGCCGTCGGGGCCGAGCTTGACGGCGACCACTTCGGCCCAGCGGAGTAAGGCGCGGCAGGCCTTCGCTGGGTCCTCTTCCCCGCTCAGGACGGCCGCCTCATCGCGATTGGGTAGGAGGAAGTCCAGCGGCGCCGTGTCCTCGAGCAGCCGCCGAGGACCGTGGGCGATCAGGGGCGCGCGGGACGAGGGGTCCAGCGAGATCCGCCAGCCGGCCTCGCGGGCCAGGGCGAGGGCCCACATGGCCGCCGGCCGCGGGCCTTCCTCAAAGAAGGAATACCCGGTCAGGTGAACGAGGCCGGGGCCGCTGAAGAACCCGGCCCGCACGTGCTCCGGGCGCAGGCGCCGGTTGGCTCCCTTATGGACCAGCATCGAGCGTTCGCCGGATGGGTCGACCAGGGAGACGAGCATGCCCGTGCCGTCGGCGGCCGGGTCGGCCACCGGCAGGACGGCCACGCCCGCCGTGTCCACGCCCTCACGCCGCAGGTCTTCGAGGAGCCAGCGCCCGGCCCGGTCGTCGCCGACCGCGCCGATGAGGGCGCAATCCGCACCGAGACGGGCGGCCCGCACGGTGAAGTTGGCCGCCGACCCGCCGGGGGCGAGGACGATGGCCGCCGCCGTGTCGCTGCCGTGGCTGATGCCCGCCAGGCCGTTCGCGGGCCTGGCGACGACGTCGACCAGGAGGTCGCCGATGGCGACGAGGCGGAGGCCCGCCCTGCGGTCGACCCCGGCGCCGGCGCTCACTCCGTGCCCTCCGGGTCCTCAGGCCGCCCGGCCAGGTGGCGTTGGGCCAGTCGCCAGTAGTTCTCCGCGTGCCGCCGCTGGTCCTCGACGAAGGCCTCGTCGACCGTCCGGACGGGCTTGGCCGGCACCCCGAGGACGAGCGTCCGCGGCTCGATGACCTTCCCCTCGGGCACGACGGCCCCGGCTCCGACCACCGCCCCGTCGCCGATGACCGCGCCGTTGAGGATGATCGCCCCGATGCCGATGAGGACGTCGTTCCCGACCGTGCAGGCGTGGACGACCGCGCCGTGGCCGATGGTCACGCTGTCGCCGATGCGCACCGGGAGATCGGGGTCGGCGTGGACGACCGCGTTGTCCTGGATGTTGACCAGGCGGCCGATGGTGATAGGTTCGTGGTCGGCGCGAATCACGACGCCCGGCCAGACGCTGCACCGCTCGCCCAGGGACACGTGGCCGATGAGCCGGGCCGTGGCGGCCACGTAGGACGGCTTGTCCACCCTGGGGCGGTGGCCTTCGAAGGTCTCGAATCTGTTCGCCATGGTCATCCCCCTAGACCGGTTCTGTGCCGTCATGGTTGAAGAACTTGATGAACCAGGAGCTTGACAAAAGGGAGGCCACCACGACAAGGAGAACAATAGACTGAAGAACGGGTCGCCACGCGCCGGCTTTCATCGTGTAGACCTCCCCAATCTCTTCCGTCTGCTGTCTTTATAGGTTATGCCTTTTCGGGTCAGACCACGTCAATGCCCCAGAGGTGCCGTTCGTGCCTGAAGCAGCCCACCGGGTTCAATGTGACCTCTGCCCCCGCCTGTGCCGCGTCGACCGCGACGCCGGCGAGCTCGGCTTCTGTCGAGCGCCGGCCCGGGCCAAGGTGTCGCAGGCGTCGCTGCACCACTGGGAAGAACCGTGCCTGTCGGGCACCCGCGGCTCGGGGACCATCTTCTTCACCGAGTGCAACCTGCGCTGCGTTTTCTGCCAGAACGCCGAGATCAGCCAGGGGCACCTCGGCCGCGAGGTCGACCAAGCCGGGCTGGTGGCGATGATGCTCGACCTGCAGGCGCGCGGGGCTCACAACATCAACCTGGTCTCACCGACGCCCTACATCCCGCAAATCCGCGAGGCCTTGGTGGAAACCAGGGCGCGCGGGTTGTCCGTCCCCGTCGTATACAACACCAACGCCTACGAGACCGTCGAAGCCCTGCGCAGCCTGGAGGGCCTTATCCAGATCTACCTGCCGGACCTCAAGTACCCCGGCGACGCCGAGGGCGAGGCCATGGCCCGCCGCTATTCAAAGGCCCCACGCTATTTCGAGACGGCCACCGCAGCCATCCAGGAGATGGTCGGCCAGGTCGGGCCGCTGGTCCTTGACGACGAGGGCATCGCCAGGAGCGGCGTGATCATCCGTCACCTGGTCATCCCCGGCCACGTCGAGGCGACCAAGAGGGTCCTCAACTGGATTCGCGCCAACCTGCCGGGCGTCCCGGTCAGCCTGATGAGCCAGTACACGCCGTACCACCGGGCGGCCGAGCACCCGGAGATAAACCGCCGGCTGACCCGCCGCGAGTACCACGCCGCCCTCGACCACCTCTTCGCCATCGGCCTCGAGGAAGGCTGGACGCAGGAGCTGTCGGCCGCCGACGAGGCCTTCATCCCCGACTGGGACCTGGACAGCGTGCCGCCCGCGAGCGGGCCTGGCACGGCCGATCCAACCTCGGCCGGGCGGCGGTTCTGTGATTCACGGGCTCGGGCAAAGGGTTCCTCAGAAGGGTGGTCTCACATGGGGTTCACCGAGAATGGGGTCGTGACGATGAAGTACGGCCGTGGCACGGTGGAAGTGCCGCTGCCGGCCGGTGAAGTCCTGGCGACGTTACGGGTGGGCGAGACGCCGCCACTGGCCGACCCGGCCGGGGCCATCCGCAAGGCCCTGCGCACGCCCATCGGCTCGCCGCCCCTGGCCGAGGTCGTCCAGCCGGGCGAAATCGTCTGCGTCCTCCTCAACGACCCGACCCGCCTGGCGAACACGGACTTCTTCCTCCCCATCCTCCTCGACGAGTTGAACCGGGCAGGGGTCCGCGACGGCGACATCTTCGGGGTCTTCGCCACCGGCTCGCACCGGCCCCTGACGGAAGCTGAGATGAAAGCCATCGCCGGCCGAGGGGCCGGGCGCATCCAGCTCTACAACCATGACTCGCGGGACGAGGTCGGGCTGGCCTACGCCGGCCGCACCAGTCGCGGCAACGAGGTCTACATCAACCGCCGCGTCCTCGAGGCCGACCGGGTCATCCTCACCGGGAGCGTCGTCTATCACTTCTTCGCCGGCTTCGGCGGTGGCCGCAAGGCCCTCGTGCCGGGGGTCGCGGGCTTCCAGACGATCCAGGCCAACCACGGGATGATGCTCGAGCCCGGGGCCGAGATCGGGCGGCTGGCCGGCAACCCCGTCCACGAGGACCTGGTCGAGGCGGCCCGCCTGGGCTCGCCGGACTTCCTGCTGAACGTGGTCCTCGACGACGCCCGACGCTTTCTCGGGGTCTTCGCCGGGGACTTCGTGGCCGCCCACGAGGCCGCCTGCGGGCTTGTCCGCCAGGTCTACGGGGTGCCTCTCAAGGCTCAGGCCGATCTGGTCGTCGCCGGCGCCGGGGGCCACCCCAAGGACATCAACGTCTATCAGGTTCAGAAGGCCATGGACAACGCCGCTCTGGCCGTCCGCCCCGGCGGCGTGGTGGTCCTCCTGGCCGAATGCCCCGAGGGCCACGGCAACGAGACCTACCACCGCTGGATGACCACCCACCGGACCCCGGAGCGGATCGAGGCGGCCATCCGGGAGCGCTTCGAGCTGGGCGGGCACAAGGCCTACGCCGTGACCCGGCTGATGCGGCGGGCCCGCTTCGTCCTCTGTTCCGGAATGCCGCCGACCCTGGCCCGGGAGCTGCTCTTCACCCCGGCGGCGAATCCGCGGGAGGCGGTCGAGCTGGCCCTGGAGATGCTCGGGCGGGAGCACCCGTCCATCGTCGTCATGCCGGACGCCGGCCTGACCGTGCCGGTCCTTCGCGTAGATGCTTCCCTACTGTAGACGTTTATCTCCATCCGGTCCGGCCCGGCGGCAACCCGTGGCCGGCTTTCCTATCGTTGACTCTCCCTAGCCCGTTCCCTATAATGAGGCCAGGAGCCCGTATTTTCAGGGCCGCAAGGGGAAGGGGCGCTCGCCCTAGTGGACCTGGCCGCCATCCGCCAGACCTTCAACCAGTTGAACCAGCGGTACTTCGACGGCCGCCTCGAGGCCCGCTTGGAGCTATCCGGCCGGATGACGGCCACCGCCGGGAAGTGCTATTACCGGCGCCGGGTGATCCGGCTCTCCCAGCTCTACCTGCAGCAATTTCCCGAAAAGCTGCCCCAACTCCTTCTCCACGAGATGATCCACCTCGTCGTGCCCGGGCACGGCCGGGCCTTTCGGGAGCAGGCCCGGCGCTGCGGCGTGGCGGACACGGGCCTGCGGGACTTCACCTACTGCCGCCCCTTCGCCCCCAAGCGCCGGAGCCGCTGGCGCTATGTCTATCAGTGCCCCTCGTGCGGCCGGCGGACCGTCAAGCGGCGGGCCGGGCACTGGTCCTGCGGGCACTGCTCCCCGAGTTATGACCCCCGGTTCAAGCTCCGACTGATAGAAAGACACCACGTGTGACAGAATTTGGGCTCGACCCCTACGCCTTCGTGTGAGCGCGTGCGGAGCAAGGAGGGTCCCCATGCCCAACCTCAAGGGCGAAAAAGTCACCCTGCGAGCCCTCGAGCCGTCGGACGCGGCAGCCGCCCAGGCCTGGATCAACGACCCGGAGTTCTGCCGTTACCTGCGGGACATCAGCTTCCCCTTCTCCTTGCGCGCCGAGCAGGAGTGGATTGAGAGCCAGGTGGCCGCGGACGGCGAGGGCAGCTACACCTTCGGCATCGAGGCCGAAGACCGCGCCCTCATCGGGACCATCGGCCTGCACCGCATCTCCTACAAGGACGGCCACGCCGGGATGGGCGTCGGCATCGGCGTGCCGGAATACCGCGGCCGCGGCTACGGGACCGACGCCATCAGCACCCTGCTCCGCTTCTGCTTCGGCGACCTGCGCCTGCACAAGGTATGGCTCGAGGTCGACTGCGGGAACGACCGGGCCATCCGCTGCTACGAGCGTATCGGTTTCCGCCGCGAGGGGGTCATGCGGGACCACTCCTACAAGGATAAACGCTATCGCGATTACTATCTGATGAGCATCCTCGACCGGGAGTTCAAAGGGTGGCGGCCCAAGCCGGCCGCCGGCAACGGCAATGGCAAGGCCGCCAACGGGAAGAAAGTCAACGGCGGCAAGGCCGACGGCCAGGGTAACGGCAGGAAGGGCAAGACCACCCGGGTGCCGGCCAGGCGCTCGTCTCCGCGCAAGTAGGACAAGCCCCCGGGGATCAATCACCCCGGGGGCTTTCGCTTCGGGAACTCGGCTTCGGGACGCGGGCGTCGGGCCCGCGGCTCAGCCGATCTGCCGCATCTGCACCACCATGTTGACCTCGCAGCCCTGCTTCCCGGCCTCTTCGAAGAGGCTGCGCAGCCCGCTCCAGACGTGCTCCGAATCCCCCTGGACGAAGGTGCTGACCGCCCCCATCTTGTAGTCCAGTCCCTGCTTGCCCAGGGCCTCGACGGACTTCCTGATGACCTGGTCGCAGTCCTTCGCCTTCTGTGGGTACAGCGAGACTTCCGCCGCCAGCATCGGTGAACCCCCCATTCGTCCGGATTTGCCGGCAATAGCGTGCCGGGGGCGCGGGCGGGTTATGCACCCGGGGACCGCGGGCGGCGCCCGGGGCGAAACTGTTCGACTCGACCGGCGGGCGGCAGGAGTCCTCGAAGTCATGGCGAATGTACGTTCGGGGTCAGATGGGAGGGTACGTCACCCACACGAAGGGGGACCATCCGGCATGGCAAGACTCAAGGTCTACGCGGAACTGGGAAGCGAAGGCGGTTGCATCCTCTACACGTTCGACCCGCCTGGACTGTTATCGTGCGGGGATAGCCTGGATGAAGCCATGGCCGCGGCCCCGCGCGAGGCCGCCCGGCTGAGGCGGTTCCTGGCCGACTGTGGCCGCCTCGACCTGCTCGCGGAGGCCTGGAAAGACGGCGAGACCCCGGACGCCGTCATCGCCGAGACGGTCAGACGCCGGGGGAAGTCGACTCGCGGGAACACCCGAGCCACCTTCCAACGCGACCTCGAGCCGGTCCGGTCGGAAGAGGTCCCCGGCTTCCTGGCCATCCTCGAGCACCAGCGGAAGACCCTCTGGGCGCTGAAGGACCGCCTCCCGGCCGAGGCCCTACGGGTTCAAGTCCCTCCCCC
>JAJZPE010000083.1 GCA_021811325.1 Bacillota bacterium
CCATTGCCCCTCATCGCCCAGGTCCGGCAGCGGTTGGATCATCTCTTGACCCGGGCCGCCGATGCCCTGAACTCCGGCTCCCTGCCGGTGATCGCCAAGACCCGTGATTACCTGGAAGAGAGCCTGTCCTATTCGGAAAAGATGCGGAAGGTATTGGCCCGTTCCGACTACTCCGACCCCAGAGCGCTGTCAGAGGCCAGGGCCGCCCACCGTTCGCTCTCCAGGTTGCACGACTACCGGTCCGAGCTTAACCGGGTGATCACGGCGATGGGCCGCCAGCTCCTGACCCTGGCCGCGGGTGTCACCCAGGAGCAGGTGGCCGCGGCGTTTCTCGACGCCGACCTGTCCGAACTGGCCGACCTGGCCAGGAAGCACTTCCAGCCCCCCGCCCCGGGGCCGCTGTTCCTCATCCCCGAGAACGTCGTCGCGGTGGCCGAGTCGGTGCTGCGCAGGGAGATCATCGAGGAGCAGCCGGTGGAGCCATGGGGGACCATCGCCAAGGTCAGGATGGTGATTGAGCCGGCGCGAGTCAACCAGGCCTTGAGCGACTATGTCGAGGAGCTTGAGACGATCGCCCGCGGCGACGCGCCCGTGCCGCTGGCCGACCTCGTCCCCCGCGAGGCCAAAGCCGTGTCGTTCTTCCGTCTGCACCTGCTGAGTCTGCTCCACCGGCACGGCGGCGCGAGACGCGCCGGCACCATCGGCCGGCTGGTGCGCCTGCCGCTGGCCATCGAAGGCCTGGGCGAGGAGACGCCCGTGGGAAGGGCGGGCGTGGCCTCGATGACCGCCGGCTTCATCCGTAGCGTGGGCTCCCCACCGCGGGGCGCCGGGACCCGCGAGGGAACCCCCGAGGAGGGCGAACGAAGTGCTGACCGACAATGACCGCCAGGTCGTCACCGACATCCTGGCCCAGCTCCATGTGAAGCGCTGGATCCGCCGGGAAGAGGCCCCCGACATGCTCAGGACGGAGGTCCGGACCGAGGTCGAGCGCGCCCTCGCCGAACACGGGCTGGAGCTGGCCGAAAGCCCTTATTCGGGCTACTACTCCATCCGCCTGTCGCCGAGGACCCGTAGGGCCCTGGACTACGACTGGGCCGGCAACGTCGCCTGGGACGCCAACTGCTACGCCCTGCTTCTGATCATCTGGGTCAGGCTGGCCCTCCCGCGGCGGGTCCAGCGCGGTCAGGCGGACGTCCAGGCCTCCATCCTCTTCCCCGAAACCGGGCAGGCCATGCGGGACCTCCGGCAGGAGAAAGAGATAACCTACCGCCAGCTGTACGAGGAGTTCGGACGGCGCCTCGGCGGCCGCAGCAAGTTCAACCAGTACCTGCGGGAGCTCAAGAAGCGCGGCTTCATCGATTACACCAGTATGGAGACGATCAAAGAGGGCCCCATGCTGGAGCTCTTGGCCGACGGCGAGGGGCTGGCGGCCCACGTCCGGGAGAGCCTGATCCCGAAGATCCTTCAAGACCGCGCCGGTCAGGGGTGAACCTACTTGCTTAAAATCCGTTCAATCGCCTTCCTCAACTTCGACTGCTGGCAGAACTTCACGCTGGAGCTGGACCCGTCGACCAACATGATCGCCGGCCCCAACGGCTCTGGCAAGACTTCCTTCATCGACGGCATCCGCCTGGCCTTCAACGGCGAGTTGAGTTCCGGCCGCCGCCTCTCGGACTACATCCTGGACCGGCGCAAGAACACCATGGTCAAGCTGGTCGTCGACAACCCGCGGGAAGGGCGGTCGAGGATCTTCTCCGCCTACCGCAACCTGCAGACCGAACAGGTCAGCATCGGCTGCGTGGTCATCCACCGCAACGGGGTGTCCCAGAAGCGCTATTTCATCCTTCCGGGCGACGCCCCGCTGGAACTCGTTCAGCAGACCATCAGCGATGAGAGGGAATGGCTCAAGCCGGGCGAGTACTCGCCGTACCTGGCCAGGGCCGGCGTCAGCCGCTCCCTGATGCAGCTCCTCGCCATCGAGCAGGGGGAAACCCACAAGTTCTGTCAGAAGAAGCCGAGGGAGCTGTTCCAGACCATCCTTCAGGCCATGGGCGACCACGACATCCTGGAGAGCTACCGCCGGGCCAGGTCTCAATACGAGGAAGTGAGCCAGGACCTGCGGGCCGCCACCGGGGACCTCAACGTCGAGGAACACAAGCTCATCGAGCTGGGGGCGCAGCGGTCCCAGTACCGCGAGTTCGAGTCGATGGGAAAGAGGCTTCAGACGCTCGCCGAGGAGACCCGGCCCCGGGCCGAGCTGGCCGGGCTGGCGCTGGAGGCGGAGAAGCTGGCGCAATCGGTGAACTCTTTCAAGGGGCACCTCACCGACCTGCGCGGCCGCATCGAAGAGAAAGAGCGCGACATCCGGGGCTGGACGGAACGGCTGGCCAGGGTCAACGAAGAGGCCGGAAACCTGCAGGCGAAAGCCGTTGACGCCAACCGCCGGCTGCAAGCGCTTGGGGAGCAGCTGGGCGGGGTCCGCGCCCGGCGGGAGGCCCTCGAACAGCTGGAGGCAAAGGTGGCCGGCATCCCGGCCCGTGACCCGGCTGAGATCGAAAGGGAGTACCGCGAGGCCGGGGCGGCGGCAGCCACCGCCATGGCCGCGTGCAAGCTCACGGAAGCCCGATTGGCGACCTACGAGGCCGAGGTCCGCCAGCTCGAGGCCGGCCTTCCCTCGTACCCGGACTTCGTCCTGCAGATGCGGGGCGAGCTCGAACGGGCGGCCATCTCCCATTCGCTCCTGGCGGAACTCGTCGAGCCGGTCGATGACGACTGGCGGGTCGCCGTCGAGTCGGCCCTGGGAGGGCTGCGGTTCATGGTCCTGGTGGACCCGAGGGACTCGGTCAAGGCCAGGGAGATCGGGCGCCGCTTGAAGTACCGGCACTACGTCTCCGAGTACGACCCCGGCCCCCTGCCCCAGGCCACCCCCGGCTCGCTGCTCGAAGTGGTCAGGTTCAATGACGCCAGGGTGCCCGGGTGGGTGGCCGACGACCTGGACCGCATCTTCCGCGTGAAAAGCGTGCGCGAAGGCTATCAGGGCTTGAAAAAGCATCAGGCGACCATCACCCCGGACGCCTATCACCAGGACCGGCGCGGCGGCCGTTGCATCGAGGCCCAGGACCTGTTCTGCGGCCGACGGTCGCTGGAAATCCGGCTGGAGTCGGCGCGGCGGAACCTGGCCGAGGCCCGCAAGGCGCTGGAAGAGGGCCGGCGCGAGTATGCCTCGGCCGACCAGCGCCGTCGGGCGGCCGACCAGGCCGCGGCTGAACAGCTGCGCCGGCTGGAATGGCAGAGGCAGGCTCCGGAACTGGACCGGCGCCGGGAGGAAGAGGCGGCTCTGGCCGGTCAGGTCGCCGGTCTCGAGGACGAGCGGAACGCCCTTGACGGCGCGCGGACAAAAGCCAACAAGGAGTCGTCCCGGCTTGAGACCAAGATTGAAGATGGTCAGAAAGACCTGGTCTCCCTCCGAACGGAGTTCACGGGGACGGAGGAATCGTACAATGACGGCCTTATCCGCCAGGCCGACCTGGAGGTTCAGATAAGGGATAGGCGGGCGGCCCATCCCGCCCTCCGGGACGTGACCGCCGAGGAGCTTCGCCGGTGCCCCCGCCTGGAGACGGTTGATGCGGAGCTGGGCGCGATGAAGGTGGACGTCGAGAACTTCCAGGGATGCCGGGACCCGGGCATCGAGCTGGCCTACGTCGCCCAAGAACACGCCCGGGACGACCTCCGCAACCACGTCGAGCGTTGCCGGAGCGAGGTCGAGCGGGGCCAGGACGAGCTGGCGGCCTGCCGGCGCGACTACATCCGGGTCATCAACGCCGTGGTGGAACGGTACCGGCGCAACACCCAGAGGCTGGCCGAAATCGCCGGCTTCAAGGTCCGGATGGCCCCGCAGGGGCTGCTCGAGACCGACGACGCCCTGGAGAGGGTGGAGCTGGAGGTCGAGGTGAGCGTCGACGGCGGGGAGACCTTCCGGCCGGTGAGCACCTCGAAGCTGTCCGGCGGGCAGCGGGTCATCGCCAGCCTCATCCTGATGATGAGCCTCGCCGATTCCGGTTCCCGGACCGGGCTTTTCATCCTCGACGAACCGTTCGCCCACCTGTCCATGGAACGCATCGACGAGGTGGCGGAGTTCATCGACGCCGTCGACGCTCAGTTCATCCTGACGACGCCGGTCACCGAGAACGCGACCGTCCTCAACACGGCCAGGCGAATCATCACCATGACCATCAAGCGGCTGGACCAGCCCCACGCCGACCGGCCGATCGTCGCCCAGGCGATGGCCCCGGCGGCCGCGGCCGCGGAAGAGCAAGAGGCAGAGCGAGAGGCGGCCGCCGCCAAGGGTGGCGACAGCCATGCCTGAGCCCGGCGGCGCGCCAAGGCCTGACCATGTCTGCAGCTTCACGAGGGAACGGCTCCACCGCCTGGAGGCCACCGTTTCAGGCGACTTCGTGGAGTCTCGGGTTGTCCGGGCCAGGTTCTGTGAGTGCGGGCAGCACCGCGTCTCAGACCGCCGCGCCGATGTGGGGCTGGTTCGCTCCCCACGCCGGCAGGCGGCTCCTGAGCAGGCTCTCCAGGTGGGCCTCGCCTTGTCCGAGGGGGAGAAGGCGGTGGTCAGAGCCCTCCTCCGCCTGGCCAAGTCCTCAGTTCGACCTGAGGCCGGCCAGGAGCTGTCGGGACCGGATCTGCCCGGCCGCCTCCGCTGCAGCGCCAAGGCGCTCCTCCGGGCCGCGCCGCCTGCCTTCGCAAAGCTGATGGCCCTCGATGGACTCCTTTCCCGGCTGGCCCGTCAAGGCCTGTGCGACCTGGTCTACCGCCGTCAGGAAATGACCAGACCCCTGGAACTGCGAGAGGTGCTTGTATCGCCGGCCATCTGCGAGGCGCTGGCCGGACCCCTTGGGGTGCGTCGGCCGGGAGCCGTCGATCGGGAGACGCTGACCTTCATGGAGGGTATCCATCGGCGCCTGGCGGAGCTGGCCAAGTCTAAGCTGACCGGACAGCCCGAGGCGTTGCCCTGGGCGGACCTGGCTGACCGCCACCGGGGGACCCTTGAAGTCGGAGGCTCCCCGGACCTGACGACCGACGAGAAGGACGCCGTCCTGGCCAGAGGCGGCACGCGCAAGTACCGGCAGCTCTGGCTGGCGGTGACGGAGGCTCTGGAGGCCCTGTCCCGTGGGGAGGACATGCTCTTCCGCGAGTTGTCGGTCCGGGCCACGGGCGATAGCAAGTCCCTGGCCGCGCTCCGCGGCGATCTGGTCCGTCTTGGGGTGAGCCTCGAGGATTGGGGCATCTTTGAGCACCAGCCCATCCTTCGGGCCCTGGGGCCGGTGGAATATCGGCTGCCTGGTTGCCGAGGCACGCTGCGCCTCGATGCGGTGGCCGACTACGCGTGCCTGACTCTGAGAACGGTCTCGGGCCTGCAGATCATCAGGAGCGGAGCCAGCGCCGTCCTCATCGTGGAGAACCTCACGCCCTTTGAAGCGCTGGCGCGGGAGGACCGCCAACGGTTTGGCGGGGTTCTGGCGCTCTATGCGGGCGGCTTCATCGGCCGGGCAGAGACGGTGCTCCTCCACAAGGTCCTTGCGGTACGGCCGGTCCCCGGCTTCATCTGGACTGACCTGGACCTGGGCGGTCACCGAATCTTCGTCGCGGTAGAACGGGTCTTCAGGGAGCACGGCCAGCCCCTGACCCGGATCGGGGCGGCACCGGAGTTCATCGACCGGGCCACGACCGGCATACCGCTGACGGCCGAGGAGCGGGCAGAGATGGAGCGGCTGATTGCCAAAGGGGGCATACTTGACGGGGAGGCACAATGGCTCAGAACGGTCCTGGCGCGGGGCGCCAAGGTTGAGCAAGAGGCGCAACTGACGGTGCTGAGGCAACTACTCGACCGCGAACCAGGGCTGGTGGGCTAAGCTAGTGAACCACGCTGGTGAGGAGGTGGTCCCCGATGACCCAGAGGGTGCGGCCCGTTCCCTCCCTACCCCCCATCGGCCTTCCCCCGTTGGCCACGGCCCTTCGCGGCGAGGTTTCCGACCTCCTGGACGTCCCGACCACGCTGGGTATCGCGGTCTTCGGTTCGGTCGCCCGTGGCGACTACGGACCTGCCAGCGACATCGAGTTGCAGGTGATCGACTCGGCCGTTGACGGCCACGAGACTCGTTCCTTCCTCCGTGGCGGTGTCTTCATCCACGAGCACCTGGCCGCGCGGGTGGACGTCGAACAGCGGCGCCTGGAGCGTTTCCGGGTCAGGCCGCCCTTCGCCGATGCCTGGGTCGTCATCGACCGCGATGGCCAGTTGACGCGGCTCCGTGAGGTCGACCGAGAGATCGCCGCCGCCGGGCGGTCGCCTCTAAGCGACGAAGAATCCGCCGACCTGCGCCGGTCGCTGACGAGTAGCCTGATGGACCTCGAGAAGCGGTTCGTCCAAGATGAGAACGGCGGCGAAGACGAAGACGCGGCGGCCATCCTGTGCCACGAGGCCGTCCGCAAGGCCTTGAGCGCTTTCTACGCCAAGGCGCGACGCTGGGAGGCCGGTCCGAAGCGGGTCCTCGGCGACCTGGAGGCCTTCGCTCCGGACCTCGCCCCGATGGTCCGCCGGGCCTTGCGGAGCGGACCCGGGCAGCCCGTCGAAGCCGTCGCCGTCCTCGACCGCGTCCTCCGCGATCTTGGCGGGCGGTGGTCGTTCGTTGAGAAGTGAACCGGCCGTGATTCTGTAAGAACCCCTCGGCGCAGGGAACAACTAATCCCGCGTCGAGGGGTCTGGCGAACCTTTTATCCGCCGGAAGCCACGGCGGCCAATTCAAAGGAGGGGTTGACTTGCCTCAGAACACGACACCCGGCCACAACGAACCCGATGGCCACACCGGTGGGGCGCCGGGCGAAGTCAGCGAAGCCCAGGTGATGGAGGCTCTGTCCCACGTCGATGACCCGGAGATCGGCCTCTCCATAGTCGAGCTCGGCATGGTCCGCGACCTGCACATCGACAACGGGAAGGTCTCTTTCGTCCTCGCCCTGACCGTCCCCGGGTGCCCGCTCGCCGAGTTCATGTCCAAGAACGCGCGGGATGCCGTGAAGGCCCTCCCCGGCGTCACCGACGTCGCCCTGACCACAAGAGGGATGACCGACCAGGAGCGCGAAGAGGCCTTCCGGCGAATCCGGCGGACCTAGGCCGGTCGCGAGAGGGATGGCGGGAGCCGGGGGCGAATTAAGGCCAGGGGCGAATTAAGGGCCGGGGGCGGCATTGACGACCCCGAAGTGGCCCTGGCCTATGAGCGTCAGGCAACTACCGTATGCACCTTGACAACCCTAACCCGCCCGCCTACTCAATAAGGAGGTCGTTTGATCCCAAATGCCTGGAAGCAGTGAGAAAGTGGCCGTCTTCATTGATTTTGAGAACATCCAATACAGCTACCATAATCACTTCGGGGTGAGTCCGGACCCCCAGGAACTGATCAGGATGGCCCAACGCTATGGGAATATCGTCCACGCCAAGGCCTTCGCCGACTTCCAGCAACCCCACCTGAGGAAGATGATGGGTCAACTCAGGACGGCCAGTATCGAATGCAGCGACGTGCCCGCGGAGGTCCGGGGCACGCGGATCAAGGATTACGCCGATTTCGCCATGCTTGAGGACATTTACCAGACTTACCTGGACCGCGACGACATCAAGACCTTCGTCCTGATGACCGGCGACGGCCACTTCGCCAGCACCGTGGCCAAGCTGAGAGTCCGGTTTCAGCTGCATGTGGTCATCGTCGGGGTCAAGGGCTCCGTCAGCCAGGAACTGCGGGCCAGCGCCACCGTGGTCCATGAGCTCGAAGGACCGGCGACGAGGCCGGTCCGTGAGGACGAGGTCATCAGGGCTCTGGCCACCGGCGAGAAAAGCCTCCCGTTCGTCGGGGTGAGCCAGTTTGTCAAGTACTTCTCGGAGGCCGGCGCCCGCAGCCCGTCCGAGATTCACAAAGTCATTGACCGGCTCATGACCGAAGGCTTGGCCGAGGAGTTCATCAGAGATCACAATGGTTACCGCACTCGGGCGATAAAGCTGGTTCGGACGCATCCGAAGGTCAGCGAGGTTCTGGGAGAACAGGGGCAGGAGACCGTGACCGGCGAGCCGGCGACGGGAACGACGCCGGGCACATCAACGCCGCCGATAGCGCCGGTGGCATGATGAAGAAGGATTGAAGCAGGATCGGCGGGCGGGCAACGGGAACGGCAGCGGGACAATCCCGGGCTCACGCGATGACGGCTGCCTCGGTAATGGCCCCCAGCACGGCCATGTTCTCATAGTCCATGAGGAGGGCGTCGGCAGCGGCTCCGGGAACTCGGCGAACTCGGTCATCAGGGACGGCCCGTTGAAGGTGACGAGAAATCCAGGTGCGGGAGCGGGTGGCACGAGTGGTCGCCGCCCCCCCCTTGACACCCTTCGCCACGCTGGTATAATTAGTGGCAACTCAAGATTCCTCAGACAAAGCGAGGAAGAGGAAGAGTAGGACGTGCCCAGGCCCAGCGAGCCGGGGTTGGTGCGAGCCCGGACCAGAAAGGCACGTCCGAACCACGCCTCTGAGCGCGGTCCGAAGCGCGGCCGGCCGACCGGCCGGCACCCGCGGTACGCCGAAAGCGGAGCGCGGCGCGTTGTAGGCACTGACGGTTCTCCCCCGTTACCAGGAGAGGGTATAATGCTACACCCCGGGTCCGGCCTTGGCCGGCCTGGGGAACGCGGCGCGTACCTGTCAAGTGAGCCCGGTCTGCCGGGCTAACAAGGGTGGGACCACGGGAACGCCTCTCGTCTCTTTTGGGACGAGAGGCGTCTTTGATTTTATGGGCCCGGCGGTGATGCGCCTTTCCCGGGCGCTTCGCGCGTCGCCGGGGCCGACCGGTTCAGGGGGGCAATCGTCATGGACATCAGGACAATGAGCGCGGGGGATTTCAGGAAACTGGCGGAGGCCAGGCGGGAGGCCGTTCCCGGCCCGGACGAACGCCGCCGGGAGGCGGTGGTCCGGGAAATCATCCGGACGGTGCGCCAGCGGGGGGACGCCGCCCTGGTTGAGTACGGGGCCCGTCTTGACGGGGTCAGGTTGAGCCGGGGCGAACTGGCCCTCAACCGCGAGGCCATCGCCGACGGGGCGGCCTCCTGCCTGCCCGGGGTCAGGGCGGCCCTGGCCGAGGCAATGGCCCACATCGAGGCCTTCCACCGCCGCCAAGCGGCCCGCTCGTGGTGGGACCAGTCCGCGGCCACTGGGGCTATCTGGCGGGGCCAGATCGTTCGGCCGCTCGATAGCGTCGGCATCTACGTCCCCGGCGGGACCGCGGCCTACCCTTCGACCGTCCTCATGGGCGCCGTCCCGGCCAGGGTCGCCGGCGTCAGGCGGCTGGTCATCTGCACCCCGCCCTCCCCTGACGGGAAGGTCCAAGCGGCCGTCCTGGCCGCCGCCGAAAGGTGCGGAGTCAGCGAGGTCTACCGGGTCGGCGGGGCCCAGGCCGTGGCAGCCATGGCTTACGGGACGGAGACCATCGGAAGGGTGGACAAGATCGTCGGCCCGGGCAACGCCTACGTCACCGCGGCCAAGCGCCTCGTGGCCGGGGACGTGGGCATCGACATGCCGGCCGGCCCGAGCGAGGTCCTGATCATCGCCGACGAGACGGCCGACCCGGTCCTCCTCGCCGCCGACCTCCTGGCCCAAGCCGAGCACGACCTGCTGGCCGTCCCGGTCCTCATCGCCACATCGCCGGCCGTCCTCAAGCGGACGGCCGCGGAACTGGAGTGCCAGTTGGGGCGGTTGCCGCGGCGGGCCATCGCCGGGCAGTCCCTGGCCGAGCGGGGCGTCCTGGTCCTCGCCGGTTCCCTGGCCGAAGCGGTTGAACTGGCCGGCCTCTTCGCCCCCGAGCACCTGGAGTTGCAGGTCGCCGACCCGTTCGCGCTCCTCCCGGCGGTCACGAACGCCGGGTCCGTCTTCCTCGGCTCGTCCACCGCCGAGGCCTTCGGCGACTACGCGGCCGGGGTCAACCACGTCCTGCCCACGGGCGGCGCCGCCCGGTTCGAGTCGTGCCTGGGCGTGGCCGACTTCACCGTGCGGTCCC
>JAJZPE010000084.1 GCA_021811325.1 Bacillota bacterium
CTACGGTCGTCCGACCCCACCCCCTTTGGTAGGCTCTTGACGGAAACGCCGGCTTACCGAAGCGCCTGGAGGCGGTGTTGGGTGGAGGACGGGTGAGCGTTCGCTGAGGGGTTGGCCCGCGCTAAGTGCGGGTGGAGTGCGTTATGGTCGAAGGTTAGCCCGGCAGCCTCGGCGGAATCGGGGCCTACGCTCGACTGGATGCTGGACCTCGTCTCGACTGGACTGGCGACCGTCTGCCCGACTGAATTGGGACCTCAGTCGGGACAGTTGTCATATTCCGCTCCACATGGCCGAAATCCTGCCCGGCGGGCTCATCGCGCAGGCTTCCAAACGGGCATCAGCGGCGGCGTTGCGATGAGGCCAAAATCATCTCCTGGAGCGGTTTGGCAAGTGCTGGCTATACAAATTATCAAGGGTTTCTGGTAACACGCTATGGCAAAATCGTGTTACTTGTGCTATGCTTGGCTTGGTGCGAAAGCATGTCACCGCAACCCATGTTCAGTCGGCGGCAGCAGGACGGACATCTGAACCCGATAGCTTGACGGCCGGGAGGAAGGGCAATTGGAAGAGTTGACTCGTTTCGGGGTCTCGATGGCCCCGGAGTTGCTGGAGCAATTCGACAAGCTCATCGCCAGGAAAGGCTACGCCAACCGGTCGGAGGCCATCCGCGACCTCATCCGGGCGGCCGTCGCCGAAAGCCGCTGGGAGGACGAGAACAACGAGGTGGCCGGGGCCGTCTGCATCGTCTACGACCACCATGGGAACGCCGGGCGACTCGTCGCCGACACGCAGCATAAGGCTTACAAGAGCATCGTCTCGACGACCCATGTTCACCTGTCGCACGAAACCTGCCTCGAGGTCGTCGTTGTCAGGGGGCGGGCCGGCGAGCTGAAGACGCTGGCCGATGAGGTGACCAAGATCAAAGGGGTCAAGTACGGCCGGCTGGTCCTCGGGACCACCGGCGAGAACCTGCCGTAAAACGGCGTGAACCTAAACCGCGAGGACAAGCTTGACCACGAGGAGGATTGAACCGTGCACATCCCCGACGGTTATCTGAGCCCATCGACATCGCTGGTCCTGACCGGAGCGATGATCCCGGTCTGGAGGCAGGCGGCGAAGAAGGTGTCCGCGCGTTTCGACGCCGGCCGGGTGCCGCTCATCGCCATCGGCGCGGCCTTCTCCTTCGTCATCATGATGCTGAATGTCCCCGTCCCCGATGGGACGACGGCCCATGCCGTCGGTGGGACGCTCCTGGCCGTCATCTTCGGCCCGTGGGCCGCGGCGCTGGCCCTCTCCGTGGCCGTGTTCCTGCAGGCACTTTTCTTCGGCGACGGGGGCGTGCTGGCTTTCGGGGCCAACGCCTTCAACATGGCCTTCCTGCTGCCGTTCGCCGGATACTGGGTCTACCGGCTCGTCCGCGGCCGGGCGGGCGTCGGCACGTGGCGATACTACGCCGCGGCTGCCATCGGCGCCTACGTCGGCATCAACCTGGCCGGCCTGGCGACAGGCTTTGAACTCGGCATCCAGCCCGTGCTCTTCCATACGGCCGCCGGCGCCCCGCTCTATAGCCCTTACGGCTTGAAGGTGGCCCTGTTGGCCATGGGCTTCGCCCACGCCGTCATCGCTGGGCCGGTCGAGGCGGTCGTCTCCGTGCTGGCCCTCGGCTATCTGTACCGGACGCAGCCGGCGCTGCTGGGCGAAGGGACGCCGGCGGCCCCCGCCGTGGCGCCGGCCCGCCCCACGTTCCGCAGGCTGCTGCTCCCCCTGGCCGTGCTGGTCCTCCTGACCCCGCTCGGACTCATCGCCTCAGGGACCGCCTGGGGCGAGTGGGGCCTCGGACAGATCAAAGAGCAGCTCGGCTTCGTCCCGGCCGGGATGGCCCGGTTCGCCGACCGCTGGCCGTCGCTCTTCCCCGACTACTCCCTGCCGTGGGCCGGCGGGCGCTTCGGGGAGGTCGCCGGATACGTCCTTTCAGGCGTTATCGGGCTCGTCCTCATCGCCGCGGTGGCCGCCGTAGCCATTCTGGTCAGCAGGAGGCACGACCATGCCGGCTCCGACCGCAACCACCCGGCCACCTGAAGATCCCCCGCCTGACGGGCGCGCCCCGGGGACCTCTCTCCCCGTCTGGCTCTCCGCGGCCGGCGCCGCCGATAACGAGGGTTCATGGGCTCCCCGCCGCTCCGGCCGCCGGACCGAGGCCTTTCTGGACCGCACCCTGGCCGAGTTCGCCCATGTCACGCGGCACGCCGTCTTTGCTGAGGAGGTCGCCCGACGGGACGGGTTCCTGCAGCGTCTCGACCCCCGGGTCAAGCTCGGCGGGTTCATCGCCCTGGTCCTGGCGGTGGCCGTGGCGCGGAGTCCGGTAACCCTCGTCCTGGTGACCCTGTTAAGCCTCGCCGGCGCGGCCCGCTCGCGAGTGCCCGCCGGATTCCTCGTCAAGCGGGTCTGGGTTGTGGTCGCGGTCTTCGCCGGGGTCATGGCCCTGCCGGCCACCCTCAACGTGGTCACGCCGGGGGTGGCCGCCCTGCGGCTCCCCTTCGGCCTCGCGGTCACCTGGTCCGGCCTCCGTGGGGCGTCGCTCCTCGTCCTGCGGGCCTCGGCCTCGGCCACCCTGGCCGCGGTCCTGACCCTGACCACTCGCTGGGACCGCCTCCTGGCGGCGGCCCGGGGAGCCGGGATACCTCCGGCCTTCGTGGTCGTCGTCGACCTCGCCTACCGTTACCTCTTCGTCCTCATGGGCGCCGCCCTCGAGACCTTCGAGGCCCGAAAGGCCCGTACCGTCGGGTCCCTGCGGCTGGCCCAGAACCAGGGGTTCGTAGCCGCCGTCGCCGGGGCCACGTTGCAGAAGGCCCGGGTGATGAGCGAGGAGGTTCACGCGGCCATGGTCGCCCGTGGCTACGACGGCTCTCCGCGGCTCGCCCGCCTGTCCCCGTTGGGCGCGGGCGGCGTTCTCGGCCTCGCGGCCTTCGTCGCCGGCGCGTACATCGTCTTCATCCTCGACCGTGTCCTGGTCGTCCTGGGGGCCTGACCCATGCCCGCTGACATCTTCAATCTGGACAAGGTGAGCTTCGATTACGGACCCGGCGCCCCGGCCCTCGACGGCGTGGATCTGACCGTCGCCGGGGGCGAGAGCGTCGCCCTGCTCGGGGCCAACGCCTCGGGCAAGACCACGCTCTTGCGGCTCCTGGCCGGGCTGGCCTCGCCGACGAAGGGCGCCATAACGGCCTTCGGCGTCCCCCTGACCGCCGAGGCCCTCCGGGACCGCGGGTTCACCGCCTCCTTCCGGCGCCGGGTCGGCTTCGTCTTCCAGAACGCCGAGGCGCAGCTCTTCTCGCCCTCCGTCGCTGCCGAGGTCGCCTTCGGCCCACTGCAGCTGGGACTGGATGAGTCGGCCGTGGCCGAACGGGTCCGGGACACCCTGGCCCTGTTGGGCATCGAGCACCTCGCCGAGCGCGCGCCGTTCCACCTCAGCGGGGGCGAGAAGCGCAAGGTGGCCATTGGTTCGGTGCTCTCCCTGGCCCCCGACATCCTCCTGTTCGACGAGCCGACCACCGGCCTCGACCCGCGCTCCCGAGCCTGGCTGGTGCGGTTCCTGCGGGCCCTGCGCGAGGCCGGCAAGACCCTCGTCACCGCCACCCACGACCTTGACATCGTCGGCCGCTTGGCCGACCGGGCCGTGGTCCTCGGTGAAGACCACCGCGTCTGGAGTGACGGGCCGGTCGGCGCCGTCCTGGCCGATCACCCGCTGCTCGTCGGGGCGAACCTGGCGGAGCCCTGAGCGCGGGACCCGGCATGGCCCATGAAGCGCGGTCCGCCATCCTGCGCCCCATCCCAGCGCGATAAGACCCCGGCCCTCATCAGGGCCGGGGTTTTCGTTTCGCCCCCGGAAGGGGACTCATCCCGGGCAGCGAATCATGTAGTTTTGTTGCCTTTTTGCCGCTTGTCGAGCCCATCCGCAGCTTTTCCGCGGTCCGCGACCCGGGCGCCGCGGCCCCTCGCCGCCTTCGCTCGATGAAAGGACGTCAACCTTTGAAGACCCTCGCCCGGCTCTTCCGCTTCGGTCGCCCATACCGCTGGTTGCTGGTCTACGGGGTCACCTCGATGGCCGTCCTTTCGGGCATCGGGATGGCCCGGCCATACCTGACCAAACTCCTCATCGACTTGGTCATCGTCGGAGGGCAGTACCGCTATCTGCTCTGGCTGTCGTTGGCCGTGGTCGGCGTCAGCGCGGCCCGCGGCATTTTCAACTTCCTCCGCCAGTACCTCAGCCACCTCTATGGGCAGAAGGTCGTCTACGACCTCCGCAACGCCCTCTACGAGCGGCTGCAGTACCTGTCGTTCTCGTACTACGACACGGCCCAGACCGGTCAGCTCATGTCCAGGCTGACCGGGGACGTCGAAGCCACCCGGACCTTCCTGTCCTTCGGCTTCATCCACATGATGGACTTCTTCTTCATGCTCAGCTTCGTCCTCGTCATCCTGTTCTCGCTGGACTGGCGACTGACCCTGGCCTCCTTGGCAGCCATGCCCTTTCTGGCCGTGGTCGTCATGTTCTTCGACAAGCGCGTCCGGCCGGCTTTCTCCGCCATCCAGCAGCAGTTGGCCGTCCTGACCGCGACCATTCAGGAGAACATCACCGGCGTGCGGGTGGTCAAGGCTTTCGCCCGCGAAAGCTACGAGGTCGAGAAGTTCTCCCGGGAGAACCGCGAGTTCTTCAACAAGAACGTCACCGCCTCGAACCTCTGGGCCACCTTCATCCCGCTGATGGACTTCGTCTCGGGGCTCTCGGCCACGTTCGTCCTGTGGTACGGCGGGCGCCAGTACATCCACGACGCCATCTCTCTCGGCACCCTCGTCGCTTTCACCAGCTATATCTGGACCCTCGTCTGGACCACCCGCGACCTGGGCTGGCTCCTCAACATCCTGGAGCAGTCGGTGGCCTCCGGCGAGCGGCTTTTCGAGATCCTCGACACGCCCTCGGCCATCAAGGACCGGCCGGGTGCGCTCGAGCTGGCCACGGTCCACGGGCACGTCCGCTTCGAGAAGGTTTCCTTCAGTTACGGCGGCGAGGCCCCGGTCCTGCACGACATCAACCTCGACGCCCCGCCGGGCAGCATGGTCGCCCTCCTCGGGACGACCGGGTCGGGCAAGACCAGCATCGTCGACCTCATTCCGCGCTTCTACGAGGTGAACGCCGGGCGTGTCCTGGTCGACGGCCACGACGTCCGCCAGGTGACCCTGGCCAGCCTGCGCCGGCACATCGGGCTGGCCCTCCAGGAGACCTTCCTTTTCTCGGCCTCCATCCGCGAGAACATCGCCTACGGCCGCCCGGACGTCACCGACGAGCAGGTCATCGTGGCGGCCAAGGCCGCCCAGGCCCACGACTTCATCATGGAACTGCCCAACGGCTACGAGACGATGGTCGGGGAGCGCGGCATCGGCCTCTCGGGCGGCCAGAAGCAGCGCGTGGCCATCGCCCGGGCCATCGCCACCGACCCGCGCATCCTCATCCTCGACGATTCGACCTCGAGCGTCGACATGGAGACCGAGCACCTCATCCACCTCGCGCTGCGAGAGGTGATGCGGGACCGGACGACGTTCGTCATCGCCCACCGGCTGTCGACGGTCAAGCACGCCGACGAGATAGTCGTCCTCGAAGAGGGCCGCATCGTCGAGCGGGGCCGCCACGATGAGCTGTTGCGCTCGGGCGGGCACTACAAGCGGATTTACGACGTGCAGTTCAAGGACCAGGAAGAGGTCCTCGGGACGGCCGCGGGCGGCAGCCCGGCGGGTTCCGCGGAAGGGGGCGCCGACCGGTGAGCGACAAGCCCCCCGCGGTGGCCACCCCCGCCCCCAAGGCCGGGACCGGCCGCCTCAAGTACGACGCGGATGACGAGATTCTCGAGCGCCCCTTCGACCGCGGGCAGTTCCAGCGGCTGTTGTCCTTCCTCGTCCCCTACAAGCGGCCGTTGGTCGTGACCTTCCTCCTCATGCTCGTCAACTCGGCGGCCATGCTGGCCGGGCCGTACCTGATGAAGACGGCCATCGACCAGTACATCATGCCGAAGAACCTGGCCGGGCTCAACCTCATCGCCATCATCTACATCGCCGTCCACTTCATCAGCTGGATCTCGGCCCACTACCGGGTGAAGATCATCTCCATCGTCGGCCAGGGCGTCCTGGCGGACCTGCGGCACAAGCTCTTCGACCACATCCAGAAGCTCTCATTCCGGTTCTTTGACGGGCGCCCGGCCGGCAAGATCCTCGTCCGCCTGACCAACGACGTCAGCGCCCTGAACCAGCTCCTCACCCAGGGCATCATCAACACCCTGACCGACGTGATGACCCTCATCGGGATCATCGTCATCATCGTCTCGATGCACGCCAGGCTGGCCCTGATCTCCTTCGTCACCCTGCCGCTCTTGATCCTCATCGCCACGCGGCTGCGCGGGGTCATCCGCGACCGCTGGCGCCAGGTGCGGCGCCGGCTGTCGATGATCAACGCCCACCTCAACGAGACCCTCCAGGGCGTCCGCGTCACTCAGGCCTTCGTCCGCGAAAAGCGGAACATGGCCTGGTTCGATGGGATCAACCGGGACTACGTGGACACCTGGATGCGGGCGATCCGCGTCGACTCCATCTTCGGGCCGCTGGTCGAGCTGACCGGGGCCATCGGGACGATGGCCGTCTACTGGTTCGGCACGAACCTGCTCCTGAAGGGCGGCATCTCCATCGGGACGCTGATCGCCTTTACGAGCTACCTGGGCCGGTTCTGGCAGCCGATATCGAACCTGTCGGCTTTCTACAACCAGCTCCTGGTGGCCATGGCCTCGTCCGAGCGGGTCTTCGAGATCCTCGACACCAAGCCGGACGTGACCGACCGCCCGGCGGCCAAGACCCTGCCGACCATTCGCGGACGGGTCGACTTCAAGGACGTCTCGTTCAGCTATGACAACGAGCGCGAGGTCCTCAGGGACATCAACTTCAGCGTCGAGCCCGGGCAGACGGTGGCCCTCGTCGGACACACCGGGGCCGGCAAGACGTCCATCATCAACCTCCTCGCGCGGTTCTACGAGACGGTTGACGGCCGCATCGAGGTCGACGGGGTCGACATCCGCCAGACCACCCTGGTCTCCCTGCGCAGCCAGTTCGGCCTCGTCCTGCAGGACACGTTCATCTTCAAGGGGACGGTCCGCGAGAACATCCGCTATGGGCGGCTCGACGCGACCGACGAGGAGATCGAGGAGGCGGCCAAGGCGGTTCACGCCCACGCCTTCATCGCGCGGATGCCCCAGGGCTACGACACCGAGCTCGGCGAGCGCGGGGCGCGCCTGTCGGTCGGGCAGAAACAACTGCTGTCGTTCGCCCGGGCCCTGCTGGCCGACCCGCGCATCCTCATCCTCGACGAGGCCACCTCGTCCATCGACACCGAGACCGAGATCCTCGTCCAGGACGCCCTGCGAAAGCTGCTCGAGGGCCGGACCTCCTTCGTCGTCGCCCACCGCCTCTCGACCATCCGCGGCGCCGACCAGATCATCGTCATGGAGAACGGGCGCATCGTCGAGGTCGGGACGCACGACAGCCTGATGCGGGACCGCGGGCTGTATCACTCGCTCCTCCGGGCGCAGTTCCGGACGTTGGAGGAGGCGGCCGGGGCGGAGTGAGCGCGGGTGGCTGGGGCCGGTCGTCGAGCCATGGCCCCCGGGCGCATCAGCCGACGGGGTCGGCCATATCGTTCAGTGAACGAACGGGGCCGACCGGGAGAGGTCTCCGCCCGGTGGGCGGAGAATCCATTGGCCGGCACCCTTGGAGGGACCAATCATGACCTTTCGGAGCCTCCGCGGTTCGACCGGCCGACGCTTCCTCGCCGCGCCGGTGAGTCTGGCCCTCATCCTCGTCCTGTCCCTGGCGAGCCTGGCCGGCTGCGGCCTCGCGGCCGACCAGCCGCCGCCTGTCATCCCCCACGCCCAGCTCGAACTGCACTTCATCGACGTCGGGCAGGGGGACGCCATCCTCATCCAGACCCCCGGCGGCCGACACGTCCTCATCGACGCCGGCGAGGCGGCCGATGGGAAGACGGTCGTGACTTACCTGAAGAAGGTCGGCGTTCAGTCGCTCGACGCCGTCATCATCACCCACCCGCACACCGACCACATCGGCGGGATGGCCCAGGTCCTCTCGGCCTTCCCGGTCGGCACGGTCTACGACCCGGGCTACGCCAGCACCACCGACGCATACGGCAAGCTGCTGGCCATCATCGAGCGGAAGCAGATCCCGTACCACGCGGCCAAAGCCGGCGTGGCGGTGCCCATAGAGACCGGCCTGACTTTCGCCTTCGTTGCCCCGGACGGCCCGGCGAGCGATGCCAACAACAGCTCGGCCGTGGTCCGCCTGAGCGACGGCAACTTTACCGCCCTGCTCATGGGCGACGCCGAGAAGGCTGAGGAAGAAGCCTTGCTGGCGGCGTCCAGCGGGGCCGGCCAACCGGGCCTGGCCGCCCAAGTCCTCAAGGTCGGGCACCACGGCAGCGACACCGGCACGACGGCCGCCCTCCTCGACGCCGTGAAGCCGCAATACGCGGTCATCTCCGTGGGGGCCGGCAATAAGTTCGGCCACCCCAGCCCGGGTACGTTGGGCAGACTGGAGACCCGGGGGGTCAAGGTTTTCCGGACCGACCGCGACGGCACGGTCGTCGTCACCTGGGACGGGGTCAATGTCGAGGTCCTGGTCACCAAGAAGAAATAGAGAAGTGGCGGGAACGAGGACGGGAGGCGACGGGATGAAAGTGGTCATCGACCGGTTCGAAGGAGACGTGGCGGTCATCGAGTGGGGTGAGGCGACGATCGAGATCCCCCGGGGAGAGCTCCCGGCCGGAGCGGCCGAGGGCAGCGTCCTGACCGTGCGTTTCGAGGTCGACGAGGCCGACACCGCGGCCCGTCGGGCGCGGGCGGCCGAGGCCGTCAGACGGTTGCGCGGGCAGGGCTGAGGGCTGGCAATCCGGTACCATCTTGAGCAACGACCTCTCCTCTGATGTCACCGGGTTCCTTTGCCCCCCCGATTCCTTTGCCCGTGACCTCCCACGTTGGTGCCGCCACTCCCGTGGCATACTAGAACCGCCAGGGCTTCCAGGCCGATGTTTGCCCACACAAAGTCCCCCTCGAGGTGATGAGGATGTCGCCTTCCCGCGAGCACCCGGACATCCCGACGCCCGTGGTCAATGTCCCGGGCGGGGGCGGCGGGGCCGAAGCGCATCAGGGCTTTGGCGTGCCGGCCCCCTCGTACAACCAGATCAAGCGCGTGGTGGCCGTGATGAGCGGCAAGGGCGGGGTCGGCAAGTCATCCGTGGCCGGTCTCCTCGCCGTCGACCTGACCCACAAGGGCTTCAAGGTCGGCATCCTCGACGCCGACATCACCGGCCCGAGCATCCCCAAGGAATTCGGCATCCACGGCCCGGTGACCGCGGCCGAAGAGGGCATTGACCCGCCCCGGAGCGGCCTCGGGATCAAGGTCATGTCCCTCAACCTCTTCCTCGAAAACGAAGAGGACCCCGTCATCTGGCGGGGCCCCCTCATCACTTCAGCGATCAAGCAGTTCTGGACCGACGTGGTCTGGGGCGAGCTGGACTACCTGGTGGTCGACCTGCCCCCGGGGACCGGCGACGCGACCCTGACCGTCCTCCAGTCGCTGCCCATCGACGCCGTCGTCATCGTCACCTCGCCGCAGCAGGTCGTGACGATGATCGTCCGCAAGGCCATCAAGATGACCGAGATGCTGGGGGTCAAGGTCCTCGGCGTGGTCGAGAACTACGCCTACTTGACCTGCCCGGACACTGGCAAGCGGCTGGAAATCTTCGGGCCCAGCCACGCCGGCGAGATAACGACGTCGACCGGCCTGCCCGTGCTGGCCTCGCTGCCCATCGACCCGGAGTTGGCCTCCCTGGCCGACCAGGGCCGCATCGAGGAATACCGGCCGGAGCTTGGCTTCGACCTCAGCGAACAGTTGCCCGTCGACGGGAACTAACCGGCCCCTATCGGGTGCCGGAATCAGCGCCGTCCCTACGGTC
>JAJZPE010000085.1 GCA_021811325.1 Bacillota bacterium
ATCGATGGGAAGACGGTCTCGGAGAACTTCGGCCATACCAACCTGGGCAAGGCCATCGCCCGCCCGCGCTGGGTCAACCCCGAGCCCTGAGGGAGGGCCTCAGCGGCTGACCCCTGGGCCGGCCCGGAGGTGGTTCAACCCTCGAGCACCCCGATGCCCATCAGCGTCCCATGGCGCATCACCGCCGGGCTGGTCGTGACGAACATGACCAGCCCGTTTGCTGGGGCGTGGACGGGCTTGATGAGGTTGCCGAAGTAGTCGTGCAGCAGGCCGATGACCGTCCCGGCCCGGACCCTCTCCCCCACTTTGACGTGAGGGTAGAAGACGCCGTCCACGTCGGACTGCGGCCAGATCATGTCGGAGACGATGACCGGCGCCGTGGTCAGGGTCGGCCAGCCGGGGAGCATCCCCATCTGCCGCAGGACGTTCATGACCCCGTGGCGGTGCCGCTCGACGTCCTCCTCGAGCAGCCGGCCCTGCCCGCCGACCTCGGCGATGATGGCCGGGACGCCGCCGGCCGCCGCCGCGGCGACCAGGGTCCCTCCTGAGTTCCAGCGGCCCGCGTGGCCGCGGATGAGGCCGATGACCGGCAGGTCGAAGACCCGTGCCAGGTCCATGGCGCGACGGTCGACGTCGGCCTGACCCGACTCCTCGCACAGGCAGAACGGGGTCAGGTCCTCGACCAGGTCGCCGCCGTGCAGGTCGACCAGGCAGTCGGCGGGCCCGACGACCTCGGCCATCAGCGCGGCCGCCAGGACCTCGGTGAACGTGCCGTCGGGCCGTCCGGGGAAGACGCGGTTGAGGTTCTTCTCGTCGATCGGGCAGACGAAGGCCCGCCGCGTCTGGAAGGCCGGCATGTTGACGATGGGCACGAGGACGACCGTCCCCGCAAGCTCCGCGGGCTTGAGGTCCCTGGAGAGGCGGAAGAGGGTCTCGATGCCGACATACTCGGCCCCGTGGACCCCGGCGACGAAGGCCGCCGTGGGCCCCGGCTTGGCCCCCTGGATGATGACCAACGGGATGAAGGACTGTCCGACCGCCTGGCTACCGACCGGGATGAGCCTTTCGACCTTGCCGCCCAGCGGCGCCGAAAGACCAAAGACGGTCTTGACCGGGCCGCCCGGCCCGGCAGAGTTGTCCACAGTCGCACCTCCTCGAATCGGGTGGAAAGGCTGGGTGAGGGGCGTTGCTCGGCCTGTGTTCACGACGGGGCCGTCCGGCCCGCGTCGCCGTGGCCCTCGTATCTTTCGCCGTCTGCGTCCTGGTCCTCTCGGTCGCGGGCTGCGTTGGGAACGGCGTCCGCTCGTCCGGCCCCCTCGTCCGGCCGGCGGTCACCCTGGAGGGCCACGAGGTCGGCGGACTCGACCAGGCTGCCCTCCATCAGTTGGTTCTGGCCCTGGCCAAAGACCGCGACATCAAGCCGATCAACGCGGCCGTCGACCCGCGCGACCAGTCGGCCGTCCCGGGTCTGCCGGGGCTGCGCGTGGACGTGGCGGCGACCGAGAAGGCGGTCATGACCGCCCGGTCGCGCCAGGCTGTCTCGCTCGTGGCCGCCCAGGTGCCCCCCGGGGCCGGCCTCGACCGCTTCGCCGACCTGCCGGTCAGGCACGGCCACAGGGCCCGCCGCGAGGTCGCCCTGACCTTCAACGTCGCCTGGGGCGAGGAGCCGCTCGCCGAGATCCTCCTGACCCTCGAACGGCTGAAGGTGCGGGCGACCTTCTTCCTCGTCGGCACCTGGGCCGAGGGCCACCCTGACCTGGTCGCGGCCATCGTCGAGGGCGGCCATGAGGTGTCCAGCCACGGCTACGCCCACCGGCACATCACGAAGCTCTCCGCGGAGCAGATCGCGACGGAGATAAGGCGCGGCGCGGAGACAGTCGCCCGGATGACCGGGAGCCAGTCGCGCATCTTCTCCCCGCCCTACGGGGAGATCGATGGGCGGGGCCTCGACGTCGCCGCCCAGCTCGGCATGCGGGCCATCCTCTGGAGCGCCGACACGGTCGACTGGATGCGTCCCGGCGTGGGGACCATCGTCGAGCGGGTCAAGAAGCGCCTGTCCAACGGGGGCATCGTCCTGATGCACCCGGTCGACCAGACCGCCCAGGCCCTGCCGCAGGTCATCGAGTACCTGACCGGCCAGGGCTACCGGCTGGTGACCGTGTCCGAACTCATCGACGAGAGCCGGCCTCTGGCTCCGGGCGAGCGAGCCAGCACCAGTGGGTTTTTTCGGCGGGCCCCCCGGTAATTCCTGTTAGTCCGGTCAGGCCCGCCCACGGGGGCCGTCACCCTCCTTTGACACGCCCCGGGCGTTGCGATAGACTAGGGGCCGACAACTCAACGGGCCTGAAGAACGCTGAATTCCCCTGAGGAAGCGGGGGACCCACTCGACCGGGGTGAATCCACCGCCGGCCGGCCTTTTAACAGGGCGCGGCGGGCAGTGGTAGGGTCACTTTTCGACCCGAACCCGTCAGCTAACCTCGTAAGCGTGGAAGAGGTCAGGCTCCGCACCGCCTATCGGCGGCCGCGGCCATTCCTCTTGCCGCTTCAGAGCCCGGGGCATCCCGGGCTTTGTTGATGGGCGGCGCCCGTGCAAGGAGGAATCGCCGTGTCTTCCACCCTATCCCCTCGCGTCGGCATCGTCCACAGCGCCGCGGCCCCAGGGGCCACCGCCGCGGTCCGCAAGGCCGTCGAGGAACTGGCCTTCGAGCCGGTCCTCCTCCCCGCGGAGGACATCCGTCGCCTCGGCCGCCAGGATGACCTCGGGTGGGTCATCCACCCGGCCGGCGACCGGTCCCTCCATGCCAGGGTGCGCATCATCGCCGACCTGGAGCTGGCGGGCTTCCGCTACGCCGGCTCCGGCCTGGCCCCGTGCGTCCTGGCCCTCTCCCCGGCGGCCGCCTACCGTGCCCTTCGGGCGGGCGCCACGCCGCTCCCAGACTTCGCCGTCTGCCGGACGGCCGGGCCTGGGGCACTCGGCCCAGTCGGCTTCCCGGTCCTCGTCAGTTGCACCGAGGTGACCGGCGCGGTCGAGGTCCTCGGACCTCTGCTCGCCGAAGACCAGGAATCGCTGGCCCTCGCTCTGCGTGCGGCCAAGGCCGGCCCGACCCGACCGGCTCTGGTCCTGCGGCGGCCGGAGGGGCTCCGCTTCAGCGTGGCCGTCATCGGCGGTGACGAGCCGCGGGTCTTCATCGAGCGGCTGTCCCACCAGGCCGGCGCCGCCCCTGAGTCCCAGCCTGGAGCGGGCCCGGCCGGCCTCGTGGCCGCGGCCGGAGCGGCCGCCCTGACCGCCTTCCGCGCCCTCGGTTGCCGGGACTACGCCGAGGTCCGGGTGGTCGCTCCGCCCGAGGGCGGGGTGCTGGTCGAGTCGGTCGACCCCCTGCCTTGCCTCGATCCGCGGCGTTCGCCCTTCGTCCGGGCCGTGACTTCGTCCGGTCTGACCCTGGCCGCCGCCATCGCCCTGATCTTCGAGGCGGCCGGGGAACGCTACGGCCGGAGGACGGCCGTCCGCGCCCGGGCCTGAGCGGGCGCGACCACCAGAGGACCCAGATGGGAGTGACGGTCTTGTTTGAGTTCGCCTGGCATGGCGCGGCCGGCGTCAGCCTTCGCCTCGCGGGCCAGGGAAGCCCCGTGGTGGCCATCGACCCCGTCTTCTCGAAACGCGGCGTCTACGGCCCGTGGTACACCCCGAACCCACACGCCCCCGACTTCCCTGAGTACATCGCCGGCTTCGCCCCGGACGTGGTCCTGGTCACCCACGGCCACTTCGACCACTTCGACTTGGAGACGGTCAAGGCCATCGCCGCCGCCCGGCCCGGTTGCCGCTTCGGTGGCTCGGCCGAGGTCGCCGAGACCATGCGCTCGGTCTGCGGCCTCGCCGCAGCGAGGACTTTCGCCCTGGAGAGTGGCGCGACCTATGACCTGCCTTCACTGGAGCGGCTTGGGCCGCCCGCGGGCGGGCCCGGCGGCGGGCCCGGCCGCCCGCCGGCCGGGGCGACAAACGGCCACCCGCGGCTCCGGCCCCTGGCCGGGGAGCACTGGCTGACCGGCCAGGAGGGCTCCCTGGTGGCGGCCAAGCTGGCCGGGCGTCCCGACCGCTACGGCGTCATGCCCTGCGGTGGCCCGATGCTCGGGTTCTTCATCGACCTGCCGCGACCCGGCGGAGAGTCTAAGAGTATCTACATCAGCGGTGATAATCGTCTACGCACCCTGCCCAAAGGCCCGGTCGACGTGGCTATCGTCAACTTCGCCGGGCTCCTGACCCACCCGGTGACCAAGGAGCCGACCAAAGAGATAGCCGCGCCCGAAGACGCGGCCGTGGTCATCGACGATTACCTCCGGCCCCGGACCCTCATCCCGGTCCACTGGGACCACGAGATCTTCCTCAACAAGATCGACCCGGAGGCCATCAGGGCCTCCGCCGAGACCGCCCTCCACCGGACGAAGCTGGTCTTCGCCCCGTACAATCGGTGGGTGCCGATCGAATAGGCCGGCCCGGCCGGTTTCACGAAAGCCCGGTCAGGTGTTTGGCCAGGGCTTTCTTGTTCTCCACGGCGGACAAGGCGCGGACCGTGATCTTCGCTGCCGCCGGCGAACCGGCCCCGTGCATGCACAGCGAAGCCAGGCGGCCCGGCCCGGCGACCATGTTCTCGACCAGGCGGATGGCCCGCATCCGCGTCTCCACCGGCACGCCCGCCGTGCCCTGCAGGTACTTGCGGACGGCGGGGCCGACGGCCGCGCTCTCCAGGTCGGCCTGGGAGGGCATGCAGGCGACGCTCCCGCCGACGACCTCCTCGGCGGCCTTCTGGATCTCGTACGGCATCCAGGAGACGTGCCACTTGGACACGTTGGCCAGGAGGGGGTCCGGGAAGACGGCGCCGGAAGCCGTCCTGGCCGGTTGGCTGCAGGCCCCGAGGGCACCCGCGTAGAGGGCCTCCGAGTAATAGGTCATCTCGGCCAGCTTGTCGCGCATCTGCTTGCCCAGGCCGTTGGCCTCGGCGACCATCGCCGTGGCCCCGGTCAGGACGTCGGCGCACCCGGCCAGGCAGCCGGCCAGGACCACCCGGTGCAGGAGGGCGAAGCGGTTGACGACCTCCCCGGCGAACTCGGTCTCGCCGGCCATGAAGACCCGCTCGTTGGGGACGAAGACGTCCTCGAAGACGATGAGGGCCTCGAGGGATCCGTAGCGGACGTTGCCCTTGTCCCACGAGGCGACGTTCTTGCGCTCATCGGCCGACTGGCGGTCGACCACGTGATAGAGGCCGGGCGTGTTGGTCGGGACGGCGAAGGCCACGGCGAAGTCGCCTTCCTCGGGGGCGAGGCCCGTCCCGGGGTGGACGAGGATCTCGTGGGCCGCGGTGGCCCCGGCGATCATCGCCTTGGCCCCGCGGACGACGATGCCGTCCGGCCGGCGCTCGACGATGCGGACGTACATGTCCTTGTCCGGCTGCTGGCTTGGGCGCAGGCTTCGGTCGCCCTTGGGATCGGTCAGGGCGAGGGTGGTGACGAGGTCCTCGTCCTGCACCCGCTGCAGGAAGGCCTTGAAACGTTCGTGGTACTTGGTCCCGAGCTTCTGGTCAAGGTCGAAGGTCGTGGCCCAGAGGGCGTTGAGCGAATCGGCGCCGCACCGCCCCAGGCAGACCCCGGTCCGCTGGCACACCTTGCGGGCCACCTTGATCCGGGCCATGAGGTCCTCGGCCGAGCCGTTGATGTGCGTGTAACGGCTGATCTCCCGGCCGGTGAGGCTCGACTTGGTGACGAAGAGCGGCGCCAGGGCCGAATCCCGGGCCATGTCGTAAGTCTCGGCCACGCCGTTCAGGTTGGCGCCGGTGAAGCCATTGTCCGCAAGGTCCGTGATCTCCTGTCCGAACATGAAGGCTTTGGGCTTGAGCTTGAGGATGGATTGGCGGTATTCCCGGCCGGTCATCATGCCGATGGGCCCCCTTCTATCGCTTGTTCATCCGCGGCGTCTGTGCGTTGCGGTGTCCCAGAAGGGTCAATTAGGCGAACGGCCCGCGCATTCCTGCGTTGAAAGACGAGAGCCGCCCGTCATGCGGGCGGGCTTTTTGTTCCTCGATTCGATTGGGCGGTCGAACCTCAGGCGACGAATCGCCGGACGAGTTCGTCGAGGCGCCCCGCGGCCGTCGATAGCTGGTCGGCCATCGACGAGATCTGCTTCAACATGCGCGCCTGCTCGTCCACGGAGGCCGCGACCTCCTCGGAGCCCGCCGCGTTCTGCTGGCTGACGGCGGCGATGCGCTGGATGGCGTCGACGAAACCGGTGTTTGCCTCGAGGACCTTCAGGGTCGATGAAGCATGGGTCGATGACTCCGCCGCGAAGCCGGCCACGTTTGCTCCGACATCCCGGCCGCGGGCGGCGATCTCCTCGATGCCTGCCCGGATGACCTGGATAAGCTGGTCGGCGTCGGCCACCGCCTGGCTGATGGTGGCCAGGGCGTCGCCGGCCTCTCCGGCCACCTGGGCCCCCGACTGGGCCTGCTCGCTCCCGGCCTCGATAGCCTTGACCACCTCGGCCGCGCCGGACTGGATCTCGCCGACCAGGCCGCTGATCTCGTGGGCCGCTCCGCCCGATTTCTCGGCCAGCTTGCGGACTTCCTCGGCGACGACGGCGAAGCCCTTCCCCTGCTCCCCGGCCCTGGCCGCCTCGATGGCCGCGTTCAGGGCGAGGAGGTTGGTCTGACGGGCGATCTCATCGATGAGGGCGACGATCTCCCCGATCCGCGCCGAGGCCTCGCCGAAGCGGCGGACCCGCTCGGCCGCGGTGGCCACGGTGTCCCGGACCTTCTCCATGCCCGCGACCACCCGGACGACGGTGTCCCCGCCCTCCCGGGCGGCTTTGGCCGCGGCCGCGGAGGCCTGGGCGACCTCCTGGCTCTTGCTCCCCACCGCCTGGAGTTCGGAGTCCATGCGGGCCACGACCTCGTTGGTCTCCCCGGCCCGAGCGGCCTGTGTCCTGGCGCCGGCGGCCAGCTCATGGGCCAGCCCGGCGACCCGGTCGACGGCCTCGGCCGCCCGGGCGATATCCTTGGTCTGCTCACCAACGCCGCGGGCGACCTGGCCGACCGTCGTGGCCACCTGCTCGCTGCTGACCCCGGCCTGCCCGGCGGACTGGGCGATGGCCGCCCCGGACTCGCGGACCTGGGCCGCGGCGCCGGCGATCTGCTCGACCATCGAACGGATTGAGGCCATCAGGCGGTTGAAGGCCGCGGCCAGGTCCTCGAGCTCGTCGCCGGTGTTCACTTTCAGTTCGGACCGGAGGTCGGCGTCGCCGTCGGCGATCCGGGCCAGTTGGTGGGCCACCTGGCTGACCGGGCGGGCGATGTAGTTACCGACGAAGATGGACAACGGGACAAGGACCACCACCGCCAGGACGACCCCCAGAAGGGTCAGGAGGGCCATCTGGTTGCTGGACCCGAAGACCTCCCTCTTGTCCTGCTCGACGATCAGGCCCCAGTGCCTCTCCGCCAGCCAACGGTAACTCCCGAGGACGGTGTTGCCCCGGTAGTCCTGGTAGACCGCCGTCCCGCTGTTCCCGGCGGCGACTTCGCGGATGGCCAGGCTGTCGGGCTTCTGCTCGGAGGGACCCTGCCCGCCGGCGCCCCGGCCGGCACCGGCGGACCCGCCGCGCGGCCGGACGATGAACGCCCCCGTAGCGTCGACCAGATAGGCCGTCCCGGTCTCGCCGGGTTTGGCCCGCTCCAGCTGGGCGACGACGGTGTCGAGCTTGATCGTGCCGAGGATGAGGCCGACGGGCCGGCCGGCATCGTTGCGCACCGGGGAGGCGACGACGATGACCGGGTTCCCGGTCGACTTGGAGAAGGCGACGTCGCTGACGTATTCCTCGCCGTTCATGGCCGCGGTGTAATATGGCCGGTCGGTGACGCTGAGGCCGACCTTGCCGTCGCTCTGGGCGATGGTCTGCCCTCTGGCCGAAGCCAGGGCAAGGGTCTCGAAGACGCCGGTGTTGCTTTGGAGCCTGGCCAGGAAGGGCCCGGCCCGCCCGGCATCGAGCGACCGGATGACCGGGTCGATGGCCAGCGTTCGGACATCGGCGAGGCGTTCGTCGACCCAGCCCTCGAGGTCTTGCCCCACCTTTCCGGCCAGTTCGCCGCGGGCCGTGATGACGGCGGCGCGGACGTTCTGCTGGCCGATCACCAGCCCGATGGTCACCGCGCCGGTCATGGGCACCAGGGACACCCCGAGCAGCAGGATGAGCAGCTTGGTCCGCAGGGACAGGCGAGACTTCAACTTGCCCACTGGACTTCTTCCCTTTCATGCCAAATCGCCGGGGTTCTGCGGTGGAACGCTGCTCTACCTGGGCGTGGCAGTTGAGGCTTTGGTACCTTTCCGTTCAAATGTATCGGCGAATCGGTGTCCGGATTTCAGTCCGGTTTGTCGATTTATGGCACAAATAGGCGGATTTTGTCGCAGACGAAGCCGGCGCCCCATGTCGGGGCGGCGCGCAACCCAAGGCCCCCCTCCCGCCGCGCGGAAGGGGGGCCGTCTTCATCTGATCATGCCGTTGTTCGGGAGATGAGAGCGTTATGCCCCGCCGCGCCGTTGCGCGATGGCCTGTCTGACCTCGGCCAAGCGCTTCCCGTGCAGCGGGTAGAGGACCATCATCAGGACCCCGAGGCCGATCCCGACGATGGGTACCACCGTCAAGAGGACCCGGAAGCCGGTGATGGCCGAGGCCGGCTGGACCGCGGCGCTGGCGCTGTATCCGGTGGCGGTCATGATCCCGGTCACCACGAGCCCCTGGAAGGCGATGCTCAGGCGGACCATGAAGCCGTTGATGCCGAAGTACATGCCCTCCCGCCGCCGCCCGGTCTTCAGTTCGTCCTCGTCGACGATGTCGGCGATGAGGACGTCGATGAGGAGGATGAGCCCGGCCAGCCCGAAGCCGACGAGGACGGCGATGAAGTAGGCCGGGGTGACCGAGCCGGCCAGCCCGAAGGGGATGAGGGCGAGGGCGAAGGCGATCGACGAGATTATCACCGTGTTCCGGGCCCCGCGCCTGACGGCCACCCCGCTCCAGACGTAGACCATGGGGATGACGACGACGAAGATGATGCCGGTCAAGAGGGTCTGCAGGAAGCCTTCGATGTGCAGGACGTACTTGGCATAGAAGGGTATGACCGCCAACAGCACGCCGAAGGTGAACTGCCACAGGAAGTCGGCGATGACGAAGGTCACGAAGGAGCGGTTGGCGAAGGTCGCCTTGAGGGCGGGGATGAGGGCCAGCCCCTGCTGCTCGGCGAAGGCCGGGTTCTCCTTCGACCCGGCGAGCGACAGGGCCAGCGAGACGAGGGTCAGGACGCCGAAGGCGAGGCCCATCCCGGCCCAACCCAGGACGGGATAGAGCATCGGGGGCAACGAGACGCCGATGATGTTCCCGAAGATGCCGAAAGCCTGACGCCAGGCCGAGACCTGGGCCCGCTCGCCCAGCGTCGGGAACATCTCCGGGAAGAGGGCGGTCCAGTTCAGGATGACGAATGTGTAGAGGCCGTCAAACAGGAACAGGGCGATGAGGAAGTAGGCGAACATGGCCATCTCGTGGCCGACGGCCGAGGCGAAGGGCGGCGTCCAGACGAGGACGAAGGCCACGGACAGGGGCACCATCAGGAAGCGGATGTAAGGGATGCGGCGGCCCCAGCGCGACCGGGTGTTGTCGGAGATCTGCCCGGCCAGGGGGTCGTTGATGGCGTTCCAGATGGCGTAGATGACCATCCCCGTGGCGTAGAGGGACGGCGGCATCTTGAGCCGGTCGACGTAGAAGAATAGGAGAAAGGCGCCGACGGCCGACGACGGGAGGGACGCGCCGAAAGAGCCGAGACTGTAGAGGACCTTCTGTCTGTTGGTCACTGCGTTCTCTCCTTCCCGACGGCTGATCCCCCCGGGGGCGGGACCGCTCGTCCTCGTTGCCTGGATTCGCCCTCGGAGGGGGA
>JAJZPE010000086.1 GCA_021811325.1 Bacillota bacterium
AGACGGCCGCCAGGAGCCGCCTGACTTCGGCCACCACGTCCTGGTGTAGGTACAGGTCATCGCCGAGCTTGACGAGCCGTGGCGCGACCAGGTTGGCGAAGACCTCTTCGGCCGCCCAGGGGCCGGGGACGGCGGACCTGCCCGCCTTGACCGCGTCCTCGAGCGACGGCGGGTTGAGCCGCGCGGCCCGAAAGGCTTCCTCGACGGCGGCCGACGCCCCGGCCTCATCGGGCGTCGGCCGAACGGTCCAGCCCGGTTCGGCGATGAGGTCGTGCTCGGCGTGGAAGCCCTTGGCCTCGAGGTGAGTCACGAAGGCGGCGAAGGGCTTGGGGGCAAGACCCAACCGGCTTCGCAGGTCCTCCTTGGGGTAACCGGCGCGGAGCGGGTATTGGCGGTGGTAATCGCCGATGGTGGCGGCGACCGCCGCGACGAGACGGGCGAGGACGCCCGCGTCGCAGAGGTAGCCGCCGCGCTCGTCCAGGACGGCCACCCGCCCGTCGTCGACCAGCGAGCGCACCGCCTCAGTGACGGTCGCCTCGGGGAGTCCGGTGACCCGGGCCACCTCGCCGGCCGTCATCGGGCCGTTCTGACGGCTCAGCGCCTCGGCGGCCACCGCCCCGGGGGCGCCGCTTTCTACGGCCGACAGCCGCTCGAGGAGGGTCGCCCGGCGGCGCTCGGCCCGGTCGAGGGACGGGTCGATGACCGTCCCGCCGCCGATGGTCGTCACCGGCGAGTACGAGCGGATGACGAAGCGGTCGCCGCGCCCCGCCACCAAGTCCTCTTCGGCGATGAGGACGGCCGGGGCGTCGTCGCCGGGCTGGAGTTCCTCTCGGTCGAGGAGGGACACGCGGGCGATGACCTCGGCCGTCCCCAGGTGCAGGTGGACCCGGGCGGCCTGGGCCAGCGGGCGCGGGGTCCGCCCGAGGAGCCGGACCCGGACCCCCAGCCGGCGTGACGCCCTGTAGCGGCCCGGCTCGGCCAGGACCTGGCCGCGGCGGAGCCGCTCGACCTCGACCCCGGCGAGGTTGACGGCCACCCGCTGCCCGGCTGAGGCCCGGTCGACCTTGCGGTCGTGGACCTCGATGCCCCGGACGCGGACGGCCAGGCCATCGGGGAGGACCTCGAGGGACGCGTCGCGGGCGATGGTCCCGGAGACCAGCGTCCCTGTGACCACCGGGCCGAAGCCCTGGACGACGAAGGCGCGGTCGATGGGCAGCCGCACAAAGCCCGCGTCGTCGCGGACCGGGACCCGGGCGACGACCCCGGCGACGGCCTCGGTCAGCTCGGACAGGCCCTGGCGGGTGACCGAGGAGACCGGCACCACGGGTGCGCCCTCGAGGAAGGTCCCGCCGAGCAGCCCGCGGACCTCGTCGATGATGAGGTCCAGCCAGTCGCGGTCGACCAGGTCGGACTTGGTCACGGCGATGAGGCCCCGCTCCAGGCCGAGCAACGACAGGATGTCCAGGTGCTCGCGGGTCTGGGGCATGACCCCCTCGTCGGCGGCGATGACCAGGAGGACGAGGTCCACACCGGTGGCCCCGGCGAGCATGTTCTTGATGAACCGCTCGTGGCCGGGGACGTCGACGAAGCTGACCGTGGTCCCGCCGGGCAGGGCCAACCGGGCGAAGCCGAGGTCGATGGAGATGCCCCGGGCCTTCTCCTCGGGGAGGCGGTCGGTGTCGACACCGGTCAAGGCTCGGACCAACGCGGTCTTTCCGTGGTCGACGTGGCCCGCGGTGCCCACGACGACGTGGGCCGCACCGCTCATCGCCCCTCCCCCGCCCCGTGCGCGGGCGGCGCCGCCAGCCCGGCGAAGGCCTCGACAATGGGCAAAAGCTCGTCTGAGGCCAGCGTGCGAACGTCGACCAGGACGCGCCCCTGGCTGACCCGGACGAGCACCGGCAGGTCGGCGCGGCGCAGCCCGGCTTCGATCTCCGACGGCGTCAGACCGCCCTCGGCCGGACGTAGGGCGACGAGCCACGTCGGAAGCTCGACTCCGGGGAGGGAGCCGCCGCCGGCCGGTGATGACCCCGCCTCGGCCGTGAAACGCCCGAGGCCGCCGGCCCGCGACCGCAGCCGCGAGGCCAGCCGCCGGGCCTTGGCGGCCAACGCTCTCGGGTCGGCCAGCAGCGCGGTCAGGGCTGGGACCTCCCGTTCGGCCCGCCCGGGCTCGAGGTAACTGCGGAGGGTCGCGACCAGCGCCGCCAGGGTCAGCTTGCCTATCCGCAAGGCCCGCATGAGCTGGTTCGCGCGCATCCTGGCGATGGCCTCGCGGCGGCCGACGGCGATGCCGGCCTGCGGCCCCCCGAGAAGCTTATCCCCGCTGAAGGTGATGACGTCGGCGCCCGACTTCACGCTCCGCTGGACGGTCGGCTCCGGGGGCAGGCCGTGGGCCGCGAAGTCGATCAGGGCGCCGCTGCCGAGGTCCTCCATGACCGGCACGCCGCGCCGGCGGCCCAGTTCGACCAGTTCCTCCAGGGAGACTTCGGCGACGAAGCCGACCACCCGGTAGTTGCTGGTGTGCACGCGGAGCAGCAGGGCGGTCTCGGGGGTGATGGCCTCCTCATAGTCCCGCCGGTAGGTCTTGTTGGTCGTCCCGACCTCGACCAGCCTGGCGCCACTCTTGGCCATCACCGCGGGAACGCGGAAGGCGCCGCCAATCTCGACGAGCTGGCCCCGCGAGACGATGACCTCGCGGCCCTCGGCCAGCGTGTCAAGGGCCAGGAGGACGGCGGCGGCGTTGTTGTTGACGACCAGGGCGGCCTCGGCCCCGGTGACCTCGCGGATGAGCCCCTCGACGTGGTCGAGGCGAGACCCGCGCTCGCCGGTGGTCAGGTCCAGTTCAAGGTCGGAATAGCCGGCGGCCACGGCGGCCACGGCTTCCCGGGCAGGCGTGGAGAGCACGGCCCGGCCGAGGTTGGTGTGGAGGGCGACGCCGGTGGCGTTGATGACCCGGCGGGGGCCGCCCTTCCCCTTCGCCCGCAGGCGTTCCTCGACCCGGGCCGCGACCGTTTCGAGGAGGGCGTCCCGTGAAGACGGGGAGTCCATCGCTGGGTCAGTCGCTGGGTCGGCCGGGACGGGTGCCAGTCCGGCCCGCCCGTCGCGGGCGGCATCCAGGACATCACGGATTTCCCGGATGACCATCGCCCGTGGGTACGTGGCGACCGCGTCGCGGGCCTCGAGGGCCCGCCAGACCCGGTCGACCGATGGAAGTTGGCGCAGTTCACTCGTCGTCAAGCCGTTCGGGACCTCCGTTCCGGGCTTGTGGACCGCCATCTACTTCTCCCTTTGGTTTGGGTTTCCTTTTTTATTATCCCTTGGCGGAGTCCGGCCAAACATGGTCCTCGGCCCGACGATGGAACGGCCACGAACCGGCGACGAAAAGGCCACCCTCGGCGGGCGACCGGATGGCCAAACTGCCTTGCTTTTCAAACGTTCTTGGGCGGCCAGGGTTTCCAGACCTGTGGGCCCGGCCCCGGCGCGGGCGCCTGGGACCAGTCTTGGGTGGGCGCCTGAGGCGCCGCAGCCCGCCCAGGTGCCTGTGGCGGTGCGTTCTTTGTGGCCTCCAGCCACACCTGGGCGGCGCCCCCTCAGCCGTGGGGCTTCACCGCCGAGCCGGCCGGTTTGGCCTGCGGCCAGTGCACGAATTCGGGTGGGGTAGGTGGCATCCCGGTGTCTTTGAGCTTGCCGGCCATGGCTTCGGCGGCGCGGTCACTGACCCCGATGTTGAGGGGGGCCGACCCGGGTGGCGCGACCTGGAAGAGCTGGCCGCCGGCGAAGGCCAGCGGAGGGGCCTGGATCTGGACCTGCGGACGGCTACTGCCCACCGCGTGAGGCCCCGTCAAAGGCGTCACGGTGACCTGTCCTGGTTGAACCAGGGCCGCTTGGAACGGGACGGCCAGGGCGGGTTGCGGTACGGGCGCGGCGGGCTTGGCCAGGGCGGGCGGCTCGGGTTCGCGACGCGGCGGTCCGGCTTCGACGGCCGGTGGCCCGGCCGGCCGGCGGGCAAGGCGCAGTTCCTCGGTGAGCCCGGCGAGGTCCTCGAACTCGGCCCCGAAGTGTCGGCAGAGGCCACGGTAGATGGCCCAGGCACAGTTTTTGAGGTAGTCCCTGTTGAGGAGGAGCCGCTCCTGCTCCGGGTAGTGGTGGCTGGCGCATTCGATGACCACGGCCGGGACGCCGGACCCCAGCAGGAGCCCGTTGTAGCCATCGATGTCCCGGCCCCGCAGGCGGAAGCGCCTGAGGAACGGCGGCATCCCGCCGTAGGTGGACATCTCCGCGGCGACGCAGCCGGCGAGGTGGAACGAGGCCAGCGGCCGCCGGTAGTTGTAGATGACGGCCGGACGCAGGCCGCCGCCGGTCGGTAGCCCTTTGGTGTGCAAGGAGATGAAGACGTCCGGCCGTTCGCCTCTGACGGCCGACAGCCGCTCCTCCAACGGCACCGTTTCGTCCTGGGCCCGGGTCAGGACGACCCGCGCCCCGGCCGAGCGCAGCAGCGACGCCAGCACCAGGGCGATGCCCAGGGCGCCCTCGGCCTCGTAATAACCCATCACCCCGTGGCCGCCGCGGTCTTTGCCCCCGTGGCCCGGGTCGATGACCACCGTCCGTCCGTGGACGACCGAGTCCAGGTGCACCGTGCCGGAGTCCGCGTCATAGAAGAATTGGACTGCCAACCCCCGCCCGGCGGCCCAGAGGGCCTCGGGGAGATCCGAAAAGGCCCCGTCCGGATGGGGAATCTCTGAATTCCTGACGACCAGCCTGACCAACAAACCCACCCCCGTGGCCAGCGACCTTCGCCCTACAATCTATGACCGGCCGGATGGGGATGTTCGAACGGGCTGGGGGCGGGGCAGGCCGGATCCGCGGTCCACGAAAGAAAACCGGCCCCAGAGGCCGGGGCCGGTCTGGACCTTGCTCTCGGGTCAAACCCCTTCTCGATCGAACTCGCTCCTGGTTCCCCGGCCCGTCATTTCCCGATGAAGAACTCAGCCACCATCACGCCTGATGGCTGCATGTCGATGACGCCGATCCCGACCTCGGTATAGGTCGAGTTCATGATGTTGGCCCGGTGCGTCGGGCTGGCCAGGAGCCGGTAGTGCACGGCATACACGCTGTTGGCCTCGCCCAGATTCTCGCCGGCGGTGGTGAAGTAGACCCCGGCCTTCTTCATCATGTCGAAGGCCGTTCCCAGGGTCGGCGAGGTGTGCGCGAAGTAGTTGTTCGTCACCATGTCCTGAGCCTTCTGACGAGCCAGGGCCGTCAGGGTCAGGTTGAGCTTGAGGGGCTGCCGTCCGTTGTCGGCCCGGGCCTGGTTAAGGGCGTTGAGCATCCACGTCTCCTCAGCCGTCGGGGTGACCTGCGCGGACTGCGGGGCCGGAGCGGGCGCGGGCCGCGGCGCCGGCGTGGGGGTCGGAGCGGGCGTGGGAGTGGGCGTGGGCCGCGGTGCCGGCGTGGGCGTGGGGGTCGGCGGGTACCAGAGCGAATACCACAAGTACCAACCGCCATAGCCGGCCATCGAGACCGGGGCCGGGGCGGGCGTGGGCTGTGAGGTCGGGGCCGGTCTTGGAGCCGCCTGACCGCCGGTAGAGCCAATCGGCGATCCCTGGTAGTAATATGTGAGGTACCAGGATGCAGCCGCCGGATGCGCCGGCGCGAGGGCCAGGATCATGAAGGCCATCAGGGAAACCAAAAGGAGCTTGGCTGACCTTGTTCTCCTCTTCAAACGCGCTCCCCTCTCGGACTTGGATTTCGCGGACAAGCCCGTCATCCTGAGGGTAGCCGATTTCACGGTCAACCGTCAAAACGCCGCACAGCTCAAGGTTTGGCGAAAAGTGGGTCAGATACCAACCTCATTCTGCAAACCACCAATTGACGCCATTTAAGACAGTACTGGAAACAAAAGGGCAGCGTAGAGGGCTTATGTTGGGCACCACCATGGGGCCTGCCCTTAACATGAAGCGGGATTGGGTGTGGGCCGCTACCTGAGCCGACCGACATCCACCGGGATGGTGATGACCCGGCCGCCCGGGAGGGTTATCTTGACCGTGAAGGTACGGTCGGGGTCCATGCCCCAGGTGTGGAAGCGGTAACCCTGGGTCCACCTGACCGCCGGGGGTTGCGGGCTGTAGGCCGACTTGACGATGTCCGGCGCGCTCGAGGCCTCGGGGTGATAGGCCTGGGTGCCCTGAGTGATCTGCACCGTGGTGCCGGAGAGGGCCTCGGCCGAGTCTTCGAGGACGCTGACGTATAGGTACAGGGTGTTGGCGTAGAGGGAGCGCCTGGCCTCGATGTCCGCCGCGCTGAGCGACCGGCCGTGCTCCTCGGCGTCATAGGCGTCCAGGGCCACGTTGAGGTAGGGCGTCGAGACGCTCACGTAGGCGTAGCCGTCGGCGAACGTGAAGGGTTCGACGAGGTCGAAGGTCTCGCGGTGCTTCCAGCCTTCCTTGCCGTAGGCCGCCGCCGCGGCGGCCTGAGTGTTGGTCAGGGTCGACCAGAAGCCGCCGTAGTAGCCGGCGTCCTCGCGGAAGTACTCGTTGACCGCCGGGGCCGACGGCCGGTTGCGGAGGACGACGTTGACCGTGCGCAGCGCGCCGTTCTTCGACTGGACGCTCATGGTCACCGTGTCCCCCGGGACGCAGGCGCTCAGGGCCTGGGTGAAGTCATAGCGGCGGGAGACCGGCCGCCCATTGAAGGACAGGATGTGGTCCCCGACGACCAGGCCGGCCTTCTCGGCGGCCGACGCCACCGTGACCGAGGCCACCTCGAGGCCGGGCTCGGAGGGCAGACCCACCGAGGCCTCCCAGGATTCGAGGGTGGCCACGCCCAGGAACGGGCGCAGGATGGAGCCTTCCTTCTGGAAGTGACCGTAGGCGTCCTCCAGGGTCTCGCTGGGGATGAGGAAGCTGAACCCCTCGACGTCCACGCCGACCATCTTCCAGGTGGCGATGCCGATGACGTTCCCGTCGAGGTCGAAGACGGGGCCGCCGCTGTTGCCCGGGTTGATGGGCGCGTCGGTCTGGATATACGGGACCCAGCCGTCGGTGGCGATGCCGACGCCGCTGACGACCCCGAAGGAGACCGTGTTGAAGTGCTGCAGGCCCTCGGGGCTGCCCATGGCCGCCACCATCTCGCCGATGGCCGTCGAATCGACCTTGCGGAGGCGCGGAGCCGGGAGCGCGGTGGCGTCTATCTTCAGGAGGGCCAGGTCATAGAGGGCGTCGTAGTTGGTGACCTTGGCCGAGTAGACCTGGCGGTCGGTGGTCATCACCTTGATCTCCGCCGCCCCCTCGACCACGTGGTAGTTGGTCCAGATGTAGCCGGCCGGGTCGGCGACGAAGCCCGAACCCGAGAAGGTGAGATAGGTCGGCCAGCCCTCCTCGTCGATGGCTGGGCGCCTGACGACGATGCCGACGACCGACGGCCTTATGATGTCGGCCGCCCGCTTCACGGCCAGCTTCGAGTCGTTGGTCGTGACCTTCGCCGAGGCCGTGGCGTCATCCCAGACGAGTTCCCAGTTGAGTTGGTCGGCCAGCGCCCGGAGGGGCACCATGGTCATCCCGTCGACGCTGACCCCCTGGACGGGCCGGCCGTCGATGGTCACCGGGACGGGCGTCGTCGCGGCCAGGGCCGGACTCGGGCTGAACCCCAGGACCACCGCGGCCACCAGGATGAGAGCCAGCGCCAGGCCGGCGCGCCGGGCCCGGAGCGGCACGTGGAGCCGGCCGGTTCGGGCCAGGGGCGGCCGAAGTGAAGTCACCGTGGAAGACCCCCTTGATGGTGAGGAGCTTGACGTCGGGGCGGGTGCGCCCACGTCACCCAATATATCGGCGAAAATCCCGCGGAATGAGAGCGGCCGGCCCCGCAGACGGCAAGAAGCCGACCCTCGGCCCGGGTTGACAGGCCGGAGGTCGGCTTCAAACAAGGGATTCTGGCGGGAGTATGTGGGAATCGAACCCACCACCCGCGGGATCACCGCAGGCCGCCGGCTTTGAAGGCCGGGAGACCCACCAGGACCCAGCTACTCCCGAAAGGTGAGCGTTTGATTGGCGCCGGCGTTTGATTGGCGCCAACCTTATGATTGGCGCCGTTTCCGACAGAAAGCGGTTCAGGCAACAACGATGTTATCACAAACTCATGACGCCCGCAAACTTACGACCATCGGCGTTAGCGCGCGCGCCGGGGGAGCTCTTCATCGGCGGATGCGAAGGGGCCGGCTTCACAGGAGCGCCTCGACCTTCCGCTTCATCGTCTCCCTGGGCACCGCCCCGACGATCTTCTGGACGACCTCACCGTTCTTGAACACGGCCACGGTCGGGATGCCCATGATGCCATAGGCCGAGGCCGTCTGGGGGTTGTCGTCCACGTTCAGCTTGCAGACTTTGAGACGCCCCTCGTACTCCTCGGCCATCGCCTCGACGGTCGGGGCGACCATCTTGCATGGCCCGCACCAGGGGGCCCAGAAGTCGACCAGCACCGGGAGGTGGGCGTTGAGGACTTCAAGCTCAAAATCGTGGTCGCTGACCTGAAAGATGTTGGCCATGGGTCACTCCTCCTCGAGGTTCTTGGTGGCCGCCATGGCGGCGACGGCGCCGTCGGATACCGCCGTGACCACCTGGCGCAGCGGCTTCTTGCGGCAGTCGCCGGCCGCGAAGACCCCGGGCTTGGAAGTCATGGTATCCTCGCCGGCCAGGATGTAGCCTTGCGGGTCCATGCCGACCTGCCCCTTCAGCAGCGCCGTGTTGGGTACCAGCCCAACGTAGATGAAGATGCCGGCGGCCGGGACGGTCTTCGTCTCCCCGGTCTTGACGTTCTTGACGACGACCCCTTCGACATGCTTCTCGCCCTTGATCTCATCGACGACCGAGTCCCAGATGAAGGCGACCTTCTCGTTGGCCTTGGCCCGCTCCTGAATCACCGGGGCCGCTCGGAGCTGGTCGCGGCGGTGGACGATGGAGACCTTCTTGGCGAAACGAGTGAGGAAGAGAGCCTCCTCGACCGCGGCGTCGCCGCCACCGACGACGATGACTTCCTGGTCCTTGAAGAAGGCCCCGTCGCAGGTGGCGCAGTAGGATACGCCCCGCCCGCGCAGCTCCTCCTCGCCCTTGACGCCGAGCTTCTTCGGGTCGGCGCCGGTGGCCAGGATGAGCGTGCGCCCCTTGTACTCGCCCTCGTAAGCCTTGACCGTCTTCAGGTCGCCGGAGAGATCGACGCCCTCGATCTCCGTCTGCACGAACTCGGCCCCGAAGTTGGTGGCCTGCTGCTCCAAGGCCTGCCCGAGGTCGGGCCCGAGGATGCCGTCGGGGAACCCGGGATAGTTCTCGATCTTGTGGGTCGTGGCCGCCTGCCCGCCGGCCATCCCGCGTTCGAGGACGACCGCCTTCAGCCGCGACCTCGCCGCGTAAAGGGCAGCGGTCAGCCCCGCGGGGCCGCCGCCGATGATGAGCACGTCGTAAACCTTCTCTTCAGCCATTGCCGCGCCGCCTCCGTTGTCAAAGGGAATCTAAGCCGTTGGGGGTTCGTACTCAGGAAAACTTCATGAGGATGTTGAGGGCCCGCTCGAGCCCTTCTTTGCCGGACTTGCCCTGGGCGATGTCCTCGCGGAGGCACTTCTCCATGTACTTGCCGATAACCACCATGCCGACAGATCGG
>JAJZPE010000087.1 GCA_021811325.1 Bacillota bacterium
GCAGACGGTCGCCAGTCCAGTCGAGACGAGGTCCAGCATCCAGTCGAGCGTAGGCCCCGATTCCGCCGAGGCTGCCGGGCTAACCTTCGACCATGACGCACTCCACCCGCGCTTAGCGCGGGCCAACCCCTCAGCGAACGCTCACCCGTCCTCCACCCAACACCGCCTCCAGGCGCTTCGGTAAGCCGGCGTTTCCGTCAAGAGCCTACCAAAGGGGGTGGGGTCGGACGACCGTAGGGCCCGTCGTTTGAGAGGGATTTTTTTTGAGGAGGTTGGACAGGTGCGCGACGTATACGTGGTCTCCGGGGGGATAACCAAGTTCTCCAAGGCCTCCCCGGACAAGGACTTCCGCTACATGGTCAAGGAAGCCTTCGACTACGCCATGAAAGACGTGCCGAAGCTCACTCTCGACCAGATTGACGGCAGCGTGGCGTCGTATTTCTCGGACCACTTCACCCGCCAACTGATGGCGGGCATCATGGTCCAGGACTACCTGGGCCTATGCCCCAAGCCGAGCCGCCGCATCGAGTCCGGCGGGGCCACCGGGGGCATGTGCTTCCAGTCGGCCTGGGAGGCCATCGCCTCCGGCCGGATGGACGTCTGCGTGGCCTACGGCTTCGAGACCATGTCCCGGGTGAACACGTGGAAGGGCAACGAGTTCATCGCCCTCGCCTCCGACACGAACTTCGACTATCCGGTGGGTGGCTTCTACACCGGCTACTATGCGATGATGGTCCAGCGGCACATGTACGAGTTCGGGACCACCGTCGAGCAGATGGCCACGGTCTCGGTGAAGAACCACGGCAACGCCCTCCACAACCCGTACTCCCAGTACCCGATGAAGCTGACGGTCAAGGACGTCCGCAACTCCGAGATGGTCGCCGACCCGCTGACCCGCCTTGATGTCTGCGTCATGTCCGACGGCGCCGCCGCGGTCATCCTGGCCTCCGAGGAGATGGCCCGGAAGCTCACCGACCGGCCGGTCAAGGTCACCGGCGTCGGCACGGGCACCGACACCATGCGCCTCGCCGACCGCCCGCACGGCGACGTCATCTTGCTCCCGCACGAGAAGAAGTCGGACTACAAGAACCTCAAGTACCCCGGTGTCCACTCCTTCCGCGGCGGCCGCACGGCGGCCAAGCAGGCCTATGAGATGGCCGGGATCAAGGACCCGCGCAAGGAGATCGACTTCGTCGAACTCCACGACGCCTACACCTCGTCCGAGATCCAGACCTACGAAGACCTGGGCCTGTGCAAGTACGGCGAGGGCGGCCGGTACGTCGAGTCCGGCGCGTCGGCCATCGGGGGCGAGGTCGCCGTCAACCCGTCCGGCGGCCTTCTGGCCTGCGGCCACCCCGTCGGCGCGACCGGCCTGATGCAGGCGGTCTTCGCCCTCTGGCAGCTCCAAGGGATGATCAAGAAGCACTTCGGCAACGACCGGCTGCAGGTCAAGAACGCGCGGCGCGGGCTCATCCACAGCCATGCCGGCACGGGCACCTACATCACCGTGAGCATCCTCGAGAGGGGGTTTTAGGCCATGGCCGATGACAAGAAGAAGATCAAAGTCCCCGAGACGCAAGAGGGGACCGTGGTCTACAACCTCGACCCCCTGATCATCAAGTACCACTACGAGATCGACTACATCCACAGCTACGCGCAGGACACGCCGTTCTTCGCCGGGCTCGCCGCCGGCAAGCTGATGGGCTCGCGTTGCCCCAAGTGCGGCTACACCTACGCCACCCCGCGCGCCCACTGCATGCACTGCGGCGGCAAGACCGAGTGGGTCGAGCTGCCGAAGGAAGGCCGCGTCCACACCTGGACGACCTGCTACTTCGGGTCCGAGGTGTTCCTCCCGGAGACCCCCTTCACCCTGATCATGGTCGAGTTCGAGGGCGTCAACACGCTCTTCCTGTCGCGCCTCATCGGCGTCGAGCCGAGCAAGGCCAAGATCGGGATGAAGGTCAAGGCCAAGTTCCTGCGCAACTCCAAGCTCCTCCCCACGGACGTCTACTTCGTACCGGCTTAGGGGGAAGCACCATGGATTTCCGCCTGACCGAGACCCAGGAGCTTATCCGCCGGACGGTCCGTGAGTTCGCGGTCGAAGAGGTGGCGCCGGGGGCGGCCGAGCGGGACGAGAAGAGCGAGTTCCCCGCGGAGCTGGTCAAGAAGATGGGCGCCCTGGACCTCTTCGCCCTGCCTTTCGCGGAGGAGTATGGCGGGGCCGGCGGCGACTACCTCAGCTACGCCATCGCCGTCGAGGAGATCTCGCGAGTCGACGCGGCCCTCGGGATAACCTTCGCCGCCCACGTCTCCATCGGCACCACGCCCATCTACCTGTTCGGCACCGAGGAGCAGAAACACGAGTGGATCCCGCGCTGCGCCCGCGGCGAGGTCCTGGCCTCTTTCGGCCTGACCGAACCCAACGCCGGCTCGGACGCGGCGGGGACCCAGACGACGGCCGTCCGGGTCGGCGACGAATGGGTGCTGAACGGCTCGAAGACCTTCATCACCAACGCCTCGCACTGCGGGGTGGCGGTGATAACGGCGGTCACCGAGAAGGGCAAAGGGGCCCGGGGGATAAGCTCGTTCATCGTCCCGAGGGGTACGAAGGGCTTCAGTTCCGGGAAGAAGTACGACAAGCTCGGCCTGAGGTCGTCGGACACGGCCGAGATCATCCTCGAGGACTGCCGCGTCCCAAAGGGGAACATCCTCGGCAAGCCCGGCGAGGGGTTCAAGCAGTTCATGATGGCCCTCGACGGCGGCCGCATCAGCATCGGGGCGATGGCCCTCGGCATCGCCCAGGGGTGCCTCGACGCGGCGACCAAGTATGCCAAGGAGCGCGTCCAGTTCGGCCAGCCCATCGCCAAGTTCCAGGCCATCCAGTTCAAGCTGGCCGACATGGCGACGCACGTGGAGCTGGCGCGGATGGCCGTCCACCGGGCGGCCTGGCTCAAGGACAACCACCTGCCGTTCACCAAGGAAGCGGCCATGGCCAAGCTCTTCGCCTCCGAGACGGCGGTGAAGGCGGCCCTGGAGGCCATCCAGATCCACGGCGGCTACGGCTACATGAAAGAGTACCCGGTCGAGCGGTACCTGCGCGACGCCAAGCTGACCGAGATCGGCGAAGGCACGTCGGAGATTCAGCGGCTGGTCATCGCCAGGCAGCTGGGGTTGTGACGGGGGCTGGGCAGGACGGCCGGTCCCCGGGGTGCTTCGCCGAGGAAAGACTACCTGAGTCCAAGCAGCGGTAACAGAAGGGCGGAACGGCCTTGGCCGTCCCGCCCTTGTTCTTAAGCGGCTGATATCGCACCTATCGTTGGGGGGAGGGGGGGTCCGGTTTAGCCGTTATTATAGCCGAGACCAATTTCGCTATAATAACGTGGAACTCTATTATAGCCTTTCGATAACAACCGCGGCGACCCGGTCTCAGTTGGCGGTGGCAGGAGCCGGTCCCCATCGGTGGCGAATAGATGTCAAATAGGCCAGTGACCTGGCGGGGTCGGCCGGGGACGGGAATCGTCCTTGGGTGCGGCCGTTATCTGTGTACCCATGCCTGTGAAAGTGCCCACAATTGGCAAGTTTCAGAGCAACAAGCTTAGTTTATCTCCACGCCCAGCACAGGAGGGGTCGACGATGAAGGTCATGGGGCAAGGCGAGGGGCGGCTGTTCACCGACCCGGACGCCAACCGCGCCAGGGAGTATTTCCGGGGAAAGTCCCGGGCTCTGAAAAGCAAGCTGACCACGGTCAGTGAGGCCGTGGCCGGGCTGATCCGGGACGGGGACTATGTGGCCGTTGGGGGGTTCGGCACGAACCGCATCCCGACGGCGCTCCTCCACGAGATCGTGCGGCAGAGGAAGAAGGGACTCGGGCTGTCCGGGCACACGGCCACCCACGACTTCCAGATTCTCGCCGCCGGCGGCTGCATCAACCGCTGCGACGTGGCCTATGTCGTCGGCCTCGAGGCCCGCGGGCTGTCGCGGAACTCGCGCCGGCTCTTCGAGAGCGGGGGCCTCGAGGTGACCGAGTGGACCAACGCCGCCCTGGCCTGGCGCTACCGAGCGGCGGCGATGGGGGTGCCGTTCATCCCGGCCCGGACCATGCTCGGCACGGATACCTTTAGGAAGAGCGCAGCCAAGGAGATAGAGTGCCCGTACACCGGCGAGAAACTGGTGGCCCTGCCGGCGCTCTACCCCGACGTCGCCCTGGTCCACGTCCACCGGGCCGACGTCTACGGCAACTGCCAGGTCGACGGGATCATGGTCGCCGACCAGGAGCTGACCCGCGCGGCCAAGAAGGTCATCGTCACCTGCGAGCGGCTCATCCCCAACGACGAGATAAGGAAGAACCCGGAAAAGACGGCCATCACCTACTTCACCGTCGACGCCGTGGTCGAGGTGCCCTTTGGCAGCTATCCCGGGAACATGGCCGGCGAATACTTCTCCGACGAAGAGCACCTCCGCGAGTGGCTGGCGGCCGAGGAGAACGCCGAGGCGTTCCGGGCCTTCCTCGACAAGTACATCTACGGCACCAAGGACTTCAATGAGTACCTGCAGTTGTGCGGGGGGCTGGCGAAGATGCAGAAGCTGCGGGCGCTGGAGCTGCTCAGCGTGCCGAAGGGGGGCGAGTGACGTGGCCGACCGCTACAATTCGATGGAGCTGATGATCTGCCTGGCTGCCCGGTACCTCGAGGACGGGAGCACCGTCGTCGTCGGGACCGGCGCCCCCTGCGCCGCCGCCATGCTGGCCCAGAAGACGTGCTCGCCGAACCTGATGGTCATGTTCGAAGCCGGCGGGGCGGGGCCCATCCTACCCTCGATGCCCATCTCCGTGGGCGACTCGCGGACCTTCTATAAGGGTCTCTTTGCCGGCAGCATGGCCGAGATCATGGACGCCTGCCAGCGCGGGATGGTCGACTACACCTTCCTCGGCGGGGCCCAGATCGACCCCTACGGCAACATCAACTCGACGGTCATCGGGGAGCACGCCCGGCCGAAGGTGCGCTTCCCGGGCAGCGGTGGGGCCAACGACCTGGCCTCCCTGTGCTGGCGGACGATGATGATAACCCCGCAGGACGCCAAGCGCTTCGTGCCCAAGTGCGACTTCGTCACCTCGCCCGGCTACCTGACCGGGCCCGGCGCGCGCGAGGCGGCCGGCCTGCCGCCGGGGACCGGGCCGTATAAGGTCATCACCCAACTCGCCGTGATCGGCTTCGACGAAACGACCAAGCGGATGAAGGTCGAGGCCATGCACCCCGGCGTCACCCGCGAGGACGTCATCAAGAACACGGGCTTCGAGCTCTTGTGGGCGGACGACGTCTTCGTCAGCGCGCCGCCGACCGAGGAGGAGCTGCGCATCCTGCGGGATGAGGTGGACCCGTACAGGTATATCATAGGGCGAGGGTGACGACTCCCACGGCCAAGAGCCGATGGGCTTCTCGGTTCATCCGCGGTGCCCTAGCCCTTTCGCGTCCCCGAAGGCTCCGTCCGAGCCTTTGTGGTTGTGGCTAGGCGACTCGACCCAGACGTTTCAGTCCTCGCTTCAGGATGTTCCTTGCCGCGTTCACGTCTCGGTGAATCGAGAGTCCGCACCGCGGACAAGAGTGCCACCGCTGAGCCAGCGGTTTCGGGACGTGCTCACCACAATCCGAGCATTCCTGAGACGAGCGGTAGGGCTCCTCCGCACCGACATACCGGCCAGCCTCTTCCGCTTTGCCTGGGAGGATGCCAAGGAAGACGCCCCACCCCGCGTCGTGGATCGCTCCCGCCAAATGGCGGTTGTGGACCATGCCTTTCACGTTCAGGTCTTCCCCGAAGATATAGCCGTACCGGTTCACCAGAGCCCTCGCGATCTTGTGGGCGTTGTCCTTCCGCTGGTTGGCGACATGCAGATGGGCTTTGGCAAGTTGTTTCACGGCCTTCTTCCTACGGTTGCCGCCCTTCTCGCGGCGGCACACCTGCCGCTGGAGGCGCTTCAGGTTTCGTTCAGCCCGGCGGAGGTGCCTGGGGTTCTCGAAGACCTCTCCATCCGAGGTGATGTCGAAGTTCTCGAGGCCCAGGTCCACACCGACAACCTCTTCCGAAGCGGGCAGGACGCTCGGCTTCACCTCACAGGCGAAGGAGGCATACCAGCCATCCGCCTGCTGGCGGACGGTGACGGTCTTGACCTTGCCTTGAATCGGACGATGGAGTTTTACCTTTACGGTGCCGATCTTCGAGAGGACAAGCTTGTTACCCTGAGACTGGCACCCGGACGGAGCCTGCGGATACGTGAACGAATCGCAGCGGCGAGCTGAACGGAACCGTGGATACCCCGGTTTCTCTCCCGCTTTAACCCTGCGGAAGAACGCCTGAAAAGCCCTGTCAAGCCGCTTGACCACATCCTGGAGCACCTGCGAGTGGACACGGTGGAAACGCTCGTCTTGTCGCTTGAGTTCCGGCAACGCCGCCATCTGGTCGAACTTGGTGATGGTCTTCCGTCCGTTCTGCCACGCGTCCCGCCGTGCGGCCAGGCAACGGTTGTAGAGGATGGAACAAAGCCATAGGGTGTCGCTCATTTTCCTGGCTTGTTCCCTTGTCGGGTAGAGCCGGTACTTGAAGGCTTTCAGCACATCCTCACCCCCTCCCGCTCCATGGGAACAGTATAACACGAACACCCGTTCGCCAACAAGGGCCATGGCGATCCATCCCACCCCTAAAAGGGGATGGACCTTCTCGCTGTGAGATTCTGTAAAACGGAAACCAGCGATGTAGGGCGTGCCGAATCAGGACGTGCGGAATAACCGGGGCCCCGGGGGTAGACCCACGGGGCCCCGCGCTTTAACTTCCTGAAGGAGACTTCATCTGATGAGAATGCCTTGACCCTTCAGCGCATCGTCGTATGACTCCAGCCGACTGCACTTCAGCACGTGGCTTACTCCCTCGCCCGACGCGGGTCGGCCGTCGCGCCACTCGCGGGAGTGAATGGCCTTTAGCAGCCGCGGCTTGAGAACCCTGTCAAAGTGCTCCCCGCCCTCCACGAGGACGTACTTACGACGGCCCCCGTCGGCCCGGTTGAGCTCGATGACGGCATGGCCGGTGGTCCCGGAGCCGGCGAAGAAGTCGAGGACGAGGGCGTCCGGCCCGCGCCCGGCGATGCCGATGAGGTAGGTCGCCACCTTCAGCGGCTTGGGGTTCTCGAAGGCCAGGCCCATCTGAGCGAAGAGGGCGTCGTCGCTGCCGCCGAAATACAGCAGGGAGGGCACGTTCTCGGTGAGGTTATCGGCGAGGTGATACTTGCGCGTCGGCTGGGTGGTCTCGTCCGGGCCGAAGAGGATGAGCCCGGCGGCCAGCAGTTGCCGCATGGTCCCGGGCGGGTTGCGCCAGCCGCGGGCCGGCACGGGGCAGGGCTTGCCGGTCACGGGGTGGACCAGTGGCTCGAAGTACTCGTCGGGCGGGCGCTTCTTGTTCGGCCAGGCCATCGAGACGGCGCGGTAGACGCGGCCGTCGGCGTCAAGTTCACAGTAGGCCGTCTGGCCGCCCGAGAAAGGCTGGCTCCTGACCCAGCGCCGGAAGGCCTGGCGCGCTTCGGGCGTGACGCCGCCCGACGTGCGGACGAACTCGGCGGCCTTGGCCAGGATGGCCGCGGCGTGCTCCTTGGTCCGCTGGAGGTTGTGGGCCTCGAGGACCTTCTCGTCCTTGACCGCCCAGGCGATGTACTCGTGCTGGGTGGCGATGCCCCGGCGGTCGCCCTTCGGGTTGCGCTTGTCCCAGACGAGCGGGCCGATGTTGCGGCCCGGTCCGAAGACCTCGCCGAGCAGCTTCTGCAGGGTGGCGAACTCGTGCTCGTCGATGTGACAGACCAGTGAGCCATCGGGGCTCAGGAGGTCGCGGGCGAGGGCCAGGCGGTCGCGCATCATCGCCGTCCAGACCGACCGGCGGTAATCGTCCCGATAGGTGAAGTCGCCGCCACCGGTGTTGTAGGGTGGGTCGATATAAGCGCAGGTGACCCGGCCGCGGTACTCGTCGGCCAGGTAGTTCAGGGCCTGGAAGTTCTCGCCCTTGATAAGGATGCCATCGACGCTCGCGTTGGGCCCGCCGAGGCTGGCCACGAGCCGGGCCTCGAAGTCGGCGTCAAAAAAGGCCGTATCAACGACGAGCGACGGGTGGGCCGTAAGGAACTCGACGGTCAGGGGCTCGGTGTAGACGACGCCCACGCCGTCGAACAGGGGGCCAGCGTCGGCGGGGACACGAATGTTCTCGTCAATGTGAAAGAGCCGGACCCACTCACGGCGCTGCGCTTCGTTGGTGGCGACGGCGGGGTAGAGGGCCGCCGGCATGCGGTCAAGGGTGACGCACCAGTGGGTCTCGGCCACGCGCGGCTTCGCCAACCACGCGCGTTTGCGGGCCTCCTCGCGGTCGGCCAGCGAGGCGATGACCGGCTCGGCCGCCTGCCGCACGGCCAGGGCCCCACTGAGCACCCGTGCGGCTTCATTGGCGGACACAGAGGCGAGGTCGTCCAGACGGACGACCTCGTCCTTGACATACCTATCCAGCTCTTGGCGCAGGAAGGCGCCCAGATCGTCGTAGATGAGGACGTCGCGCGCCCCGACGCCATTGCCGACCGCGGGATGGACGTGGAACGCTGCGCCGGCGAGCGGCGGTGCGTCCCCGTCCAGCGACGGCGCGCCAGCGTCCAGCGGGTAACGGCCGAAGAACTTCACCAGGTGGGCCTGGACCTCATCCTGCGTCCCGTCCGCCGCAGCCTTCGAGGCGGCCGCTCGCGCGCTCACTTGGTCCTGATCATCCCTTCCCACGTCGACACCTTCTCAGCCTTCTTGGCCTGGCCGTACCAGCGCGTCGTCACCGACTTGGACTCGGTGTAGAAGGCGATGCCGTCGCGGCCCATCACGTGCAGGTCGCCGATGAACGAGTTCTTGTGGCCGGAGAAGGGGAAGACAGAGATCGGCACGGGGATGCCGACGTTGACCCCGACCATCCCGGCGTGGGTGCGCCGGGCGAACTCGCGGGCATAGTGGCCGCTCTCGGTGAAGATGCAGGAGCCGTTGGCGTAGGGGCTGGCGTTCATGACCGCCAGGCCCTCCTCGAAGTCCTTGACCCGCTTGATGCAGGCCACCGGGCCGAAGATCTCCTTGTCGCCGACCTCCATCCCCGGCCTCACGTGGTCGAAGATGGTCGGGCCGAGGAAGAACCCACCCTCGAAGCCCGGGACGACCACGTTCCGCCCGTCAAGGACGAGCTTGGCCCCTTCGGCCACGCCCTTGCCTATCCAGTTGACGACGGACTGCTTGTGCTCGGCCGAGACCACCGGGCCGAGCTCGGTGGCCGGGTCGTAGGCGCAGCCCAGCTTGCGTTCCTTGGCGAATCTGACGAGGTAGGACAGGAACTCGTCGGCCACCACGTCCTCGACGACGATGACCGGTAGGGCCATGCAGCGCATCCCGGCGCAGCCGAAGGTCGAGTTGATGATGACCCGGGCGGCCTGCTCCAGGTTGGCGTCGCGGAGGACCAGGCCGTGGTTCTTGGCCTCGCCGAGGACCTGGACCCGCTTGCCGCTCGCGGCGGCGGTGGCGTAGATGTGCCG
>JAJZPE010000088.1 GCA_021811325.1 Bacillota bacterium
AGATCCGGAGCCCCCCTTTGGCTGGCCTTTCAGGATTGATTATGGCAGCGGCAAATGTAAGCGATAGGCACCCCGGTCTTTCCCCAGGTTCACGCAAATCCCCACGACAGCAGGTCGCCCAGGAGATGGGCCACCATGCAGGTTTCGATCCCGAAGAAGTAGGCCACGACTCCCAGGGCCGCCCCGGATGCAACCCCGAGGGCCAGCCCGGGCAGGCCGTGGATGGCCCCGAAGAGCACGGCCTGAGCGGCCAGGCCGGCGACGACGGCCCAGGCCGGCGGGGCCGAACCGCGCGGCGACAGCCCGGACGAGCCCAGGCGGCCGAGCCTGCCGAGTAGAACGGCGACGGCGGGGAAGAGGAAGAGGCGGAAGGTGATCTCCTCGGTCAACGCAGCCTGCGCGGACATCAGGGCGATCAGGGATGGGTGCCCGCGGAGGGGCGTGAACCAGACCGGCCAGGGGATGCCGACGGCGCGGTTCCAGCGGATGAGGGCGAAGTTCAGTCCGCCGAGCGCCGCGCCCAAGGCAACGCCCGCGAGCAGCCCGGTGAGAACCAGCCCCTCGCGCGGACGGCCATCGCCCGGCGCATCGGCCAGCGACCGGGGCCAGAGGGCCAGCCCGGGGAAACCGGCCCGGGCCGAGAGGGACAGGCCCGACCAGGCCAGCAAGACATAGATGACCAGGTAGGGGACCAGCGTCCGGTTCAGGGGCATGGCCATGGCCGCGACCAGCAGGCGGCTCTGGGCCACCGCCGCCGGCACCCCCAGGACCAGCCCGCCGGCGAAGGCCCGCCGGCCGACGCGGCCCCGGCTGCCCTCGTAGAGCAGCCACCCCACGGCTCCGGTGACCAACACCAGGGCCATCGTTCCCGACCAGGACTGCATCCGGATTCCTCCTATCGGTGTGGGGGAGCCACCCGCGCGGACCTGGCGACGGCCCACACCCGTCAGGCCCAGCTCCTCCTGGTTTTATTCGCCGCAGGAGAGGAATCTCCCCCCATGGGAGAGAATGTAATCCGGGTGTGCCCGGGCACGGTCAGGGTCGACGGCCCGGGCCAATGGGGGCGGTTGGCAGAGGAGGGACCAGACACAGCATTGGACACCGCAGAGAGACTTGAAACCAAGAGCTTTCTTAAGGCCCTATCGGAAGGAAGCGGGGTATCCGGCTACGAAGGACCGATCGGCGCCATGGTCGCCGAGGCTTTCCGGCCCTTCGTCGACGAGGTCCGCTTCGACAAGCTCGGCAACTGCATCGGCCTCCGGCGGGGCGAGAAGCCCAAGGACGGTCCGCCGGTCAAGGTCATGCTGGCCGGTCACATGGATGAAATCGGCCTCATCGTCACCAAGGTCGAGGAGCGCGGCTTCCTGCGCTTCACCGACGTCGGCGGGGTCGACCAGCGGACCCTCCCGGCTCAGGAAGTCGTCGTCCACGGCCGGAAGGACCTGCCCGGGGTCATCGGGGTCAAACCCCCGCACCTGGTCAGCCCGGACGAGGCGGCCAAGGCCCTCAAGAAAGAGGACCTCTACATCGACCTCGGCCTGACCGGGGCCGAGGCCAAGAAGTTGGTCAACGTCGGGGACCTGATCACCCTCAGGCGGGACTTCACCGAGCTGAAGAACGGGCTCGTGGCCGGCAAGGCCTTCGACGACCGGGCCGGCGTGGCGGTCATCTACGAGGCCCTGCTCCAATTGGAGAAGCTGCACCACACGGCCGACGTCTACGCCGTGGCCACGGTGCAGGAGGAGACCGGTCTGCGCGGGGCCATCACCAGCGCCTACGGGGTCGTTCCCGACCTCGGGGTGGCCATCGACGTCAGTTTCGGCGACCAGCCCGGAGTGCCTGAGCACCAGACGGCCCCGCTGGACAAGGGTCCCGGGGTGGCCGTAGGCGGCAACATCCACCCGAAGGTCTACGAGGCCCTGACGAGGATCGCCGGCGAGCAGGGCATCTCCCTGCAGATCGAGGCGTCACCCGGGGCGACCGGCACCGATGCGTGGGCCATGCAGGTTTCGCGGGCCGGCGTGCCGACGGGCCTCATCGGCATCCCCCTGCGGTCGATGCACACGTCCGTCGAGACCCTGGCGATGGGTGACATCAAGAAGGCCGGGCGGCTGTTGGCTCTGTTCATCGCCTCCGTCGACCGGGCGTTCGTGGAGGGATTGCGATGGTGACGCCGGCCAAGACGGTTGAGTTGTTCCGGCGGCTTTCCGAGGCCCCCGGCCCCTCCGGCCAGGAGGGGGAGGTCCGGGCGATCATCCGGCCCGAGGTCGAGAAGCTCGTCGACGAGGTCCGCACGGACACCCTAGGCGACCTCATCGCCCATAGGAAGGGCCGCGGCAAGAGGGTCATGATTGCCGCCCACATGGACGAAGTCGCCCTGATGGTCTCGCACATCGAGAAGGAAGGGCTGCTGCGCTTCCGCAAGGTCGGCGGGATCGACGACCGTGTCCTCCTGACGAAGACCGTCTACGTGGGGAAAGACCGCCTGCCCGGGGTCATCGGCGCGAAGCCGATCCACCTGCAGGACCCGAAAGAACGGGGACAGGTCATCAGGCTCGACAACCTGTTCATCGACATCGGCGCCAAGAGCCAGGAAGAGGCGGAGAAGCTGGTCAAGGTCGGCGAGTACGCCGTCTTCACGACCAGTTTCGAGCGCTTCGGCGGCGGCCTGGTCAAGGGCAAGGCCCTCGACGACCGCGCCGGCTGCATGGTCCTCCTGGAGACGCTCCGGTCCCTCCGGGAGACCGCTCTGAAACTCGACGTTTACGGCGTCTTTACAGTCCAGGAGGAGGTCGGGACGCGCGGGGCGGCGGTGACCGCCTACGACATCGCTCCGGACATCGGCTTCGTCCTAGAGGGGACGGTCTGCTCGGACACGCCGGGCACGGACCCCCAGGGGCAGTCGACGGTCATCGGGGCCGGCCCGGCCATCTCGATCATGGACGCCGGGACCATCGCCGACCGTCGGATGGTCGACTTCCTGGTGGCCACGGCCGATGAGAACGGCATCCCGCACCAGTTCCGCCGGGCCACTTCGGGCGGCAACGACGGGGCGCGCATCCACCTCGCCCGTGAGGGCGCGCCGACGGCATCCATCTCCGTGCCCTGCCGCTACATCCATTCGCCCGTCTCCGTCTGCAGCCTTGACGACCTGCAGAACGCGGCCAGGCTCCTCGAAGCCGCGCTGAAGAAGATCGCCGAAGGGGGACTGAAGCTGTGAAGGAACTGATCAAGAGACTCGTCGAGACCTACGGGCCGTCGGGCAGCGAGGACCAGATCCGGAAGGCCATCCTCGAGGAGGTCCGGCCCTACGTCGACGAGGCCAGGGTCGACCCCCTCGGCAACCTGATCGCCGTCAAACACGCCGCCAAGGGCAACGGCGGCAAGAAGATAATGCTCGCCGGGCACATGGACGAGATCGGCGTCATGGTCACCCACATCGACGAGAAGGGGTTCCTGCGCTTCGGGGGCATCGGCGGGATCAGCCCCCAGATCCTCCTCGGCGAGCGTGTCGTCTTCGCCGATGGCACGGTGGGTATCGTCGGCGTGGAGCGCCTCGATGACCCGAAAGACCTCCGCTTCGACAAGCTCTTCATCGACATCGGGGCCAAGGACAAGGCCCAGGCGGAGAAGGCCGTCGGCATCGGCTGGTCGGCCGGTTATTACCGGACGTTCGACGACCTCGGTGACCGCCTCGTCTCCAAGGCCATGGACGACCGCATCGGCTGCGCCGTGATGATCCAGGCGGCGAAAGAGCTGAAGAAGACGCCCAACGAGGTCTACTTCGTCTTCACCGTCCAGGAGGAGGTCGGCCTGCGCGGCGCGCGGACATCGGCCTTCGCCGTCGACCCGGACATCGGCATCGCCATCGACGTCACCCGCACGGGCGACACCCCGAAGGGTCTCCCGATGGCCGTCGAACTCGGCGGCGGCGCGGCCATCAAGGTCAAGGACTCGAGCCTTGTCGCCCATCCGAAGGTGAAGGACCTCATGGCCGAGGTCGCCCGGACCGACAAGATCCCGTATCAGTTCGAGGTGCTCGAGGCCGGCGGGACCGACGCCGGGGCGATTCACCTGACGAAGGCGGGCGTCCCGTCCGGGACCATCTCCATCCCGACGCGGTATATCCACACCCCGTCGGAGGTCGTCGACTACGGCGACGTGCAGGCCTGTGTGCGGCTCCTGAAGGGCATCGTCGGGCGCCCGATCGGACTCTGACCACCGACTTTCGAGGCGGGCGGCGAACGCCAGCCTTGCGCGACGGGGCCCCGTGGGTGTTTCCCGCGGGGCCTCAAACTGATTGGCCGGCCGGCGAGAGCCGCCCGGATGGCGGGGAGGTGGGGCGGGTTGCACGAATACAGCGGGGCCATTCATGTCCATTCCACCGACTCCGACGGCCGCTGGCCGCTCCCCGGGATCATGCGGGCGGCGGACCGTGCCGGCCTCGACTTCCTGGCCCTGACCGACCACGACACCCTGGCCGCCCGCTCGCACGAGGGCTGGTGGGGCTCGGTCCTCCTGGTGGTCGGCCATGAGGTCACCCCGGATAAGGAACACTACCTCGCCTTCGGCCTGGATACGGTGGTGCCGCCGGTCCTCGGCGAGTCCGACCGCTACATGGCCGAGGTGACCGCCCGGGGCGGTTTCGGCTTCATCGCCCATCCCTTCGACCGCGGTAACCCGCGGGTCCACGTGCCGAGTTATGAGTGGCGGCCGGCCCTGACGTGGGCCGAGGAGACCGAGAATCCGCCGCCGGCCGGGGCCTTCGCGGGCATCGAGGTCTGGAACTACTACTCGGAGTGGCTCGGGTCGCAACGGACCGTCCCCGGAGCCCTAAGGGCGTTGGCCATGCCCAAGGTATACAGCCCCGGCCCGGCGCCGCTCGGCCTCGCCCTGTGGGACGCCGTCGGCCGGACGCGGCGCGTGGCCGGTATCGGCGGGCTCGACGTGCACGGCGTCGACGGGTCCTTTCCTTGGCGGCGCATCCGGGTGATGACCTACGACTTCGCCTTCCGGGCCCTACGGACGAACGTCCTCTTGGACCGGCCGCTCTCGCCACCCGCGAAAAAGGGCGCCGCGCCGAGCGGGGCCGCGGAGGCCGGCTCCGGGAAGGGCGGCGCCGACGACATCCGCGCCGTCCTCGAGGCCTTGCGGCAGGGGCGCGCGCTCCTGGTCGACGCCGGCCAGGGTCCGGCCAAGGGGGCGCGTTTCTGGGCGGCCCCGGCGGGTGCGGCGGGCGCGGCCGCCGGCGGGGCGACCGACGCGGTCGACGCGGCCGACGTGACCCACTCGTCCCGCGCTCTCCCGGGTGATGAAGTCCGGGCCGACAGCCCGCTCCTTCGCGACGGACGGCCCCTCGAACTCAACTTCACCGTGCCGGCCCCGGCCCGTCTGGTCATCCTCCGCGATGGCAGGCCGCTGGCCGAGGGCTTCGGCCGCGCCCTGAGGGCCATGACCCCGGGTCCGGGGGTCTACCGCGCCGAAGCTCACCGGTGGCGCGCCCGCTGGCGCCCCTGGATCCTCACCAACCCGATCTACGTACGGGGAGGGGAGACCGCTTGATCCGCCTGATCGTCAACGCCGACGACTTCGGCCTGACCTCCGGAGTCTCACGCGGTATCGTCGCCGCCCACAAGGACGGCATCGTCACCTCGACCACCCTGATGGTCAACATGCCCGCGGCCGCCGAGGCCGTGGCCATCGCCCGCGAGCACCCCGGGCTGCGCCTCGGGTTGCACCTGGTGCTCACCGCCGGGAAGCCTGTCCTTTCGCCCGAAAAAGTGCCGTCGCTCGTCGACGCCGAAGGACACTTCCGCAAGGGCTTCCGGGCCTTACGACAACTGGCCGGACCGGCGGAGGCCGCCCTCGAGTGGGAGGCCCAGCTGGACCGGTTCGTCGAACTCACGGGCCGGCTGCCGACCCACCTCGACAGCCATCACGATGCGCATCTCGCGCCGGGCCTGACGGAGGTTGCCGTCGACCTGGCGAAACGCCGGGGCGTCAAGGCGATGCGGGTCGTCTTCCCGCGCGACCTCCCGTGGCAGACCAGCCTCCTCCGGCTCGACCCCACCGACCTGGTCTACGCCCGTTACGCCGGGCGGGCCGCCAGGGTCATCGAGGGGAGCGGGCTGGCCCACCCCAGGCGGGCCATCGGCCTCGTCCGATTGCGCGAGCGGATGACCGTCGCCACCGTCGCCGGCTGGCTCCGGTCTCTCCGCAGGGGCTCCACCGAACTGATCACCCATCCGGGGTTCGTCGACGACGAACTCAGGAAGCTCAGCAGCCTCACCGACAAGCGCGAGGGTGAGCTCAGGATAATGTCCGACCAGCGCCTGCGCGAGGTGGTCGAAGAGAGGGGGATCGCCCTCGTGGGCTTCGACGCCCTGGCGACCAGGGGCGACGGCGAATGAGCCCCGTGGACCCGGCCGTGAGGTGGGTCAGGCTCCTCGCCCCGATCAGCGGCCGGCTCGTACCCCTGGAACAGGTGCCCGACCCGGTCTTCGCCGAGCGGATGGCCGGCGACGGTGTGGCCATCGAACCGGCCGTGGGTAGGCGCGGCGCGGCGGTGACCGTGGTCGCCCCGTGCGACGGGCGTCTGGCCGCGCTCTTCCCGGGAGGGCACGCCCTGGCCATCGTCGGGCCGGGCGGGGTCGAGGTCATCGTCCATGTCGGACTCGACACGGTCGAACTCAAGGGGGCCGGGTTCAAGACCCTCGCCCGCCAGGGGAAAGAGGTGCGGGCCGGGCAACCCCTGGTCCGCTTTGACCCGGAGGTCCTCGGGCGCCGCGGTAAGCGCGCCCTGTCGCCCGTCCTCGTGACCAACGTTGATGCCGTCGAGCGGCTGGAGGTGGCCGCCGGCCCGGAGGTGCGGGCCGGCGAGGACGTGCTCCTGACGGTCTGGCTGAAAGAGGCCGCCGAATGAACCCCGCGGGTGTCGCCGAGCGGGCCCTGCCAAGAGCCTGGTCTCGGTGACCGCCCTGGGCGTCGAGCGGGGCATGCGCATCGTCATCCGCGCCGAGGGCGAGGACGCCGAAGCCGTGGTGGCGGCCCTGGCCGGTCTCGTCGAGCGGGACTTCCAATCCCCCTGAGGGGTCGACTTTTCTTGTCGGAGCGCGCGTCTTGGCGCGAACGACAGGTAAGCTTTCTAGCGGGGCAAACACTCGTTCGACTTATCAACACCTGTTGACAGCATTGTGGACAACACCGCCGTCGGGACGTGTTTGGAGGTTGGAAACCCGCGTGCCGACTGCGTTTGAGGGACCGCAAGAGCCGACGCCAGGAGGGCGGGCAGGATTCTGTCGTCTGGCGGCGAAAAAAGGAAGCTGAAGGCGGAGGCCTGAGCCCGTTTTGACACCGTCGGGGGGCGTTCCATGAAGCCTCGGGAGCCTCGGGTGTTGGTCGTCGACGCTGGCGAAGGGACGGTTGCGGAGACTGCGTCTCTGCTGACCGTTTGTGGCTTCATGGCCTTCACGGCGTCCCTTACCGGTCTATGGGACGAGGTCCAGCGCGTCGCCCCGGACGTCGTCATCGTCGGCGAAGCCACGGTGGAGGAAGCCCGGGCGGCCCTGGGGGCCCAAGAAGGTGGCCGCTGGGTGCCCTTCGTGGTCCTCGGACGGGCGGCGGGCGGGCAAGCCTGCGGCGGGCCCACGGCCATGTCCTTCCGTCTCCACGACGAACCCATCTACGAACTCCTCGGCGTCCCGTTCACCCCGCGCGAGCTGGCCGCCTACGTCATCGGGGCGGCCCGGATCAAGCGGCTCCGCGACGAGTTCCGCGCGCGGGAACGCGCCTTGGGGCGGCTGGCCATCCGGGACCGGGTCACCGGGGTCTTCACCCGGGCCTACGGCCTCGAACGGGCCAAGCAAGAGGTGGCCCGCGGGAAACGTTACGGCTATGCGGTCTCCTGCCTCCGGCTGAGCGTCAAGGAACCGTCGGGGGCCGGCGAGCCGCCCGCCACGAAGGTCGGCGAGGATGTCCTGCGCCAAGTGGCGGCCATTCTTCTGCGGCTGACCCGCGAAGCCGACGTGGTCTGCCGGTCATACGGCGAACGCTTCCTGCTCCTGCTGCCCCAAACCGACCGGTCGGGACTGGAGGTCCTCGCCGAACGTATCCGCCTGGCCGTCGAGCGTCACCACTTCGGCGGCGATGCGGCGGGTCGGCGGGTCACCGCCCTGATCGGCGGCGCAACCTTCCCGAGCCCGGAGGTCTCCGGGGCCGGGAGTCTGGTGTGGCGCGCCGGCGAGGCCATGCGTCTAGCCCGGCGCGACGGGCGAGGTCAGGTCGTCGTGCTCTAGGACGCGGTCACCGGCGGCAGGACGTCGCCCGCCGGCAGCCGCCCCACAACTCTGGGAAGAATAATGGCCACCGGTCCGCGGTGGCCATTCGATTGCGAGGAGAGGATGAACGATGATGGTCAAAGAGTTCAAACCGGGGCGTCACTTCATGGCCCGCCTCGACCACGACGCCGACCTGCTCAAGTACCTCGAGGAGTTCGCCGCCAAGAACCACATCAAGGCCGGACACTTCGCGGTCATCGGGGCGGTCAAGTCGGGGGCGATCGGCTTCTACGAGCAGAAGTCGTCGCGCTACGAAGTGGTCCGCTTCGACCGGCACCTGGAGATAGGCAACTGCCTCGGGAACTTCTCCATCCGGGACGGGAAGCCGGCCGTCCACGCCCACATCACCCTGGGTGACGAAGCCGGTCGGGCCTTCACCGGGCACCTCATGGAAGGCACGAGGATCTTCGCCGGCGAGCTTTGGGCCACCGAGATGCTCGGCGATACGCTGGAGCGGGTCCCCGACGAGGTGACCAAGTTGTCCCTGTGGCGCTTCTAGCGCCGGGAGGGTTGGGATGAACGAGAACATCGGGGTGGCCAGGGCCGCGGTGCTGATGGCGGTCTCGGCGACCCGGGAAGAGGAAGCGGCCCTGAAGAAGGGCTTCGCCGAGAAGGGAATCATCGCCGGGGCCGTGGACTTCGGTGGGGAGTATGTCTCATCGCTGCCGAAGATCGTTGAGCGGGCCGTCGTTGCTGCAAAAAGGGAAAGGGTCATTGCCGACACTCATCACCACGAAGGGGCGGTGGCCGGCGCGACCCGGGACGCCCTGGCGATGGTGGCGTCCAAGGCCTTGGGCTTCAACGTGGGCGGCAAGGTCGGCCTGGCCCGGGCCGGCGAGCACGTCAACGTCGCCGTCTTCTTGGGCGTCGGCCTGGGGCACCTGGATGACATGGCCGTGGCCCTAGCCCACCGGGCCATCCACGAGTAGAAGGTCCCCCGTCACCGGGCAAAAAGAGGCTTGTCAGGCCGGCTGACTCGTGTTATAGTTATCCCCAACACCAGTCCCAAAGGCGGTCCGGAGGTGTCGGCGAGCTGACACCGGCCGGGCGGGCCTCATGCAGTGCGGTAGAAGCGCGGGAGTAGGGCGGGACCGGTGGTCAAAGCCCGTTTTGGACGACTGTAGGACGGTAGCGCG
>JAJZPE010000089.1 GCA_021811325.1 Bacillota bacterium
GCGGGTAGAGCCGAGGACAAGGCTGGGGGAAGAGCAACCATTCAGCCAGTCGGCATCCGAGTCCTTGCTGCCGAGATCGGATGAACCATATTTCAGCGGAATCTAAACAGGGGGAGGAGGCCCTGAATTGGACGATGGCACTGGCAAGGATGATCTGGTGGCCGATTTGCCGTGGCCCAAGCCGCGTCCAGCTTTATTAGGTCCTCACGGAGATTGGTCGAACAATGCCGTCTTGAATCGCATGACGGGCGAGGAATGGTGGGTCTACGCTGAGGGTTACGCCCGAGGGGCAGAGATCCTTGTTCGGCATGTGGTTGACGGCAACAGAGACCTGGATTTCCTGGTGTATCCGATTGTGTTCTTATACCGGCACCATCTTGAGCTGGCCCTTAAAGACCTTATACGCGGAGCCGGCGACCTGCTAGGAAAACGCTGCAAGCCCCCTAACACTCACGAGCTCGACGTCTTGTGGAAACGTGCCAAAACCCTGCTGAAAGAAGTCTGGCCGAAGGGGGATGAGGAGACTCTTACAGCTGTTGAACAGAGAATCACTGAGCTCGCAGGTGTTGACAAGAACTCCATCTCTTTTCGGTATCCCAAGAACAACAATGACAGAACCCCGTCACTGCCTTTGGATCTCACCCATATCAACATCCGCACATTGGGTGAGGTGATGGCTGAGATAATAGCGTTCTTGAGTGCGTGCAGGCTAGGTATTAGTTCAATAAAAGAGGCAAGAGACGAGTATGAGCGGGACATGCGCTCGGAATTTGAGGATTGACGCTCCTAGTGGCACGCTCAACTTTTGTCCCGGACCGTGTTTACGGGCGAGCACCCGCTGGACCCGCTACCGGCCCACGGACAAGGCCCAGCTTCCGCTTTACGCCTTGCTTGTCGCCGAGGAGCGCGGGCTGGACACCGTCACGGCCAGGCTCTGGTTCCTTCCGTACAAGAGGGGGCCGTCCAGGAAGAGGTCATCGACCGGCGGCGGCGGAGGACGCCGCGGCTCTCGCGCTCCGGCTCGAGAGGGCCTTGGATCACGTTCGGGGTGTCGTCAAAGCTCGCGTCGATGCCGGCGGCCCGGTGAGGGTCGGAGGAGAGGAGTTCAACAACTGGCCCCGGGTCTGATGGACCTTTGAAGTGAAGGCTTTGGCTGATTTCCTTCAGGTGTCTGGGCAAGACCCGTACCAGCTCCCAGTGCCAGACTCCGACAAGCTCAAAACCATCTTGATGGAGGGCAAGGAGACCGGCGCGCGCGGCAGGCTTCTGGGACCTGGGAATTGCAAGAAATCTTTGCCTACAGGGGCCGCGTCACGTTATAATGGAAGGAGAGACGACCCTTTGAGTTTGGGTCCAGTCGTATATGCCGGAGGGAATGAAATGCTTGCGAAGTCTCCACAGTTCGTGGTCAGCGACGGTAAACCCGTCGCCGTCATCCTCGACATTGAGGTTTATCGAGAGATCCTCGAACGACTTGAAGACCTTGAAGACCTGAAGTACCTTGAAGAGATAAGGAAAAACCCGATAGAGCTGAAATCCCTCGACGATTTCCTCGCGGAACATGACTCTAAGGTATGAGGTTTTCCTGGAACGTGCCGCCCAGAGAGATTTGCGGCGACTCCCGACGCGCGTGTTTGAGGAGACAATCTTCCGCATTAAGGGGCTGGCGGAAAACCCGCGGCCCCCGGGATGTCGGAAGATCGTCGGCTCTGAAAACGACTGGCGCATCAGGGTTGGGGACTACCGCGTCGTCTACGAAATTGACGATCCCGGGCGCAAGGTGATAGTATTTCGCGTGAGGCACAGGAAACAAGTTTACAGCGACATCTAATGATCGTTCGGACGTGCCCTTATTGGGGCACGAGGGGGGGCCGGGGTTAGCCTGGCCCCCCCTCACTGTGCCCCGATAAACGAAAGGAGGACCAGGTATGGTCAAAAGGGTGGGTTCGCTAAGGGCCGCTCTCAGAAAAGCAACCCAAAGACGTGGCTCAGAGGACGGGGAGGCCAGCGGTTAAGACCCGGGATGTCAGGCGCGCCTTGGTCAGCGCCTTCTCGCGCTTTCGGTTCAACTCCGCCCCACAGGATGACGCGCTCCAGGTAGGGATTCTGTTCGCCCTGAACGCGCTGAAGCTGGACTCGGAGACCGGGAGAGAGCTTGAGATCCACTTTATGCCCTCCTGCATGGCCACGAGGTCGCTCGTGCTCCCCGGCATCAGGACGTGGGCCAGGGGCAACCCCTCCTGGCTCGTCAGGAGGCCAAGGATGAACTGGCGCCGATCCGGGCGCTTGTCCCGGGAGTGCCCGAACTGCGCCAACTCCTTGGGGCCCTCGCCCTCGAGGTACACGCTCGTCGTGTCGAGGAGCACCAGGCGGACATCGGCCATGAGCTGCTGGGTGAGGACCTGCAGCAGCCGGGCTTCGATGTCCCCCTTGGCCTCGCTCAGGAAATCCAGGGAACGGTAGAGGTGCTGCAACTTCAGCTGTTCCAGGCCTGTAGCCCAAACCTGCTTGGTCCAGCGCAGGACCCCGCGATCGGAAGATGGCTCCAGGACCCGGGCGAAGACCATGGCTCGGACCGCCGCCTCCAGATCAAAACCAAAGGACCGTTCCTCAGCGAGACGCCCGAGGATACGGTCCAAATCGAGACCCTTCCAGAGATGCTCCAGCACCAGCAAGGTCCCGTACTCCCTGGCCTCCACGACATCGACCGGTTCCGCGACCGGCGCGCCCTTTAGGCTGTACGGAGCCAGAGAAGCGATCAGCCGGTGGACCTGACCAGGGGAGAGCCGGTCCTCCGCGTCCAAGGCTGGCGACGACGCGGTGGGTTGGGCGGCCGTCCTTCCAGACGCTCTCGACCAACTGGAGGTAGGTATGAACTTCCTTGCCCGACCGTACTTTGGTCTTCTTGATGAACATCCTGCCACTATTATATACCGCCACACACATTAACGCAATAGCCATTCCGACTACGGATTGCCACTATGTCAACGGGAGGCCCGCGCCGTAGCTGGGCCTCCCGCGAGAGGTGTCAAAGTCGAGGCAGAGACGGCCGGCATATCGGCGTTCACTGTGGGCAGCAATCCCCTGGACCGCCGCCATCATCGTCGCTCCGGTCCGATCGACAGCAGTCGTTGTGGGTTGATGGAGGGGCAGTGGCTGGCTTTCCAAGGGCTTTAGAGGCCTCCTCGACAACCGATAAGACCACGCCCAAGCAGCAGGCCCCTTGCGGGTTTGTATGAATACAGTCACATCCCTCGCTTTGCAGCCGGCTCCTGATGTCGTCGGGGACGGTGCTTGCGCCGGTTCGCCGAACCTCCTCAAGGATCTCTTCAACGGTGTGGCCGAAGCAATAACAGATGGGCCGGGGAGGTTCGGTCTCCTTGATTCCCACCCTGACTTTCAAGTCCGCTTTGGTGAAAACGTGACTCCCGTCCTCAGCGAAGTAGACTACATCGCATCCAGGAGCGTCGCAGTATCGGTAGCGTCCTTCCGTGATTCGGGCCTGTTCTTCGGGCTTGATGAGCGACCGAAGGGTGTCTTGGCTCACGGCTTTGCCTCTGGTCCCGGAAACTGGGCAAGCCGGCAGGGGCCGGTCCGCGGGCTCGGTACTCACCTTGTTCACTCCTTATCACGGCTCTTGTCGTTAGTATAACAGGAACCCCGCGCTTCGAAGGCTCGGTCTCGTCAGGGGCTTCGACACCGGTCGACACGCTCAGGGCAATTGAGAAGTGTATTGTTGAGTCATCAGCCGGGTTGTCTTCACGGCCTTGCCAGAAACGCCCTTGCGAACCCGACATGCAACCGAACCCCGACTTCCAGGGCGTCCTCGTCGACGGCGAACTGCGGGTGGTGATTCGGGTAGACGGCACCCTTCGCCGAGTTGCCGGCGCCCAGGGCGACGAACGCCCCCGGGACGCGGGAGGCGAAGAACGAGAAGTCCTCGCTGCCCATGATCGGGTCGTGGGCGATGAGGGCGATCTCCCCGACTTCCTGCCTCGCCACCTGCTCGGCCAGTCGGGCCAGGGCGCCGTCATTGATGGTCGGCGGCACCATCACGTCATATAGGAGTTCAGCTGAAACCCGGTGGGCATCGGCCGTGCCCTGGACGATGCGGGTCATCTTCTCCCGCACCAGGCCGCTGACCTCCGGCCGGAAGTACCGTACGGAACCATCGAACCAGGTCTCATCGGCGATGATGTTGAAACGTGTCCCGCCATGGACTTGGCCGACGGAGAGGACCACGGGGTCGCGGGCGTTGAGCTCCGCGGTCACGATGCCCTTGAGACCCACCAGCATCAGGGCGGCGGGGAAGACCGTATCGGCGGCCAGGTGCGGCATGGCCCCATGGCCGCCCTCGCCCTTGACGGTGACCCGGAACATATCCGCGCCCGCGGCCACGGGTCCCGGAAAGACGGCGACCGAGCCGGCCGGCATGACCTCTCCATTGGGGAGGGTGGTGAAGACGTGGAGGCCGAAGACCGCGTCGACCCCCTGGAGGGCCCCGGCCTCGACCATCGCCTTGGCGCCCTGGGCGAGTTCCTCAGCCGGCTGGAAGAGGAAGACGACGTTCCCGGCCAGGGTGTCCCGTTCTCCGGCAAGGGTCCTGGCCGCGCCGAGGAGCATGGCCGTGTGGGTGTCGTGGCCGCAGGCGTGCATTAGGCCGGGCCTCTCCGAAGCGAACGGAAGCCCTGTCTGTTCGTTCTGCTGAAGGGCGTCCATGTCCGCCCGGAGACCGATGGTCTTGCCCGGCCGTTCGCCGCGCAAGAGCCCGACCACGCCCGTGCCCGCCATCCTGCGGGTCTCGATGCCCAGCGAGCCGAGGACCTCCTCGACCCTGGCGGCCGTCCGCTTCTCCTCGCCGCCGGGCTCGGGAAACTTATGGAACTCCCTCCTGAGTTCGATCACCCACGTCTTGATGTCGTTCATCGAATGATGTCCTCCTCGAAGTGTGATGCTCACGGCCAGACGGTTCTGGCCGCGACGTTCAGATGAACCTGGCTACCTCGTTGGCTGCCGTGACGGCCTCCCAGACGCCGGCGACCCGTGACGAGTCGCCGACGCGGTGGACCGCGGGGCCAGGGCCGTCGGCCAACAGCGCAAAGTAGAGCGAGTCGTCGGGGCGCCCCCCGGTGGCGAAGATGACGTGGTCGGTGTCGATGGTGACGTCCTCTACGTCCGCGTGGTTCAACTTTCGCGCGAACGGGTTCTGGACGTTATCGGGGATGAGCGTCGCCCATGGGGTGTAGGGGTCCCGGCGGCCGCGGTTGGCCTTGATGAAGACCTTCCCCGGGGCGAAGCGCACGACACGCGAGGCGGTGTAGGCCGTGACCGGGTTGGCCAGCACGGCCTCCCTCTGGTCGCTGGGGGAGCCGCGGCCCATCATCATCCAGAGGAGCATCGCCCGGTTGGCGTGGACGACCCCCTTCATCAGCACCGGGAGGATCTCGACGACGGTGACCTCCAGACCGCGCTCGCGGGCCAGGGTGTAGGCCAGTTCGCACCCGACGACGCCCCCGCCGACCACGGTCACGCGCCGCGCGCCCGCCGGCAGGCGCAGGTCGTCCGCCAGGAAGGCCCGCGCCTCGGTATGCGGGACTTCATCGAGGCCCTCAATGGCCGGCACGGCCGGCTTCAGGCCGGTGCAGCAGATGACCGCGTCATAGCCATCGCGGAGTTGCTCCGGGAGGACCTCGGCGCCGTAGCGGACGTCCAGTCCCTGTTTCTGCAAGCGGTCCATCTGGTATTGCAGGTTGTCGACATATCGTCTGAGGTCGTGCTTGAGGCTTAACTTGGCGGACAGCCGGAGCTGCCCGCCGACGCCGTCTCCCTTCTCGAACAGGGTCACCTGGTGACCGCGCAGAAAAGCCGTCCTGGCGGCTTCGCAGCCGGCCGGCCCCGCGCCGACCACCGCCACGCGCTTCGCCTTCTCGGCCCGCGCCAGGCGCCGCACGTCCTCGAAGCCCGTGTACGGGTTGACCGAGCAGGCCGGGTGGCCGCCCTGGATGAGCTCGTGGAGGCAGGCCTCCTGGTCACCGATGCAGTGGACGACCTCCCGGGTCCGACCCTCGCGGACCTTGGCCGGCCAGTACGGGTCGGCCAGGAGGGGCCGCCCCAGCATGACGAAGTCGGCCAGGCCCTCTTCGAGGACTCGTTCGGCGACCTCGGGCTTGCCCAGCTTGCCGACGGCGATGACCTTCGCCGGGAGTTTCTCCCGCACCAGGTAGCCCTTCAGGGCGCCGGCCATCTCCCGGACGTACGGCATGTCGTCGAAATAGGCCGGCGGGTGGGGGTAGAACCAGTCGTCGTAGCAGCCCTTGTCGACGTCGAAGGCGTCGACCCCGGCCTCGGCCAGGGCCCGGCATAGCTCGAGCCCCTCCTCGACGGTCCGTTCCATCCCGCGGAAGCGCTTCTTGAAGACCTCGGGGCCGTAGGCCTGTTGGAGGGCCTGGGTCAGGCCGAGCCGGTAGACGACGGGGAAGTCGCGCCCGCAGCGGTCTTTGATTTCCTTGACCACGTCGAGGGCGAACCGGGCCTTATCGCTGTATCGGCCGAACCGTCGCCGGTTCCAGGGGGCCGAGGTGAGCTGGTCCATCAGGTAGCCCTCATGCCCGTGGAGGTGCACCCCGTCGAAGCCGCAGGCCTTGGCGTTGATCGCACTCTGCCCGAAACTCCGGACGATGCGCCGGATGGCCCGGTCGGACAACGGGGCGTGCGGCACCTGCGGGACATAGAAGTTGCGGTTCCACGAGGCCGACCTCGGGAGCTTGAGCTTCAGGGCCGGCTCCGGCGAGCCGACCCGCCCGACCCCGGCCGAGAGCTGGACGAGGATTTTCGCGTCATAGGGGTGCACGGCGGCCGCGAGGTCGCGCCAGCCGGCCAGCCGCGTCCGCGAAGTGCCGTCGATGCGCGGGAGATAGGTCGTGTCGTTGTCCTCCGATACCGATGGGTCGATGCCATAGGAGACCGGAACCATCCCCGTGATGAGGAGACCGGTGCCGCCCTTCGCCCGCTCGGCGAAGTAAGCAATCATCTTCTCGAGCGGCCGGCCGATGGGGTCGGCCATGTTGATGTTGCCAAGCGGGGCCATGACGATTCGGTTCTTGAGACCGCACGTCCCGATGTTGCCGGGCTCGAAGAGCCTCCAGGAAGCCACCGCCCTTCCCCCTCACCGATGCTGAAAGTGGTTACCCTGGGCCACTCACGCTCGGGCGGGCGTTGGCCCGCTTTAGGGATTAGCCGCCTTGCGCGCGTATCCTGCAGGTACGTCAAACTACCGTTTAGGGCGTTTGTGGAAGTGCGACCGAAAGGCAAGAGGGACTGCTCTTCGGGCAGTCCCTCGGGCAGTCTGTCTCTGTGCTGGCACCGTGACGCCGACAGGTCAATCGAACCAGGCAGCTCGCGGTATGCGCAAATGGGTGTTTACCGCCTTGGACGTGGACGAAGCTAGTACTCTGAAGCAGGATAACGCCCTCCGGCGGTCGAAGAGCCGGGAAAACGAACGCGGAGGTGCGGGCCCTTGGGCACGTCGGATATCTACGCGCAACGCGTCAGGCGGGCGCAGGAACTGCTGGTGACCAACGGCGTCGATCTGATGATCCTGACTTCCTCAGTGGACATGTTCTACCTCACCGGGTTCACCGACGAACAGCGGGAGAGGCTGATGTTCCTGATGGTCCCCAGGCCCCCGCGGGAGCCCGTCTTCGTCCTGCCGACCCTATATGAGACGGAGGCCCGCGCGCGAACGCCGGTCAAGGATGTCCGGGCGTGGCGCGACGGCCAGGACCCGTTCGCGCCGGTGCTCGAGGTCCTGGGGGGGCTCGGGCGGGCCGAGCCGGTCGTGGCCATCGACGAGACGATGTTCGCCCGCTTCCTGCTGCCGATGGTCAAGCGGGCCCGGGCAAGCTGGACGTCGGCCGCGCCGATCATGGTCAAGCTGCGGTTGACCAAGGACGCGCGGGAGGTCGCCACCATGAAGGAAGTGGGCCGCCTCACCGACGAGGTCATGGCCAAAGCCATCGCCGCCTGCGCCCCCGGGGTCGAGGAACTGACCGTGGCCCGGCTCATCCAGCGGTCTTTCATGGAACTCGGCGCCGAGCCCACGGCCGCGGTGCCGATCGTGGCCGCCGGGCCAAACGGGGCGATGCCACATTACCGGGCGGGCCACCGCAAGATGGCCCGCGGCGACCTGGTCGTGCTGGACTTCTGCGGGTCCGTCGAGGGTTACTGGTCGGACGTGACCCGGACCATCTGCATCGGCGAGGCTTCCGAGGAGGCGCGACGGGTCTACAAGCTGGTCGCCGAAGCGCACCTGGCGGGGGTCAGGCGGTGCGTAGCCGACAACACCTGTCAGGCGGTGGATGCTGCCACCAGGGGGGTCATCACGGCGGGCGGGTACGGCGAGGCGTTCATCCACCGGACCGGCCACGGCCTCGGCCTCGAGATCCACGAGGAGCCGCAGATCGTCGGGAACAACCCGCAGCCGCTGGAGCCGGGCATGGTCTTCAGCGTCGAGCCGGGCGTCTACCTGCCCGGCCGGTTCGGCGCACGGGTCGAGGACTGCGTCGTGGTGAACGCCAATGGCCCAGCCACCGAGCTCACGCACTTCCCCCACGATGAATTGATCGTCGTCTGACCGCTTTTGGGGCACCCGCGCGAGGACGAATCAACCCAGATGAGAGAGGGAGACTCGCGAGCGAGCCTGAGGGCAAACGGCGGCCATAAACCCGGCCCGGAGGCCGGAGGCTGACCGATGACGCCCCTCAAAACGCCGCCCCGGATTCGCGACTTCATGAACGGGATGGAGGGAAACGGATTGCGCCCACCGAGACTGATGAGCTTCGACAACCTGACCGCCGCCGTGTACGTCCGGCAAGGGGAAGAGGAACTCACACCGGGAATCGAGGACCAGATCCGGGGCTGTCGGGACTTCCTCAACCGCAAGGGCCTGAGACTCAAGAGAGACCTGATTTTCTCCGACGAAGGGTTCTCGGGGTCGAGCCTCAAGCGGCCGGGACTGGCCAGGTTGCGGGAGGCCGTCAAGGCGGGTGCCGTGTCCGCTGTCCTCGTCTGGAAGCTGGACCGGTTGAGCACGAGCCTCCTCGACTGCGTCTCCCTCGTCCGCCGGGAATGGGCCGGGAAGTGCTTCCTCGTCTCGGTCTCCGAGGATTTCCACACCGGCGGCCCGTCGGGGGAGAGGATTTTCGGCATCCTCGAAAACTTCCTCCAGGCGGAAGGCTCGGCGCTGGACGCCATCGAGATCATCAACTCAGCCCGCGCATCCCGGACGAAGGGCCGGTAGGCCAGTTACCTGGGTCGTCTCCCGGCCCGTGGCCTCACGAACGGGGCTTCGACCGTGGTCGCCGTCAGTAGCCCGTAGCACTCTGGCCTTCTGAAAGCGTTGCCCCAGACTTCGCC
>JAJZPE010000090.1 GCA_021811325.1 Bacillota bacterium
CCTCGCCACGGTGATGGACCCCGAGCTGGGACGGAACCTCGTCGAACTCGGGATGATAAGAGACATCAGGATTGATCGTGGGAAGGTCGGCGTGACCATCGCCCTGACCGTCCCCGGTTGCCCGCTCAGGAGCCAGATCGAGGCCGACGCCAAGGCCGCGGTCGCCCAGCTCCCAGGGGTCGAAGAGGTCGAGATCGTGCTCGACGCGATGACCGAGGAGGAGCGGGCGAAGGCGCTGGGCGGCGCGGAGGCCGGCGGGGCCGGCGCGGGGGCCTCGGGCGAGGCCGGGGAGGCCGGGCCGACCATGGCCGAGCAGCTCAGCCAGGTCCGTTCGGTGGTGGCCGTGATGAGCGGGAAGGGCGGCGTCGGCAAATCACTGGTGACGGGGATGCTGGCCACGGCCCTGGCCCGCCAGGGGCGGAAGGTCGGCATCCTCGACGCCGACATCACCGGCCCGAGCATCCCCAAGATGTTCGGCCTCGGACCAGGCGTCGACGGCAGCGAGTTCGGCCTCATGCCGCCGACCACCGGGCTGGGGACCAGGATAATGTCCATCAACCTCCTCCTCGACCAGGAGGACGTCCCCGTCATCTGGCGCGGACCGCTCATCGCCGGGGCCATCAAGCAGTTTTGGACCGACGTCGTCTGGGGCGACCTCGACGTCCTTCTGGTCGACCTGCCGCCGGGCACCTCCGACGCGCCGCTGACCGTGATGCAGTCGCTGCCCCTATCCGGCGTGGTCGTCGTGTCGACGCCGCAGGACCTGGCCGGCATGGTCGTCCGCAAGGCCGTCAAGATGGCCGGGCAGATGAACATCCCCGTGCTCGGCGTGGTCGAGAACATGAGCTACTTCGTCTGCCCCGACAGCGGGAAGCGCCACGAGATATTCGGGCCCAGCCGCGGCGAGGAACTGGCCAAGGCGGCCGACGCCCCCCTCCTGGCGCGCCTGCCCATCGACCCGCAGCTGGCCATGCTTTGCGACGCCGGCCGGGTTGAGGAGTACCGGTCGGAGGAAGCTGAGGGGATGGCGAAGGTGGTGGCGGAGAGGGTCGGGGCTGGACAAGACCTACGTCAACATCCAGCTGACCTACGATGACCAGAGCAAGCCCAGTTACGCCCTGTCCGTCCACGAGGGTGGCGTCGAGGGGCTGGACTCCCGGAACGAGAACAAGTCCATCGGCTATGTGACCAAACGACAAGGGCCGCCCTGGGGCGGCCCTTGCGCTTCTACCGGTCCTCCGTCACTTCTTCTTCCACTGGCTGACGACCCATGGCGGCAGCTTGTAGTCGACCGTGCCTGGGTAGGTTATCCCTTCCCAGCCATTGGGCCAGACGGCGACGAGCTTGCCGTCCTGCCACTGGGTGCCAAGGGCCGTAACGTAACCAGGGCCCCAAGTCACATCATGGTTCTTGTTGAAGACGATCTTGCCGGCGGCCGAAAGGTAGTTGGTCTTTTCGAGTTCGGGTACGACGGCCTCGGGATCGAGGCTCTTGGCCCGCTCGATGGCTTCCTTGTAGATGTAGATGGCGTCATAGGTACCCGCGTTGTACGTCGGGAACTGCCCCGCCCGCTTGGTGAACTCCTCGTAGAAGGGTAAGGTCTTCGGCGTGATCTGGACGGGGGCGTAGGTGTTCAACGTGTATTCGTAGTTCCCTTTGTTCCCCGTGGCCTGCATGAACCCCTTGGCCTGAGCCTCCACGTTGATGCCGACGGAGGCCGCCGGGATCTGGAGCTCGCCCCACTGCTTGGCGTACGGGACCCCGGCCGTGGCCGAGAAGTAGGTGTAGATTATCTGGGCGCCCGCCTTGCGAATCGCGGTCAGCTCGGCGGTGAGGTCCGTGGCCGTGGGCGAGGGGCGCCACACCCCGACGAATTCCATCCCGAAGGTCGGGATGAGCTTCGCCGCCGCGGCCGCCAGGGGGTCGCCGGCCACCGCCTTCTCGATGATCGCGGCCACCTTGGGCTTCTGGATCCCGAGCTCCTTCCGGAAGACCCCGCCGACGTGGTTCAGGAGGAGCATCGACGCCTTCACCAGGTAGGTGGCGTTGACCGGGGTGACCCGGAACCAGTACTTGTAGCGGTTGTAGTCCTTCCCCACCTTCTCCGCCATCTGCGGCAGTGAGGCCCCGCAGACCATCATGATCGTCTTGTTGTCCATGGCCACTTCCTGGATCGCCATGGAGGCCTCGGACCTGATGGTCCCGATGATGGCGTTGACCTTGTTGACGGTAATGGCCTTCTCCACCGCGCTCGCGGCGTCATCCACGCTGAGCAGCTCGTTCGTGTCCACCTGGACGAGTTCGATGTTGTACTTCTTATTGCCCACCGTGACCCCGCCGGCCTTGTTTATCTCTTCCGCGGCCATCTGAGCCCCGAGCCAGTGGTGCTGTCCCTGGATGAACTGCATGGGACCGGCCACGGCTATCTTGATGACCTTGGGAGCGGCCGCCTTGCCGCAGCCGGTGACCGAGAACGTGGTCAGCAAGAGCGTTACTACAAGGATGAGTGCGGCCCATCTCTTTCTCGTCAAGCACAACCCCTCCTCTGGAAAACTTGAGGAAAACCGCCCGCCCCTGCGGCAACCGTCGATACCAGATAGCGTCGATGCCAGATAGGTAACGTCGATACCAGACGACGCGGTCGTTACCCGGCTACGCGTCCCCCCTTCCCTGGCTGGAAAGGCCCGGCCCCGGGGGCCGACGGCCGCCCCAGGGGGGCCCCGCAGACCCGGCAAGTCCTCCGCGTGACCGCGTTGTGTTCCTTGCACCGCGGGCACTCGCTTTCGACGCGGTCGATGAACCAGGGCGTGAGCCCCTCCGGCATGAACCTCAACACCAGGACGACCAGCGCGGCGAAGATGAGGGTGCGCAGCTCCGGGGCGACGCGGAGGAACTCCATCAGGGGGTAGAGCACGAAGGTGCCCGCGATGGCCCCGTAAATGGAGGCGACCCCTCCGAAGATGGTCCAGATGACGGGCTGGAAGGAAGTCAGGACGCTAAGGGTCGACGGGCCGGCCACCCTCATGAAGTGGCTGTAGAGCCCCCCCGAGATGCCCGCGAAGAAGCCGCTCAGGCAGAAGGCGAGGAGCTTGTACAGGGGGGTGTTAATGCCTGACGCCCTGGCCGTTATCTCGTCCTCCCTGATGGCGTGGAAGACGAGGCCCACCTTTGAGTCCGTTATCTTCCACATGATGAGCCCCAGACCGAGGACGAGGACCAGCGCGATGTAGTACTCGGACAGGCGGGTCGGGCCGAGGCGGGCCAGCCCCGAGACCCCGAGCTCCCCGCCGGTCAGGTCGGAGAAGAGATAGACGAGGCCGGTCAGGATGATCGGGAAGCCCATGGTCGCCAGGCTGAGATACTGCCCCTTCAGCCGGAGGCACGGGATGCCCACGACGAGGCCCATCAGCACGGCCACGAGGGCGCCCGCCGGGATGGTGACCAGCGGCGGCAGGCCGGCTTGCAGGTTGAGGAGGGCGGAGGTGTAGGCGGCCACCCCGAAGAAGATGGCGTGTCCCAGGCTGAGCTGGCCGACGAAGCCGGACAGGAGGTCCCAACTGGCGGCGAAGATGGCAAAGATGAAGGTCAGGCTCAGCACCCGCAGGGTGTACGGATGCCGGTGGAACAACGGCAAGATAAGCAGGACGAGGCAGACCGCAAGCACGGTCGTCCGCCCCGGAAGCACCAGCACCTCGCTTGCGAACCGGCGATAAAGCCTCCGCGGATTCACCAGCCAGCTCTCCCCTTCCCGCTATCTCTCTCCCGTTATCTTTCTCCCTCGAAGCTCACTCCGAAGAGCCCTTCGGGCCTTATCAGCAGCACCACAATCATGACCCCCAGCGAGAAAGCCCCCTTCAAAAAGGCGCCGGACGGCAGGAGGAAGGTGACGAGGGTCTCGCTCAGGGCGATGATGGCGGACGCGATGATGCTGCCCTTGAGGCTCCCAATCCCGCCGAGGACGACGATGGCCAGCACGATGGTGAGAGGATACAGCCACATCCTGGGCTCCAGGATGAACAGGGGCGCCACCAAGGCGCCGGCGGCGGCCGCCTGGGCCGAGGCGATGGCCATGGTGACGGTGGAGATCAGCGAGACGTCCATGCCCATGACGTTGGCTATCTCCCGGTCCTGGGCCGTGGCCCGGATGGCGAGCCCGAGGCGGGTCTTCATGAGCACCAGCCACACCGCCGCCAGGATGGCCACGAGGGCGCCGATGGTGACCACGTACTGACTGCTGACGCGGACCCCGAGGACGGTCACGTAGCCCGACACCAACTGGGGAACGCTCCTGAAGTGGCCCCCGTAGAAGACCAGCATGAGCTCCTGGAAGACCATGGCCAGGGCGACGGTGATGATGAGGACGGCGGCCTCGTGCTCCCGCATGGGGTCGATCAGGATCCGGTAGCTCAGCACGGCGATGACCACCACCAGGGCGATGGACAGGAGCATGGCGGGCAGGAGCCCGAGGCCCAGCACGGTGGTGAAGGAGAAGATGAAATAACCCGCCAGCATATAGAAGGCGGTGTGGGCCAGGTTGATGATCCGCGCCACCCCGAAGATGAGGGAGAAGCCCGTCGCCAACATGGCGTAGACGCTCGCGTTGATGAGCGTGGTGATGAGGATGTCTGTCAGCACAGGGGGCATGTCCTCCTTAGGGGCTCCTTAGCGGCTCCTTAGCGGCTTATGGCGACTGGAGACCCAGGTATGACCGGTGCACCGTCTGGTCGGCCAGGAGGTCCTGTCTCGCTCCGGAGGCCACGATGCGGCTGTGCGACAGGACATAGCTCCGCGCGCACACCGAGAGGGTGAGGGCCGTGTCCTGCTCCACCAGGAGCACGGTGATCCCCCTCCGGTTGATCTCGCTTATCTTGGCGAACAGCTCCTTCTTCACCAGGGGGGAGAGGCCGGTGGACGGCTCGTCCACGCAGAGCAGCCTGGGACGGGTCATCAGCGCCCGGCCGATGGCCAGCATCTGCTGTTCCCCGCCGGAGAGGGTGCCGGAGATCTGCCGCGCCCTCTGTTTCAGGACCGGGAACATCTGGTGGACCATGTCCAGCGTCTCCCGGAGCGCGCGCCGGTCCTTCTGGAGGTAGGCCCCGGCCATGAGGTTGTCGGCCACCGTGAGTTCGGTGAAGGGCCGCCGCCGCTCGGGGCACAGGACGAGGCCGCGGCGGGCGATGACGTGGGGCGGGAGCGAGTCGATGCGCTCGCCGTCAAAGCGCACCTCACCCGCGATGGTGATGTTGCCCGCGCGGGTGCCCTGCTTGGATTGCTTCTCCCAGCGGACCAGGCCGGCGACGGTCCGGAGGAGCGTCGTCTTGCCCGCCCCGTTCGGCCCGACCAGGCCGACCAGCTCGCCACGGCCCACCGAGAGGCTGACGTTATTGAGGAGCATCGCCGTGTCGTAGCAGACCGTGAGTCCCCGGACCTCGAGCAGATTGCTCGCCTCAGGCGGGGTGACCATCGCCCTCCACCTCCTCCCGTCCCAGGTAAGCCTCGATCACCTGGGGGTCGTTGACGACCTCCTGGGGCAGGCCGGAGGCTATCACCCGGCCGAAGTGCATGACGATGACCCGGTCGACGATCGGCAGCAGGTCCGAGAGCTTGTGGTCGATGATGATCATGGCCACCCCCTCGCTGTGCAGCCGGCCGAACCGCCCGCCCTTGTGGAGGCGCTTGATGGACTTGGCCAGGAGCTCGCTCTCGGAGGGGTTGAGCCCCCCGAACGGCTCGTCGAGGATGAGCAGGTCGGGCTCGGTGGCGATGGCCCTGGCCATCTCGAGGCGCTTCAGGTCGCCGTGGGAGAGGTGCGAGGCCGGCTCCAAGGCGAGGTCGGAGATGCCCGCGAACTCCAGGGCGTCGCGGGCCTTGGCCTCGATGCGCTTCACCCACTCGCCGCGCTTCCTGGCCCGCGGGGCCAGGCACGGCACCATGACGTTGGCGATTATCGGCATCCGGCGGAAGGGCCGCGTGTTCTGGAAGGTGCCGGCGATGCCGAGGTTGACTATCTCCCAGGGGGGAAGCCCGGTTATCTCGCGCCCGCGGAAGCGGATAGAGCCGCGGTCCGGCCTCAGGAGCCCCATCGCCAGCTTCACCAGAGTGCTCTTGCCGGCGCCGTTGGGGCCGATGAGCCCAACCACCTCGCTCATGTCGACCGACAGACTCACGCCGTCCACAGCGGTGAGGCCGCCGAACCGCTTGACGAGGCCCTCGATTTCAAAGAAGGCGCTGTCCATCAGCCGGCCTCCACCTCTTCGCGGAGTTCGCGTCGGGAGGTCTTGCCCACGTCGGTGCGGGGCAGCTCGCCCCGGAACTCGATGATCCGCGGGACCTTGTAATGGGCGAGTCCCTCGCGGCAATACGCCACGATATCCTCCTCCGACAGCTTGCCTCTGGCCTCGTTCTGCAGGACGATGACCGCCTTAACGATCTCGCCGACCGTCGGGTCGGGGACGCCGATGACCCCCGCCGCCTTTATCTGCGGGTGCTTCATGAGGTGCTCCTCGATGTCCCGGGCGAACACGGAGTAGCCCTTGTACTTGATGAGGTCCTTCTTGCGGTCGTAGAAGAAGAAGTACCCCTCGTCGTCCATGCGGACAAGGTCGCCCGTCTTGAGCCACCCGTCGCCGTCGATGTCGACGAGCGTCCGGCCGGTCTCCGCGGGGTTCTGCCAATAGCCGCCCATCATGTTCGGGCCCCTGAGGACCATCTCGCCCACCTCGCCGGGCCGGACGAAGGCGTTCGTGTCGGGGTCGACCACCGCGGCCAGGACGTTCGGGATCGGGATCCCGAAGGAACCCACCTTCCCGCGGCCCAGGGGGTTGGCGTGGGAGACCGCGGTGGTCTCGGTCATGCCGTAGCCCTCCATGATCTTGCTGCCGGTACGCCCCTGCCAGCTGGTGATGGTGGCCTCGTGGAGGGTGTCGGCGCCGCAGGTGATGAGCTTCAGACGCTTCCAGCCGGCCTGGCCGGTGCGGTGGTATTCCTTGAGGTACTCGAAGAAGGTCGGCACGCCGTAGAGCACCGTCGCCCCGCGGTCGTCGATGGCGTCGATGATGTCGTCGACGTCCGGGGTGGTGAACAGGACCATGGTGCCGCCGAGGAAGAGGCTGTTGACCATCGCCACTATCTGCCCGTAGATGTGGTAGAAGGGCAGGAAGGCAATGATGACCTCCTTCCCGGGCTCCATGACCGGCCAGAAGGCCGTCGTCTGGCGCTGGGTGGCCAGGAGGTTGCGGTGGGTGAGCATGGCGCCCTTCGGGGGCCCGGTGGTGCCCCCCGTATAGGGGAGCACGGCCAGGTCGGTGAGCGGGTCGAGGTCCACCTCGGGCGGGGTCGGCGGGTAGCGCTTGAGCAGGTCCTGGAACTGATGGACCCCGTCGGCCGCCGACAGGTCGACCTTGGGGATCTCGATGTCCCTGGCCACCCGCCCCAGGAGGCTCTTCCCCAGGGCCCGCTTGAGCCAGGGCAGGTACTCGGCGATCCCGGTGACAATCACGTGATCCAGCTTGAGACCCGTCTTCTCCACGTTGGAGAAGAGGATGTCCTGGCAGATCACGGTCTTCGCCCCGCTGTCGGAGAGCTGGTGCTTCACCTCGGGGCTGGTGTAGACGGGGCTGATGGGCGTGAGGATGGCCCCGAGCCTCAGGGTCGCCAGGTACGAGATGACGAACTGCGGGGTGTTGAGCAGGTAAAGGGCCACCCTGTCCCCTTTCTTGACCCCCAGGTGGGAAAGGGCGTTGGCCATCCGGAGCACCTGGTCCTTGAGGTCCTGGAATTTGATGTTGGTGCCGTAGAAATGGATGGCGACGCGGGACGCGTACTTGTCCGCCGTCTGCTCGAACAGACAGGGCAGGGAGATTGGGGGTATCTCGACCGTCTCGGGCACTCCCGGCGGGTAGAACTTGCACCACGGCTTGGCGAGGTAGCGTTGTTTGGCATCCATGCCTTCGTTGGCTTCCGTGCCTTCGTTGGCTTCCATGCGTTCATTGATTTCCATGGCTGGCCTCCCGGGCTGCGTAAGTGACTTTTCTGTAATCCGGTATTTTTATGAATATTAGGTGTTATCTTCGGGATTCCTTCTGTTTGTGACCGGGTACGGCAAAATTGTCACAAACGGCCACCCCGAAATGGACCAAGCGGATGGTCGACCCGGGGGTCGACGGGGTCTCCATCGACGGGTTCACCAGGTGCGGTGAGTGCCACGAGTGCCGGATCGGCTACGACAACCTCTGCTCGAACATGAGCGAGCTACGGTCCGCGGGCCTGTTTCGGCCCGGGCGGCCTGTCGGACTATGCCGGTTCCTTTCGACCGCGTCGAGGAAGCCTTCGAGCAGGAGCACACTGGTGCTCGTTGCGAGCAGAGGGCGCCGGGGCCAGTTGCGCCCCGGCGCCCCTGGGTTTGTCGGGGCGCTGCCCCCTGGGTTTGCCGGCTCTTTCTGGACTCGTCGTCTACGCGGTTGGAAACCCGGTCCGTCGAGGCGGGTGCTGGCGCTGAATGGCTACCTCGCGGCGACCCACGCCCGGCCGGCAGCCGGCGCTTCAGTCCTATTACCGTTTCTCCCGGGGGGCGCCGGAGGGTCTATTCCCCCTTCACCACCAGCTCCCGCAACAGGGCGCCGACCACCGCGGAGTCGAACGCCTTTCCTCGACCTTCAACCAGGTAGGCAATCGCTCCCTCGGCCGGTAAGGCCTCGCGATAGGGGCGCCGCGTGACCAGTGCGTCATAGACATCAGCGACGGCTATGATCCGGGCCCCCAGAGGGATGTTCGGACCCTTCAGCCGATCTGGATACCCCGAACCATCCCACCGTTCATGGTGGTGCTTGACCATCGGAGCCAGGGTTGAAAGTGCGCCGACGTTGGCCACAACCTCCGCACCGATCTCGGGGTGGGTTTCCACAATCGCCCTCTCCTCCGGGGCCAGGGGTCCGGGTTTCAAGAGTATCTTCTCGGGGATGGCCATCTTTCCAATGTCGTGAACGCTGGCGGCGGCCTCGATTCGGTCGACTTCCTCGTAAGCCACGCCCAACCGGCGGGCGATGGCTGCGCTCCACCGGGCGACGTTTGTCGCGTGGACCCCCAGCTCATGGTCCCGCAGTCCGGCCACCTGGGCGAGTGCTTCGGCCAGGGCGATGACATCGGCGTCCGACTTCCGCGCCAAGAGATGCCGAGCCGTGACATCTTGGGCGACAAGCAATACCCGCTCACCATGGTCTGCCAAGGGCTTTATGTGGATGGTAGAT
>JAJZPE010000091.1 GCA_021811325.1 Bacillota bacterium
CGCCAGGGTGACCGAGTCACGGGCATCCGCCTATCCCGCGGCCAGGACGTGGAAAGCCGCTACGTCGTCGTCGTCCCGGGGCGCGAGGGGGCCGAATGGTTTACCGGCCAGGCCAAGAAGCTGGGCCTGCCATTGGCCAACAACCCCGTCGACATCGGCGTCCGAGTCGAGCTGCCCGCGGTCGTCCTTGAGCCCTTCACCCGTGAGCTCTACGAAGCCAAGCTCATCTACTACTCGAAGTCCTTCGACGACCAGGTCCGGACGTTCTGCGTCAACCCCTACGGGGAAGTGGTCATCGAGAACAGCGGCGGGCTGCTGACCGTCAACGGCCACAGCTACGCCGACAAGCGGACCGAGAACACCAACTTCGCCTTGCTCGTCAGCAAGACGTTCACCGAGCCGTTCAAAGAGCCTTTGGCCTACGGCAAGGACATCGCCACCCTGGCCAACATGCTCGGGGGCGGCGTCCTCGTCCAGCGCCTCGGCGATCTGCTGGCCGGCCGGCGCTCCACCCAGAAGCGATTGCAGCGGGGCATGGTCGAACCGACCCTGAAGGACGCCACGCCCGGCGACCTGAGCCTGGTCCTGCCCTACCGCCACCTGACCAGCATCCTCGAGATGCTCCAGGCGATGGACAAGATCACCCCGGGCGTCTACTCGCGGCACACCCTCCTCTACGGCGTCGAGGTCAAGTTCTACTCGCAACGCCTTGAGCTGTCCAATTCGCTCGAGACCAAGGTCCAGAACCTCTTCGCCGCCGGGGACGGGGCCGGCGTCACCCGCGGGCTCGTGCAGGCCTCGGCCTCCGGCGTCCACGTGGCCAGGGAGATCCTCAGACGCGAAGGTATCACGGGGGAGGAATGAACCGTTGTCGGCGACCGTAATCGTCGGCGCCCAGTGGGGCGACGAAGGCAAGGGCAAGATCACCGACTACCTGGCCGAGAAGGCTGACATGGTGGTCCGTTACCAGGGCGGCAACAACGCCGGCCACACCGTCGTGGTCAAGGGGCACGAGTACAAGCTGCACCTGATCCCATCGGGCATCTTCTACCCCGAGAAAGTCTGCGTCATCGGGAACGGCGTCGTGTTGGACCTCGAGGTCCTCGACCACGAACTCGACTACCTGCTGGACCAGGGCGTCAAGACCTTCAACCTCAAGGTCAGCGACCGGGCCCACCTGCTCCTGCCATATCACCGGCGCCTGGACGAGGTTGACGAAGAGCGCAAGGGTAAGAACCGCATCGGGACCACCCGGCGGGGCATCGGCCCGGCCTACGCCGACAAGGCGGCTCGCGTCGGACTCCGGGTCTGCGACCTGGCCGACCCGCCGTCCTTTCGCGAGAAGCTCGCCGCCGCCCTGGCCGAGAAGAACCGGATCCTCGAGCGGGTCTACGGGCAGCCGGGCTTCGAGGCCGACGAGATCGCCCGCGAGGCCGAGCGGGTCTACGCCCGCATCCGGCCCTTCGTGACCGACACCTCGCTGGTCATCAACCAGGCCATCGACGCCGGCCAGAAGGTCCTCTTCGAGGGGGCCCAGGGCACCCTTCTGGACATCGACCTGGGCACGTACCCTTATGTGACTTCCTCCCACCCCATTGCCGGCGGGGCCTGCATCGGCGCCGGCGTCGGACCGACCAGGATCGACCGCGTGGTCGGGGTGATGAAGTCCTACACCACCCGGGTAGGCGATGGGCCGTTCCCGACCGAACTCAGCGACGACACCGGCGAGTGGATCCGCCGGCGCGGCGCCGAGTACGGGACGACCACCGGCCGCCCGCGGCGTTGCGGCTGGCTCGACCTCGTCATCGTCCGGTACGCCGTGCGGACGAGCGGCATCGGGCTCCTGGCGGTCACGCGCCTCGACACCCTCGGCGGCCTGGACAAGGTCAAGGTCTGCACGGCCTACCGGCGCGGGAACGGGACCGTCACCGAGTTCCCGGCTTCCCTGGACGAACTGGCCGAGTGCGAACCCATCTACGAAGAAGTCGACGGCTGGCCCGAAGACCTGGACCGGCTGACCTCTTTCGAACAACTGCCTCAGAGCGCGAGGAGATACCTCTCCCTGGTCGAAGACAAGACGCGGACCAAGATCGGACTGGTTTCGGTCGGCCGGGAGAGGACCCAGACCCTGGCCCTGACCACGACCTTCTGAACGAGACCCGGCGGTCGAGGAGGGTCCCATGGACTTCGGCGCCCTGGGCGGCTGGGCCGGTATCTTCTACGGCTGGGCCGTCAAATACGGCTACGCGGGCATCTTCGCGGCGACGGTCCTCGAGGGCCTGGGTCTCCCCATCCCCGTTGAGATCCCCTTCGTCGTGGCCGGGCTCCTGATGACCCAGGGGAAGATGAGCTTCCTGGTGGTCTGGATGATCGCCACCACCGGCGAAGTCCTCGGCAACCTCGGCGGGTACTGGGTCGGGTGCCGCGGCGGGCGCGCCCTCGTCGATCGTTACGGCCGGCGCCTCGGGGTCACCGACAAGGAACTGTCCAAGGTCGCGAGCTACTTCGACCGTTACGGCGGCGCCACGATCATCGTGGCCCGTTGGTTCGGCATCATCCGCACTCCGACCATCATCGCGGCCGGTCTGGGCAAGATGCGACTCGACGCCTACACCTTTTACTCGTTGATCGCCGAGGCCTCCTGGACCGCCGGCTGGCTCTGGTTGTCCTACGCCTTCAGCGGGCACTATGAAGCCGTGATCAACCTGATCAAGCCCCATCTGGCCTGGGCCATCACCCTGGCCGTCTTCGTCATCGCCGGGGCCTGGTGGTGGACCATCCGCAATGTCCGGCGCTAACGACAGCCGGTCGTCGGGCCAGACCCCGTGGACAAAGCAGCGGGAAGGGTACACGGTCGCGGCCGTGACCGACGAGCGTAGTTTCGCCGCCCTCCGGGGCGAGTGGGACGACCTCCTGGAGCGGAGCTCCGAGAACCGCCCCTTCTCCACGTGGACCTGGGTCACGTGCTGGTGGGAACACCACCGCCGAGGCAAGCGCTTGTTCATCCTGACTATTCGGGACGGGAAGGGCCGGTTAGCCGGCCTCGTTCGAAACGTATGCAACAATGACCCAAAGGTCGATCACTGAAGCCAACCATTGCCAGCCGTCGGCCGACGAAACCGCCGGAATCACGTCGCTTGCATCGACCCTGCCGATGGGATATAATAAGCGTTGTAAACTGTCGCGGGAGTAGTTTAGTGGTAGAACGTCGGCTTCCCAAGCCGAAGGCCGCGGGTTCGAACCCCGTCTCCCGCTCAGCGCCGACCGGCCACCACCGGTCGGCGATTGTTTTTCCAGCCCGCCCGCAGGCTGGCTGGCGTTGCCAGCCAGGAGAGTTCAAGGCGAAGACCCTCGACGAGTTCAAGGCGCAATGCCCGCCCGGGAGCGACGCCAACGCGTACTTCCGTCAGGTGACCAGCTATTGGGATATGCTTGCGGCCCTCGTCCTGCAGGGCTTGCTCAACGAGGACCTCTTCTACTCGACCACCGGCGAGCACATCGGCGTTTGGATGGCCGTGCAGCCGTGGGTCGGTCAGCTCCGCGAAGAGCGGAAGAACCCGCGCTATCTGGCGCAGGTCGAAGAGTTGGCCAAGCGCCACCTGGCCTGGCGCGAACGCAGGCTGGCCCAGACCGTCACGCCCACCGCGCCCAAGACGAAGGCGAAGGTCCGCAAGGCGGGCCGCGCGTCCAGACCGGCCGCCAAGGCGACCCCGCGCCGGGGCCGGACCCATTGAGCTGAGACCCAGGCTCGAGCGCCCAACGGCGGGCCAAGACGCGTGCTTGTCCTTGTCGCCCGCGGGTTGCCGCCGCCCGTCAAATGTGCTATCATAGACAGCGCAGCTCATTCACTGTGCTGCTAGGCCGGCGTAGCTCAATGGTAGAGCAGCTGAATCGTAATCAGCAGGTTGCGGGTTCAAGTCCCATCGCCGGCTCAATAGCGTAAAGCCCGCAGTGATGCGGGTTTGTAGAACCACCTTGGATGCTTTCCGGGGTGGTTTTTTGTTGCTCTGGTACCCGGTACCGGAGGACCGCAGGCACCGGGGTCTGACCCCAGATTCTCGACCTCGCCGGTCTTCCTCGCGCCATGCTCTGGTGAGCCAGCTCAATGCCACGGCCCTGCTGTGTCTCACTTCATCGGAGAGACCGCCACAGCGCTACCTCAACTGGAAGAGCCTTCGGGCAATCAGGATGTACCATATCGCCAAGAACACCACAGAAACGAGCGAGAGGATGAGACCTATCATTGGCACGAGAAGGCCAAAGACCAGCACATTGGCTACAATTCCCACATCGGTGGTTGCTTTGCCTGAAAATATCGCTCCGCAGCATAGACAAGGGGGATTATCAGAGGGGACCCGACCGACTATGGTGTTGGGTCGCGGCCAGGCGGTCAAGACGATAAACTGGATCGGGACAAACGCTACCATGATCAGGGCCGCGGCGCCGCCAACTCCGCGAGCCCGTCCGACTCAAAGGTGAGAGCAGGTGGCGACGCCACGTGGAGTGAATCACTCGAAGAAGGCCGTGCGCCCTGCGGCCGAGCCCCCGAAGGAGTGAACTCCGGCCATGGGCCAGTTCCGCGCCAGTCGTGCCGGCCGCCTGAACACCAGCTTGAGCTATGCCTATATGGTCCTCTTCTCGATGCGCTTCAACCAGGCCTTCTGGGTCATCTACCTGAGGAGCCGCGGGCTCTCCTTCGCCATGATCGGCCTCCTGGAGACAGTCTTCCACGTCGCTTCGATGTTCGGAGAGATACCGACCGGCTGGATCGCCGACCGCTTTGGACGAAAGGTGAGCCTGATGGTCGGACGGGCCCTGTCGATAGTCGCGGCCGCCATCATCCTCGTGGCCCGGACCCCGCTGGGGTTCGGGGTGGCCTTTTGCCTTCAGGCCTGGTCTTACAACTGCCACAGCGGGGCCTACGACGCCTTCGTCTACGACGAAATGAAGGCCGACCAGAGGCCGGCCGACTTCACCCGGGTCATGGGCTTCATCAACGCGCTCTACCTCATCGGCAGCGCGGGCGCCGCCGTGGTCGGCGGGCTCATCGCCCGGCAGGCCCTTCAGCTTCTTTATGTCGCATCCATCGCCGCCGACCTCGTCGCCCTGGCCGTCCTGGCGCCCTTGCGTGAGCGCCCGATCAACCGGAGTTCCGCGGAACCCCACCGGATCAGCCTCCTCCGAGACCTCCAGGAACTGGGCCACGACCTCAAGGACGTCCGGCTGGCGGGCCTGCTCATACTGTGGGGCATCACCGGGGCCCTGGCCGCCTCGGCCATCATGTACGGCCAAAGCTACATGCAAGAAATGGGGATCACCGTGGCGGCCATCGGGGTCATCGGGATGGTCCGGCAAGTCATCGCCGTCGTCCCGGCCACACAGGTCTATCAGCTGGAACGGAAGTTCGGCGCCACCCGCACCCTCTTGGCCAGCTCGGCCATGATTCCGGCGGCCATACTCCTGGCCGGGCTCCTCCCCCGCTGGTCGGGCCCGACTGCCGGGCTGGTCGCGGTGGTCTTCCTGATCGCCGTCAACGGCCTTGCGGAAGGCCAGTACCCCCTGTTCAGCAGCGCCATCAATGCCTTGGCTCCGTCGGAGCGCCGGGCGACGATTCTTTCGTCGGGCGGCCTTCTTTTCAGTCTGGCGATGATGGTCATCTTCCCGCTGATCGGTGTCCTCGGCGACACTCTGGGCCTCGGCCTCGCCTTCACCGTCGTCGGAGGGAGCGCTCTCGCGGCCGGCGGCGCCGCGGCCGCGGTGGCGCAAACCTGGAGGACCTCGCCCCGCATCTCGAGGCCCTTGAACTGACATCACCGGGACTCGTCGATAGAGCCCAACGAAGAAGGGGCTACCAAACAGCTGCTTCTGCCTCTGCGAGAGGTTCGAGGCTTCCTCGCTGATGTTCATGTCCTGAATCAGGGGGACGCCGTCCTTGTAACCGAACCTGACGCGCTCGAACTCCATAAGGGTCGGTCGGCCAGGGACTGAAGGAACACGAGCCCCAAAACAGCAGCCACAGAGGCTGCGAACGGTCTCGGGTATCTGAGGAGCTTGATCACGGATGCCCATCTCCAGTCCGGTCTTGGTTCGCTTTCCCGTTGGCTTGTTCCAGAGCGGCCAGCAGAATCCGGAGGCCGCGCACCACCTGTTCCAGTTGCGCTTCGGGAATCTCATCGACCACCCCCGACCACGCCTCCCTGGCCCGCGTCTCCATCTCGGCCATGCTGTCCGCGGCGGACCGGGTCACGTACACCCGGACCAGCCGTTGGTCGGCCGGGTCCGTCCGCTTCTCCACATAGCCCTGGCGGACCAGCTGCTCCATCATCTTCGAGACATGGCTCTTGACCGTGCCCGACCGCCGGGCCAACTCCCCGATGGTCACACCCGGCTCCACGGCGATGTGCCGGAGCCTGATCAAGGCCCCGAAGGGCAGGTCAGACCCCAGAAGGCGTGCCGGAAGCGGTCGTGGATCTCCCGGTTGATTGCCCGCCATAATTCACCTATCTCTCCCTGCGGCTTTGGCATCGCTCTTCCACCTCGTTCACTAGAGAACGTTCGGCACGAAACAAACTATACCATGCCGGCGGTTTACAAGAGCAGAATGAACGGGGACGGGCCGGCAAACCCAGGAGAAGCGACTTTATCAGCCAAAGGATGGCCAAGACGCCCCCCGCAAGGCCCGGCGTCTGCTATAATCGAGCCGGAGGTGACCTTCGTGGACAAGGTCCTCGAACTGCTCAAAGACCCCCGCCTGACCTACCCCCGGAAGCGCCACGAACTGGCCGCGGCGGCCGAGAACTCCCTGCCGTACCTGAAGGTCGGCCCGCAGGTCCAGGCGCTGCTTGACAGCGGCGTCATCGACGACCTCGGCGAAGGGCACGCGCCCTATCGGCCGCGCTACATCCTGCCGGACTACGTCAAGTTCATCCGCCAGGGCAGCCGTCACCTGGACCTCGCGCCCCCCGGGGACCTGTACGAGGCCGTCAACGCCTTGCTCATCTTGTACCGACACGTCCCGTCGGTCACCGGTTATCCAGTCTACCTTGGCCAGATCGACGACGTCCTCGAGAGGTTCGTCGACACCGTCGGCCCGGCCGAATTGGAACGCCTGCTCCGGATGTTCCTCATCAACATCGACCGGACGCTGCCCGACGCCTTCGTCCACATGAACATCGGGCCGCGGGCGACGACCATCGGCCGGCTGGTCCTGAAGCTCGAGGGCGAACTGAAGAAAGCCGTGCCCAACCTGTCTCTTAAGTTCGGCCCGGAGACCCCTCCCGACTTCGCCAGGCAGGCTGTGGCCGCGGCCCTCGAGACCTCCAAACCATACTTCGTCAACCACCAAGAGCTCACCCGAGTCTTTGGCGGGGACTACGGCATCGCCAGTTGCTACAACACCCTGAAGATCGGCGGCGGCAGCTTCACCCTGGTCCGGCTGAACTTCAAGGAAGTCGCCCGGCGGGCCCGGGACTTCGAAGACTTCATGCGCGACAAGCTCCCTGAGGCGGTCGATGGCCTGTGCGAGCTCATCAACGCTCGGATCAGGTTCATCGTCGAAGAGGTGGGCTTCTTCGACGCCTCGTTCCTGGCCCAGGAAGGCCTGATCGACCTGAAGAACTTCACTGCCATGGCCGGATTCTTCGGACTCTACGAAGGGGTCCAGGCCCTGACCGGCGGTCTGCGCATGGGCCACGACAGGGCGGCCGACCAGATGGCCGAGGCCGTCATGGCCCGGGCCCACGAACTCGTCAAGGCGCATCCGGCCGCCCATGGCGAGGCCTTCGGCGGCAAGATCGGCGTCCACGCCCAATCCGGCATCGACACCGACGTGGAGGTCACGGCCGGCGTGCGCATCCGCATCGGCGATGAGCCCGGCCTCTTCGACCAGATCCGGTTGGAGAGCACGCTGCAGCGGTTCTTCGATACCGGGGTCAGCGACATCTACATCTTCGACTCGACCGCTCGGGACAACCTCGACGGCGTGCTGCGGGTCGTCCGCGGGGCCATGAAGCACGGCCTGCGGATCATGGCCCTGAACACGTCCGACTCCGAACTCATCCGAATCACCGGCTATCTGGTCAAGCGCTGCGACGCCGAGCGTTGCCTCCGCGGCGAGCAAGTCCGCGAGGGCACCGTCAAACTGGGCGCGGACAGCCTGAAGAACAACCGAACGCTGGAGAGAAGGGTCAGGACCTTCCGTGAAGGCGAATGTCAATAGGGTCATCGAGCACTCCCTGATCGACGGGCCGGGGAGCCGCTTTGTCGTCTTCCTCCAGGGCTGCAACCTGGCCTGCCTGTACTGCCACAACCCGGAGACCCAGCGGCTGTGCGTGGCCTGCGGCGACTGCGTGGCCACCTGCCCGGCCGGGGCCCTCAGCCTGGTCGGCGGGCGCGTCATCCACGACCCCGGGCGCTGCCGGAACTGCGACACCTGCCTCAAGGTCTGCCCGCATTTCTCGTCGCCCAAGTACCGCCAGGCGGACGTGGCCGACATCCATGCCCGGCTCCTCGAGGTGCGGGACTTCCTCGACGGGGTGACCGTCTCCGGCGGCGAGTGCACCCTGCAGGATGAGTTCGTCATCGAGCTGTTCCGCCGGGTCAAGGCGGACACCGCCCTGACGACCTTCGTGGACACCAACGGCCAGATGGACCCGGAGGCCCTCGCCGCCCTCTCGGCCGTGACCGACGGCTTCATGTTCGACCTCAAGGCCCTCGATCGCGGGTTGCACGCCCGGCTGACCGGGGGTGACAACCGGCTCATCCTGGAGAACATCGAACGGACCTCGCGGAGGGGACTCCTCTACGAGGTCCGAACGGTGCTCGTCGAGGGGTTCACCGACGACGAGGCCGAGGTCGCCGGAATCGCTAAGCTGGTCAAGAGGTTGAACGCGTATACCCGGCTACGGCTCATCCCCTTCCGGCCCCAGGGGGTCAAGACCGCCCTGGCGGCCCTGCCGCCGTTCGACCGGGCCCGTTACGAAAGCCTGTGTGCTCTGGCCGAACAGAGACTCGGCGGGCGAGTCGTCCGCAGCCGCTGAAAATGCCGTGACGGCGGGCGGCAAACGGGGGAA